>DCGE01000076.1:0-1324 GCA_002314525.1 Prevotellaceae bacterium UBA1786 | reverse complement strand
GTGCGATGGTTGCACATCGGTCAATAATGGCATGCGGTGCATGGAGCATCAAACTTTTCGGTCTCGATAGTTCAAAGCGAAATTTACTTCAGCCTAATTTTGCTTTTGATGCCTCTACATTTGATCTCTTCTATCCGTTGATGTCGGGCACACAGATACATATTGCCGATGAATCAATGATGATAGACTTGGATAGTTTATCAAACTATATAAAGGTCAATGGTATAACTGGAATGACCATCAGCACGGATGTAGGCCTTCTTCTATTAAACAGTCATGATGTGTCCATTGATTATATGATGCTCGGAGGAAGTAGGTTCACAGCCGTCAAAGAGTCAAGCACCAGATTATATAATGGATATGGTCCTACCGAATTTACCGTATGTTCATCTTATCATCTTGTCGAAAAAGGAGAGACAGATATTCCAATAGGCAAGCCTGTTCCGAACAGTTGGTCATATGTATGTGATAAACAGGGCAATCTGCTGCCGAGAGGAGTAGTGGGCGAACTGTGCCTTTCAGGCAATCAGATTTCGGTTGGATACTGGCACCGTCCTGAACTGACAGCGGAGAAGTTTGTTGACTGCCCATACCTACCGGGACAAAAGATGTACCACACCGGTGATCTTGTCAGATGGAATGACGAGGGTCAACTGGAGTACATCGGCAGAATCGACAATCAAATCAAGCTCAGGGGGTTCCGTATCGAACTTGGTGAGATAGAATCGACTGCTGCAAAGATAGACGGCATCAATCAGGTTGTTGCAATGGTGAAGCGAGACACGTTGTGCCTGTACTATACTGGAGAAGCCGATGAAGAGAACATTAAGAAAGAACTCTCGAACACTCTGACGGAGTATATGGTTCCGACAGTTTATATCAAGCTGGAGCAGATGCCACTTACTCCAAACGGCAAGATCGACCGCAGGGCGCTTCCGGAGCCGGAATTCAGAGACATAGAGATAGTTCTGCCGGAGACAGCGAAAGAGCAGGAAATCCACGACATCGTTGCTGCAGCGTTGAAGATAGCGCATTTTGGAGTGACAACGGACCTTGTATCACTGGGCATGACTTCAATTGCAGCCATGAGGTTGGCGATGAAGTTGCAGCAGAAATTCGAGATATCGGTCAGGATGACAGACCTGATGACGCATCCTACTGTTCGAGAACTTGCTCTACTCATCGAAACCACTTCAGAAGAGAGTTGTCAGTATGGAGAAGTGCATTCGGTTAGGGAGTATTATCCTCTTACAGAAAACCAAAAAGGAGTTTACATTGACTGGGAAGGCCATAGAGAAGGGCTTCAGTACAATGTGCCTTTTGC
>DCGE01000121.1:6639-18408 GCA_002314525.1 Prevotellaceae bacterium UBA1786 | reverse complement strand
GAATGTCGATGATCGGCGACTGAGAGAGGGACATTGGCTCGAGGTCCTTCTTGTGGAGGTTAGGGTATCCTTGTTCTACGGCTGCCATATCCATACCTTCGATGGATGGGAGCAGACGTTCAGGATCGTTCTTCTTGGTGGCGTTATAGACCTTCACGTTCCAGATGGCGGCAAAATGACCATTCTTCTGAGTGTCGGTTATGGTGATACGTATGAATCGAGCCTTGACGTCCTTCTTGTCAATCATCGGTGATCCGGCATTGACGTTATGAGTCTTGTCGGCAAAGAGAGTCCATGTCTGAGCATCGTCGGAAGTCTCGATATGATACTGATAGAAGAAGGTAGGGTACTCGAACTGAGTCCATACCTGGTTGAATTTCCGAATTTTGCCTAAGTCAATTTGGAGCCATGCTTCACCTGTGTTGTTGCGTGAACGCCATAGAGTGCCGTTGTTGTCGTCAACGGCATATTGAGGTTTGAACCAGTCGTCATAGTAAGACGAAGCCGTGACTGAGGCCTGATAAGCAAGGTTAGGGAGAGTCTTCGGATTCTTCTTCATGAGAGAAGCCGGGAGGACTCCGGAGTGAGATGGGGTGATAGGCAGGATGTTGCCCTGAGCATCGAACTCGATCCTGTCGAGGCAGAGTTGGCGGTTGAAGCCGTGAATGGAGTGAGGGTTGTTGTGGCGGTGGTAGATGATGTAGAAGTCGTCACCGTCCTGAAGTATGGAGTGATGACCAGGTCCGTGAACCGTACCGTCAGCATTGGTCTTGAGGATGCATCCCTTGTATTCGTAAGGTCCGAGAGGTCCTGTGGTACTGACGGAATATTGCACACGGTAAGTATCGTCGTGGCAGCTGCCGGCAGAATAGGTGAAATAATATATGCCGTTACGTTTGAAGAGGAACGGTCCTTCGAAGAAGTCCTTGAGTTCGCGGCTGGAGATGAGGCCCTTATCGGTAAACGACCTGCCGTCAGGAGCCAGTTTTGCCCATCCGCATCCGGAATCGTCGTAGAAGCCCCATGTGCCGACAAACATATACTGACTGCCATCGTCGTCGGTGAAGACCTGAGGGTCGAGTGTGATGGCCCGAGGGTGGCAGAAACGGTCGGGCATGAGTACGGCATCCGATTCACCTAGCATGTTCTTCCATGGTCCTACCGGTGAGTCGCTTTCTCCAGCATGCACCATACATGGTTCACAATAATAATAGCGGTATTTGCCATTGGGAGCCTGAATGACATCGGGAGCCCACACCACCTCAGTGGTAGGCCAGTTCATGACTTGATTGCGCCAGTTGACGAAGTCTTTCGACATCCATACCTGAGCAGGACCATATCCGTTACCCGTACCATCAGTGGTGGCATAGATATAGAAGGTGTCGCCAAACTTACGGATGGTAGGGTCGGCAAAGTAACCGGGAAGTAATGGGTTGCCAGCTCCTGGAGAGTTCCATTGAGTTTGACTGTCTGCATTGATGCAAACCGGAAACAATGCAGCGATGAGTGCTGTTTTTAGTAAGTTGTTCATTTGGTTAGAAATCAGATAAAAAGTAGTTATTAATGTATATTGTTTTTGATGTGTCAAATCAATTGGTACTGCAAAGTTATTACATTTTTCCGAAACAGCTTGATTGATTGAAGAAAAAATGAAAATAACCTCATCGTATTACCGTCCTCTCTATCAGTGAAACCTGTAAAAATGGGATAAAACGGAATATCTGTTGGGAAAAATTGAAAAATAGTGTTTTTTTGAATTTTTTTTTGAAAGAATTGTCATTTTGATAGTATATCAATAAATTATTTTTGTTAACTTTGCAAAATGTTACCAAAAAACAAAAAATGAATTATTAACTTCAAACAATAAACAAAATGAAAACAGATAGATTATTCATATCGGTATTGCTTGCTTTAGCAAGTGTTACGGTGTCTTTTGCTGGTGAATATGCCGGCAAGTTATACGATGTCGGTTCGAAGGCTACGACGATTGAAGCCGGGAAGTTGTATTTCATGTACAATAACAGTACAAAAAAGTTTGCATACGAAGGAACTGACAACCTCCTGCATCAAGGTACTACTCCAAAAGCCATGGACGTGGAGTCAAATCTTGGCTACATGTTCCAACTGGAAACATCTGCTGATTATGAGGGCAAGTATTTCGTGAAGACCGGACTTGGACGCTATGTCTCTAATCCCAGCAGCTCAAAGTCAAAGGCTACCATAACGGAAGGTTATCCGATGACTATAAGCGAAATCACTGGCGGCAGCGGGAATTTCTCAATCAAGGGAAATATGTATTATCTTTCTGCTCCATCGACGGGTGCAGACCTGATAGGTGCCAGTACTGCCAAGTTAGGCAACAGCTGCGACTGGTCATTCTACGAGGTGAAGTTCACTTCTGTGTCAGAACTGAAAGGTCAGAATCTGTATAAATACCAGATGCAGCAGTCGCTCATAAAACTCTACAACAAGAGAATCAGCAACTACCTGACAGCCTCAAAGGGTTCTGTCTATGGTGCGGCAAAGGCAAAGACAGGCTTCTCGCAGATTTGGATCAAGGAAGCTGACGATACGGGATGGACACTGAGAAGTGCCGAGACGGGAGAATATCTCACTGACGACTTCGGAACTCCTGGTGATGCAACCAAACTATACATGAAGTACAGTCCGAACAACACCAACACCAATACCGATGCATGGGGTATCATATCTTCTGAGGCTGATTTCTCAGGTCAGAAGTGTCTCAACCTCGGTAACGATGGTAAGACGTTGTACAAGTGGAGCTATGCCGGAGATGCAGGATGTGACTGGGGTATCGACTTGGTTACGGACGTGACGGAAGAGGAAATCAGAGATCATCTCAACCAGGCCAAGGGCTGGGCAAAGGAAATTGAAGACGGTGCATACTACCGTATAGTCAGCACTCACTACAACCTCGACATGACAGAGATGGACGGAAACCTGAAATCAGTCAAGAGGGACGAGAATAAGCTCACACAGTGCTGGCAGATACGTAAGAGTGGCGATGGATACACATTCCAGAATGTAGTCACGGAGAACTATGCGAGTCAGTCTCCTGGTACGAGCCAGTATTTCACTACAAATGCACAACCTCATACTTTCTTCATCAAGCAGACAACGGACAAATGGAGCTATTCGTTCACCATCACCCAGTCGCAGGGAGCGAGTGCAGGAATGCATACAGCCTCATCACAGAGTAACTATGTGGTTCTCTGGAGCACCGACGCAAGTGCCAGTGTGTGGGCTTTCGAGAAGGTGAACCTGACACAGGAACAGATAGACAAGGCACGTGCTGCAGAAAAGGAATATGCACGCATCCTCGCCAACAAGGCTAAGTACCAAACTACACTCAACACTTTGTTCGAGGACAAGGCCTGCACGACTCTGAAATCTTCAGTGGCAGCAATGACTGATGCCCAGGTTGAAGCCATCGTTGGCTACTCCGAACTGCCACAGGCTATCAAGGATATGGTGATGAAGGTGAAGAACGACACATGGAAGGTATATAAGAACAGTACTTCAAACTATGAGGCAGGACTGGAGAAATTCTTCCGTGTTGCCGACTATCAGGTTTACAGCAACCACAGTGAGATGTGCTGGCTCACAGGTATGAGCAACAACTACGGCAAACTGTCGAACCCTACAGGTATCACCGTTGAAAGCGGCGACATCCTCTTTGTCTATGTGGAGGAAGATCCTAAGAACGGCTGCACGCTTCAGCTGGAACGTGTGTCGACCGGTGATCCGGGGTCAAACCGCAACGGTCCTACGACCAACCTCAATGCGGGTCTCAATATCATCAGGGCTGATGCTCAGGCGAATGTGTTCATCTACTACCAGTTGAACAACACAGACAAACTGCTTGCCAACTATCCTGACATCAAGGTCCATATTGAGGGTGGTACGCTCAACGGCTATTTCGATGTTACTCGTGGGATGACGAACGACGACTGGAAACTGATGATCAACCAGAAGATGCTGCAGAGTCCTGTCATCAACCTGAAGGGTGAGCACATAGTATTCTGCATGAACTCCAAGATAGTGAAGGAAACTGAACCGAACAACATAGAAGGTACGGTGCGCATCTGGAACAAGATTATTGATAATGAGGAGTCGTATATGGGATTGGATGCTTTCGACGGCAGATTGAGAAATGTATGGAACGCCTTCTCCATCAACTACAGTTATATGTATGCAGGCGACAAGGGTTCATACTTCAACGAGACGACTCTGCCTACCATCATGAAGTACAGCAATCTTGCCAACTTCGGCGGAGACGGACATGAAGGTGGTGCCATGTGGGGACCGAGCCACGAATTCGGCCATAACCATCAGAGTGCACACAACCTGATAGGTGCTACCGAGAGTTCCAACAACCTGTTCTCGAACATCAATACCTTTGAAACAGGTATCAGCAGCACTCGTTATCGCAGTCCTCAGACAAACTTCGGTTTCCTGCCGAAGAACCAGACATGGCTCGACCGAGATATCACGGTTACGACCCGCATGTACTTCCAACTGTGGCTCTATTTCCATAATCAGGGTTATGACACTACGTTCTATCCGAGACTCTTCAAGGCCTTGCGTGCCAATCCGATGCATCAGAATGGCAAGAATTCAGGCAAGGAAGACTACCTGCATTTCGCCAAGCTCTGCTGCGACGTGGCTCAGGCCGACCTCAGCGAGTTCTTCGAGGCATACGGATTCTTCGTACCAGTAGAAAACTACGAGGTGGGTGACTACTCAACATATTATGTGACTACTACACAGGCTGATATTGATGCAGCACTGAAATACATGCATAAGTATCCAAAGAAGTATGCAAACCTGATGTTCATTGATGATCATATCATCCGTCATGATTCAGATCCTGATAATAAGTTCGGCTGTGATGCGACAGGAAACGGTGGCAAGAAGTGGCAGTGCTGCAACTACGATGGTGCATACTACGGAAAATCGGGTGACGGTGGTGACTATGAGAGCTACGACCGAGGTACGGACTACCTCGTCGACAATGACTACTTCACACTTTCAAGCAGTACCATCACTTTCAAGGGAACAGGTTGGATGGGTCATAAGTTCTATGACAAGCAGACAGGCCGACTTGTCTGGGCTTGCAACTCGAAGTCGGCATCCATGCCTTCATCCGTAAAGACCCTGCTGACAAACGGCAATCTGATAGTGGTGGCTGCTGAACGCAATGGGGAGGATGTCCTTGCTCCTTATTATAAAGTAGGCCAGTCAGCGGTATATAAGTATTCAGTTGTCCTTCGCGACAAGAACCAGGAAAAGATGTGGTACACAAACGCAGACGGTTTCCTCGGCTATCTCCCTGAGAATGCCATTGCGCAATATATTGACAATCGTGAGATACCAGAGGCAGTAAAGGCGGAAACTAACGTAATCTACTACGATCCTGCCGAGGTCGAGACAGCCGGAGCGGCAAACATCGTGATCAACGGTGACATGGCATTCTGCATGCCTGATATGGCAATAGCACAGAAACTCAGTTTTACCAAGACGAACGAAGGCTATGCAGTACTCTCATTGCCATTTGCGGTACAGGGAGATCACCTCAACACAGGCTACACTACAGGTGATACCTTCGTTGTGACTCCTACTAACTATGTGGGAGCAGGCGAACCATTGGTGGTTAACGGCAACGTGGCCATTGAACTTGAGATGGCTCACCTCCTCACTGGCTCATACAAGGCTCAGGAAGATGTATTCGTGATGAGTGCAGACGGTAAGTCGATTACGAAACAGACAGCCTCTCCATTCACATACGTCTTCGACAAGGCATACAATGTGGACTTCGCAACAGCAATAAATGATGTGAAGACCGATGACAATGGTTCACAAGCTACTTCAACATATAACCTCCAAGGCCAGAGGGTTTCCGAAAACGGAATCAGCAACGGCATCTACATTATCAACGGACAGAAAAAACTCATTAAATAAATCAATATGAAACTAAAAAACATTCTTTCCCTGATTCTTCTTTCAGCTTCGGTACTCGCGAATGCGGCTGCCATAGAAAGCGGGAGTGTCTATCGTATCATCAACGCTGCCTACAACCGTGCGGTTACGGAAGACTACGTTGCAAGTAAAGTAACAACGACAGAGGATGTAGGTTCCACGGCAAACGAGTGGGAACAACTCTGGGTCGTTACCAAGAACTCAACAGGAAAATATTCCATCCAGAATGTATATACTGGTAGATATTTCAGCAGCAGTGTGAATCAGTCGCAGCAGTTGACTACGACTACCACTGCCAGTTATCTGACCATCGCCACAGCATCATACGACAAGGATGGTTTCAACATCACAGGTAGCATGTCTGTTCACTGTGCTTCAAGCCAGAGTTACTGGCTCGTAGGATGGAACACTCCGGATAATGCAGCGAACACCTTCTTCTTCAGAAAGGTGGAAGGTGTGGATGTAGATGCTGCACGAGCAAACTACAAGACACTGAGCGGTGAGATAAAGAATGCCACGAAATACAACACTGCACTGAAGACATTCTTTGCAGACCTGGCATGCACTGAACTAAATGCTGAATATGCTTCGTACTCAGATGAAGACCTCAAGAGTGCGATGGCAGAGGCCGGACTTCCAGAGGAACTCCAGAACATGGCGGTAAAGGTAAAGAACAATTCTTGGGGCACTTTCGAGAAGATGTTCCGTGTTCATGACTTCCAGATCAGTTCGGAATCAACATCGTGGGCAGGTTGGACGCGCCAGAACTGCCAGAGCCACATGAAAAACCCTACAGGTATCACAGCCGACGCACGCCAGCTCCTGTATGTCATGGTAGATGATGACATACCTTCTGGAGCCACACTCTATCTGGCTTGCGCATCAGGAGTCGATATGATCAATAGCACGACGGCTGGAACTCAGTTGAAGAAGGGTCTGAACATAGTACCTGTTGCTGAGAACTCGTCATCGTTCTTCGTGATGTACAACAAGAACACATACAACGACGGATCATGGGTGGCACTCTCTGGTTTCCATGATATCAAGATTCACTTTGAAGGTGGTAATGTGGATGGCTACTACGAGAAGAACGCAGGTGCTGATGTGTTCAACTGGATCATCAAGAACCATAAGCACATTGCCGTACAACTCAAGGGTCAGTACTGTCTCGTACAGATGCACTTCGAGGACTTCAAGTCGATTGCTAAGGTCGCAGAGATTGACGGAGGTATCGATGCATGGGACTGGGTGTGCAAATGGCAATGGTCTCTTCTGGGTATTCTCTGGGACAAGGACGACCCAGTCACAACCGAATATATTAGCAGTGATGGCGTCAGCAAGATTCCATATCCAGATTACTATAACAACTACCACCTTGCATGGTCTCCTGACAACTCTTCATACATGAACGCATCAAGTTGGAGAACATACTATGCAAGGAATACTATGGGTGGAATGCTCAGCAAGAATAGCTTGTTCTATGGCGGTACATGCTCAAGTTGGGGACCTGCCCACGAAATAGGCCATACAAATCAGGGTGTATTCAACATGCCTGGAGGAACGGAAGTGACGAACAACCTCTTTGCCAACGTGACGAACTTCATGGTAGGATATGGCGACAGCCGTGGAAATACCAATATCGATGTGACGAACTACTTCCAGGCAAGGACACCATGGTACAACTATGATATCTGGGCACAGACCCGTATGTACTATCATCTCTTCCTCTATTACCACGCAGCAAAGAACGACATCACGTTCTATCCTCGTCTGTTTGAAGCCCTCAGGAAGGACGGACTCAAGTTCGGTAGCGGAAACAGCACGAGCAATCCTACACTCGGTGAGAACATGCACCTGAAGTTCTATGAGAAGTGCTGCGAAATCGCAAAGGAAGACCTTACGGACTTCTTTGATGCATACGGTTTCTTCATTCCGATGAATCTGCTTCTCGTAGGCGACTACACGAACCATTATGTGACCTCAACCCAAAAGGCCATTGATGCAGCAAAAGCACGAGTGAAGGCAAAGAACTATCCGAAGAACACATCTGTGATATTCATTGACGACCGTTCAAAGAACGTAGCTGTCAGTGGGTTGTACAAAGCAGAGGGACATACAGGCACCAAGGTCGATCACGGAGAACATCCAACGGCTTCACTTGGATATACTACTGGTATCTATACTGAATACGAAGGTGAGGGTGAAACTCCAAGCGGATATACACTGACGCAGTCGGGTTCAAAACTTACGTTCAAGGGTGGTACAGGTGCAGTCGGCTTCATTGCCTATGACGCCAATGGTAGTGTGCTTGGATTCAGCAATGCCACAACATTCACACTTCCGGCTGACTATGATGGTGGTGATGTGAAGATATATGCCGTAGGTGCAAAACAGGCTATGCAGGAAATCACAGGCTTCAGTCCTGATGATGCATCGACTTCCGTACTGAAGAAGACACTCACATCAGCAAAGGCCTTCCTGAAACTTGAAGACACAGACGGAACCCATCCGGGCTTCTACAAGACAGAGGCACTTGAGACACTGAAGTCAATAATCGAAGAAGCCGACAGCGCTATTGCTGACAAGGATGTGAGCAAGTATGGTGATATCAATGACAGGCTCCAGAAAGAAATCGAACGCCTTGAGGGCACTGCTTCATGCCGTACGCAGATTGTTCCTGGCGCATATTACCGTCTTCGTAACAATGCTTATACTAAAAGGTATATGTACTACAACAACGGAAAGCTGTCTACAAAAGAATCGACCGTCAAGACTGACACTAAGCAGCTGTGGAGATTATCTTCGACTGCAAGCAGCAACACTTACTACATAGCAAACTACAATGGCAAGTATATTGATACTGTCAAGAAGAGTACACAAGCTACATGTAACGGTGCCGACGAGTCGGCAGCCCTGATGTTCGAATTCAATGATAAGGGCAACGGTACGTTCTGCATCATCACTCCTGAAGGAAAGGAAACTGGACTTCATTCGGCACAGAACGCATCATACAACGTAGTAGGATGGAGTGACACTTCAGCAACTAACTGGTTCCTTGAGGAGGTTGAGTCCGTTCAGCTTGCAGGCCTTCACGATGCAGTGACCAATCTCTGCACAAAGGCAAAACTGCTTATTGCTGCTGCAGATGACAGCGACGAGAAGACAGCCTTGCAGGAGGCTGTGACAAAAGCCGAAAAGCTCAACAAGCCAGGTGCTGACTACGATGAACTCAATTCAGCGTTCGTAGCACTCCGCACGGCATATTCTGCCCTCTGGACGAAATTATATCCTGGTTCAGTGGATTTCGATGCATACGACGAAAACCAGTATTTCCGTCTGAAGAACGTAGATACAGGTCTGTATCTTGACCTGAAGAACAGCAAGGTAAGCATCCAGTCAAAGGGTGCTACAAGCAAGACTCAAGCCGTAAGATTTATTCCAGCAGGCGTTGCCGGACAGTATTTCGTATGCAGCGAGAACGGATACTACATGGCCCTCGGCACTTCAAACACATGGGACATGGTGGCATCGAAGAACCTTACGGATAATTCGCGCTCACGCTTCAAGGTAAACAGCATCGGTGAGGGTAAATACTCGCTGACGTGTATGTACCATACGGCAAAGTACTTAGGAATTGACGCTACTTCGGCAGGAAGCTACGTATATCCTGATAAGGACAACACGAAGCACATAGAATGGCTCTTTGAACTTGCAGGTACGACTGCGATAGAGGCACTTGAACCGGAGACTACACCATCCGTCATCGGAATCTATGATCTTTCAGGTCGCAAATACAATTCGACAGACGAACTCAAGTCGGGTATATACATTATTAACGGAAAGAAACAACTGATTAAATGAACCGATTGATTCTTTTGATTTACACACTGTTGCTGGGTATGAGTCTATCTGCCCAGCAACAAGTGATTTCACCCCTACCTCAAAAAATCATATGGGGTGAGAAGGTGTTCGACAATAACGTGACATTGAATATCGTCGGTGAAGACAAGGCTGATATTGATGCCGTCAATGCATTGATGGCTTCAGGTTTGTCTCTGTCAAAAACAAACGGAGTGAAACTCTATATCGGCGAGAAGAATGACAAGGCTGTCAAGAAGTACAGCAAGTTCATCCCTAAGAAAGCGGAAGGGTATTATCTTAAAGTCGGCAAGGATGAAGTGGTCATCGCCGGATATGACGAAGCGGGTACCTTCTATGGTGTGCAGTCATTCCTTCAGATTATGTCAGCAACACAGGTTATGTCGTGTGAAATCACTGACTGGCCGAGCGTTGACTGTAGAGGTGTGATTGAAGGTTTCTATGGAAATCCATGGAGTCATAAAGACCGTCTGCGCCAGTTTGACTTCTACGGAAAGAACAAGATGAATACATACGTCTATGGTCCGAAGGATGATCCATACCATCGTGTACATTGGCGCGAACCATATCCCGAGAGTGAAGCATCGAAGATACGTGAATTGGTGGAGGCCGCACACAGAAACAAAGTACAGTTCGTATGGGCAGTACATCCTGGTGGAGATATCCAGTGGAACAAGACCGACAGCATTGCCGTAGTCAACAAACTGAAAAGCATGTATGATCTGGGTGTAAGGACTTTTGCCGTGTTCTTTGATGATATCTCAGGTGAAGGCACGAAAGCAGAGAAACAAGCCGGTCTGCTGAACTATGTCACAGACAACTTCGTACATAAATATCCGGGTGTAAATCCGCTGGTACTCTGTCCAACTCAGTATAATAAGCTTTGGGCTGGCGGTGACTATCTGAAGACCTTAGGCACACAGATGTATAGGGAAGTACGTATCATGTGGACAGGAAACTCTGTGGTTGACATGATAGAGAAGGACGACATGGAGTGGATCAATGCACAGATAGGCAGAAAGGCTTTCATCTGGCTGAACTATCCTGTGAATGACTATTGCCAGAGTCGTCTGCTGATGGGCAAGACATACGGTAACGGACTTGATATCGCTGATATGCTGAGCGGTTTTTGTTCCAACCCGATGGAATATGCAGAGGCTTCAAAGGTCAGTCTCTACAGTATTGCCGACTATACATGGAACATGCCTCAGTACGACAGTGTTAGCAGTTGGGAACGTTCGATGTCATACTTGATGCCAACAAGCAAGGAAGAATTCCGTTTCTTCTGTGAGAACAACATAGACTTAGGCCGTACGGGTCACGGACTGCGCCGTGAGGGTGATACACCTCTTTTCAATAGGGCAACCCCTTGGGGGTATGCTACGATGCTGGTGGAGTATGCCGATAGACTGTTAGCCGACTCCGTAAATAATCCGGAAATGCTGAACGAGATTCGTCCTTGGGTGGAGAGTATGCGTCTTTTAGGACAGTCGGGTGAACAACTTGCAGCTATGAACAAAGCTCTTCAGTCGGGAGACACAGTCGCTTTTATCGGCCACTACAAGGCATTGGAAAAGACTGAAGCTGTCCGCAAGACTATCATCAGCAGGAACTATGAGGGTAGTATTGTCAAGGCAAAGCCTGTGGTGAGCGGTGATGTCTATACCCCATGGGTGAAGGAAACTGCTGCCGCTTTGATAAAACAATACAAGAATGCCCACACATACGGACTTGATGTTTTTCCACAGCCTGTAGTTGCTGATGGTAGGTACTTCATAAAGGTCAATGGAAAGTTCCTGACTGATGCTCAGGCATCATCGGTCAGGGTGGGGGACTGGCCTGTCTTCGTGGCTGAGCGTGATAGCGTAAATCCTCTGAGGCAGGAATGTT
>DCGE01000121.1:6132-6628 GCA_002314525.1 Prevotellaceae bacterium UBA1786 | reverse complement strand
GGAACTTCGTCCTGCTACGGGTCGGTACAAGATATCAAACGTTCAAGACGGCCGATATATCAATGAAACTGGCGCTTTCTGGAAGGATAAGCAGAATAACCCATTTGAGGACGACTGGCATACTTATACCATTGTGAAGAAACCGAACGGAAAATATACATTCCAGTGCGGTGGCTCAGCTGGCAACGGCTTCTGGAATACCGACGGCTCAAGGATAGTGAACCGTAGGGAGGCAGTAGAATTTGAATTGATTCCTGCAAACTAAAATAACCCAAACAAACTGATATGAAAAAAATATTTATTCTTTTCCTTCTGGCATGCTCATTGACGGCATCTGCCCAGAAAAACGAGAAACCGTTTGCCGTTCCTGAAATAAAGACTTGGAAGGCTGGCACCGGTAGTTTTGACATCAGAAAAGATATTCAGGTGTCTTATGGAATTGGCAAGTTGAAGATGGTGGCAAACTATCTGACGAAGACACTCGGACTTACTGAAC
>DCGE01000121.1:5673-6099 GCA_002314525.1 Prevotellaceae bacterium UBA1786 | reverse complement strand
CTTGATGTGGTTAAGAACAAAAAGTTCGGTGCAGAAGGATATACCATCACTACGACAAACAAGAGCATCAAGATTGAGGCTGCAACCGAACAGGGTGTCTTGTGGGCGGTACAGACGCTGATACAGATACACCAGTTGCAAGGTGTGATACCTTGTGGAACAATCAATGATATGCCTGACTACAAGATGCGTGGATTTATGATTGACTGCGGTAGAAAGTACATCCCTCTGGACTATCTCCGAAATCTTGTGAAGGTCATGTCGTACTATAAGATGAACACACTTCAGGTGCATCTCAATGACAATGGTTTTAAACAGTATTTTGACAATGACTGGGACAAGACATATGCTGGTTTCCGTCTGGAGAGCGATTTCTTCCCGGGCTTGACGAGCAAGGACGGCTTCTACTCAAAGAAGGCCTTCCGC
>DCGE01000121.1:2661-5656 GCA_002314525.1 Prevotellaceae bacterium UBA1786 | reverse complement strand
TTTATAAAGGAGTCTGCCCGCTGGGGTGTGGAAATCATTCCTGAAATAGACGCACCAGCCCATGTGCTTGCTTTCTCCCACTACCGCAAATCTCTTGGAAGCAAGGAATACGGTATGGACCATCTTGAACTACGCAATCCTGAGGTGATTCCTTTCCTTGATTCCCTCTATATGGAATATTTAGGAGGAGAGAATCCTGTGTTCTGTTGTCCGAGAGTGCATATCGGAACAGATGAGTACAGCAATCGTGACAAAGAAGTCGTAGAAATGTTCCGTTCACTCACTGACCACCTAATAGGTACTATCCAGAGTTATGGCAAGCAACCAGTAGTGTGGGGTTCGCTTACACATGCCAAGGGTACAACACCGGTTCGTTCGGAGAACGTGATGATGAGCATCTGGTCGAAGGACTATTCGAACCCAGACGAGATGAAGTCATTGGGCTATCAGATGATCAGCATTCCTGACGGGTATGTCTATATCGTTCCGGAAGCTGGTTACTACTATAACTATCTGAACGATCAGATGCTCTACGAACACTATACTCCTGCACGTATGGGTGGCAACTTCCTGCTTGAGGAACATGATCCGCAGATTGAAGGTGGAATGTTCGCTGTATGGAACGATGTGGTAGGAAACGGAGTCAGTGTGGGCGACATCCACCACAGGGTACTCCCTGCCATGCAGGTGATGGCGCATAAGACATGGCACGCAGTGAACGATACTCTCGGCTATGCAAACTGGGACGCAAACCGCAGGAAACTCGGGGATGCACCTAACGTTAACGAACTCGGAAGGACTACCGCCAGTTTTTCCACACTCAAGCCGAATACCAAAATCTCGAATCGTGGCCTTTGTCAGTTGGGCTATGACTATCAGGTTGATTTCGATATCAAGTGGAGGCATGAGTCTTCGGGAACAGTCCTGACCAAGAGCGACCGCGCTACCTTCTATCTTTCCGACCCGATAGGCGGATGGATGGGATTCAGCCGTGACGGCTATCTCTTCACCTTCAACTACAAGGGCACTCCTGGCAAGACGGAACATATCACCATAATCGGTACGAACAAGTCAACGACTCTCATCGTGGATGGGAAGAAAGTTGAAGAACTTGGCTACGAGAAGGTATATTACATGGGTGGCAAGTCGTTTAACCGAATCCGTACCCTCGTCTTCCCTTTGCAGAGTGTAGGAAGGTTCAAAAGTGATATTACAAATTTCAAAGCAAAGAAACTATAAAGCACATGAAAAAAAATCTAAAAGACTGGGTAATCGCTACGCGCCCATGGTCGTTTCCGGCATCTTCAATGTCGGTAGTAGTAACGGTAGCGTATCTGTTTGGAGTAAGCAATGCGCAGGGATTAACAATTGACTGGTTAAATGCAGTCTTGGTGTTGCTTATGATGGTCTTCTTCCAGGCGTCAGGTAACCTTATCAGCGACTGCTATGATTTCAGGAAGGGAGTTGACCGTGATGACACCTTGAACGGTGTGACATGGATTCTGAATGGGAAATTCGATACAAAGGAAATCAAGCGCTATGGTTTGGCAATGTTGTCTATCTGTGTTATCATAGGTTTGGTGCTTGTCTACAGAACCGGACTCAATGTACTCTGGATAGGAATCGCCGGTACTTTGATGGCTGCATTTTATCCTTGGCTGAAATACCATGCAATGGGCGACTATGTGATTCTTTTCTGTTACGCGTTGCTTCCTTCGTTGGGAACTAGCATCGTCGTCACAGGACAGCCATGCTTGATGGCAGTGGTGTTGAGTATGACATACGGACTTATTACTGTAGGTATCCTGCATGCAAATAACACACGTGATATCTGCAATGACAGAAGAGCCGGTATTTGTACGCTTGCTATGCAGTTGGGATGCAATGCGGCTCATGTGGCATACGCAGCCGAAATGGTCACACCTTATATTATTATTGTAGGATGTGTTGCTTTCGGACAGTTGACTTGGCTTGCTTTGGTGTCGTTCATCACACTTCCTATTGCAGTCAAGAACCTTCGTCAGATGATGTCTTCAGGCTTTGAGGAAGCCGAACCAATCGCAACACTTGATCAGCAGACCGCTCAACATCAGTTGATGTTCTCACTCCTTCTGTCACTCTCATGCATAGTCAGCGCATTCATCTGATACTTGCAGCGTCGGCAGCAGCAGTGCTGTGGTTCGTGATGTTCTCTCCATGGACATCGGAACAGGTGAACTTCTGGTACACAATGACAATCTCAGGGACAACACTGATAGGTTTGTCCCTGTGGTTCAGCAAAGGAAACAGTCTTCCACGGCTGGACGGCAAGAATACAATCAAGGCTGTCGTTTTGGGACTGCTCATTGCCGTCATACTTTGGTTGGTTTTTTTTGTCGGTGACAAAGTGTCACAGCTGATATTCCCATTCGCTCGTCCGCAAGTCGATGGTATTTACGGAATGAAGGGGGAGACTTCTCCAGTTTTCATTGCCTTGGCCCTGTTGCTCATAATCGGACCGGCTGAGGAAATTTTCTGGCGAGGTTATATTCAGTGCACACTGCAACAAAGATTGGGCAGTAATTGGGGCTTTATAGTTGCCACATTGATATATACGTTGATTCACGTGTGGTCTTTTAACTTCATGCTGATAATGGCGGCGTTGGTTTGTGGAGTTTGTTGGGGCGGATTATATAGGCTCCGTCCTCAATGGCTGCCAGCATTAATTGTGTCGCATGCCATCTGGGATGCAGTAGCTTTTGTAATTTTCCCATTCTGAAAGGGATAAATTGATATTTATTCATAAATAAATTTTGTCAGTCTAATTTTTTTTATTAACTTTGCACGCTGTTTAAAAATCCCGACAAGAAATATAGCAGAAATAACAACAACAAAGGTATGTCAAATATTTGTCAAATTACAGGTAAAAAGGCAGTGATTGGTAACAATGTATCACACTCACTGCGTCGTACAAAGAGACGTTTCAACGTCAATTTGTTCACTAAGAAATTCTACT
>DCGE01000121.1:0-2640 GCA_002314525.1 Prevotellaceae bacterium UBA1786 | reverse complement strand
CTATGTAGAAGAGGATTGCTGGATTGTATTGAAGGTAAGTGCAGCAGGATTGCGTATCATCAACCGTATCGGTCTCGATGCAGCGCTCAAGCAGGCTGTTGCTAAGGGTAACTGCGAATGGAAAGATATCCAGATTATTGCTTAATTTTTTTTGGAGGACTGAACAATGGCAAAGAAAGCTAAAGGTAATAGAATACAGGTAATTCTTGAGTGCACAGAAATGAAGAACAGTGGTCTTCCTGGCACATCACGTTATATCACAACCAAGAATCGTAAGAATACTCCAGATCGCTTGGAGCTTAAGAAGTATAACCCAATCCTTAAGAAGATGACCATTCATAAGGAAATTAAGTAAAACGAATAGGATATGGCAAAGAAAGCGGTCGCTTCTCTCCACGACAAAGAGGGTCGCGCATTTACAAAGGTAATCAAGATGGTTAAGTCACCAAAGACAGGTGCTTACATGTTTGAAGAGAAAGTGCTTCTCAATGATGATGCACAGGCATACGCAAAGAAATAATTAAATATAAAAAAAGAAGTGTCGGAAATATAAAAAATAATTTTATACTTGATGGCATAATTGTAGTCATGATGCCTCTTCCTTTACCAGAATTATAAACTTGTTCTAAAAATGATTTTAAAGTTGATCTTCTATGATGATATACATATAAATCAGGAGTATATAACATAGCTACATTATTTTTTCTTAACTGTTCTAGTAAAAGATTCTCTTCATTATAATGTAATAATTTATTAAATTTTAAATTGTATTTTGTAAGTAAATCTTTTTTTATTGCCAAATTGCATAAAATAAGTTCTGTGTCGTCTGTAAATCTGTCATACCCTTTTTGATAGTATCTAGCAGATGTTTTGTATGTCATAATATATGTTGACAATAAAATACCTACCAATTTTTGAAATCTTGTAGAAGTAGGGGGATTTAGGTTAGGTCCACCTATTACACCAATAAAAGAATATTTGTTTATTTTATCTTGTAAAACTTTAAAATTATCTTTATCTATAAAAACATCGTCATCTAAAAAATAAATAAATTCTGAATTTATTTTTTCTATACCAGCATTTCTAGCATCTGACTTATTTATTTTTTCGTCAAAAACTATAAAATCAATAAACGAATAATTCTTTTTAGTTGCTGTTAAATAATTAACTACTTCTTTGTTTTGCCCATTAACAACAACAAAAATATTAGAGTTAAATTTCATCAAAGAATTTACATTTTCTCTAATATTGTTTATTCTGTTGTTTGATGAAAGAATTAATGCAGTAATTTTCATTTATTTTTAGCTGCTATATAAAGCTGTTTTCCAGATTTTATTCCATCTTCTAACATGTATCCATTGGTACATGTTAACCAACAATGGCATTTTTTAGAATTAAAGAATTCTCTTACAGTTTGAGCTTGTTTACTTGCCCACAAAGTATCAAAAGAATCTTTTCTTAAATCTCCAGCAAACATGTCTTTATATACAGGACAAAAGTAAACTTCTCCAAAAGGGTTTATCATTGCATATTTTTCACCACAAGGACAGTTAGGAAAATATCTTTTTGGATTTTTGATATATTTTATTATGTAATATAATGCCAAGAATTGTGAAGTAAGACCTTCATTTTGTAAAAATACTTCTTCATTAAATTCTTGTATACCACACTCGTTTGCCATTTTTGTAGTAATTTGATTTATTTGATCTTCAATAATTTCTAATGTATTATCTTGCCACACAAATTGTTTAGTTTCTTTTTTCTGTACTACCATTTGAAAAGATACATGATAATTTCTTTTGTGGCACCAATCATAAACTTCAACTATTTTATCGCAATTGTTTGGAATAATTGTAAAGTTTAAGCTAAAATATACTTCTGGAAAATTTTGTTTTAAATATTCCATATTTTTTTCTAAATTTTCAAAAGCACCTTTTTGTCCTCTAATTTTGTCGTGTTCAATTCCAATACCATCAATGGATGTTCCAATAGATATTTTATATAGTCCAGTTTCTTCTTTGATTTTGTTTAATGTATCAAAAACAATATTTTTGTCAAATAAATTTGAAAGAATAAGAATTTCTGTTTGTGGATAGTATCCTCTTAAAAAGTGAACTATTTTATTTAAATCTTTTCTTAAAAATGTTTCGCCACCACTTAACACTATAAATCTTATATCTTTTAAATATTTAGAATTTTCTACTAAATTTTTTATTTCTTCAAAAGTTATATCTGGTCTTGAAGGGTTTATCCAATGTCTTAAGTTGCACATTATACAATTTGTATTACAATTATAAGTAAGTTCAAAGTGTAATTCTTCAGGATTTTTACAAGAAATATCTCTTGGATTTGTAGTTTTTTCTATAAAATCACCGAACTGGTAAATAAAATTTTTTAAATCTTTCAATTTAGTTCCTCTAATTCTTTAGTATATTTTTGTTCCAAATCTTTATCTTTTAACTCTTTTGCAATAAAAATAAGTTTGTTACATATTTCTTTTGACTTAAACTCTTTATCAAACGAATTTATAAAACATTCTTTTGCCTTTTGATAGTTCTTATCATAGAAATAATATTCACCTAACTGAAACCATTTATCTGGCTTTACTGCACTTATTCCAGAAGTTTCAGGATATTGTAA
>DCGE01000012.1:2023-5251 GCA_002314525.1 Prevotellaceae bacterium UBA1786 | reverse complement strand
GGTTCCAGCCGTTGAAAACAGGAATCTTCTTCTTTTTTATCCACAAGGTGTACCACAGGCGTTTGCCGTTCTTCGAGCCGACATTAGGCACCCCGACCCTTCGGAGCAGGAACTTGTTGTCGGTGGTGTAAGCCGAGATGCATATCTCACCCTTGGAAGCATACATGCCGGTCTTGTCCTTAGAATAGTCGCAGCTGGTATTGCCGCGCATGATGCAGAGAGTCTTGCCGTTGAGTTCAGTTGCAGAGAACGGCATGGTGCACTTAGCCTCGTTGAACAAGATGTCCTGGAGAGACTTCTTATTGCCATAGAACCTGAGCATGACATTGACCTCGTTCTCATTGAGACCAATCTTGTTGTATACATCCTGTGGATAGCCGAGCGGATTGCCATAAGCCAGAGTGTATGCCATTGAACCCGGAACCCAGTATTGACGATACGGATTAGAACTCTCGAAGTAGGACTCATTGAACTCCACACCGCTTGCCAGCCAAGTCTGGTTCCTGAAATCGCGTCGGTCAACCTTCTTGTTGATACGAATCTTGCAACCCGCAATCTGTGACACAGCATGAGTGAGGTCGCGGTTGACCTTCAGTTTGTTATAGTAATCCAGATATTTGGCAAACTTGTCGAAATGCAGTTTTATAGAAACCGTATCGTTCTTGCTCTTGTAGTACAATGCAGAAAGCACAGTACCCATGAAGGCACACAACATGTCGTTGGAGCGGAAAGTCTCGCGGGCAGTATAGCCCTGTTCCTCCCACGGATAGCACCGATAGATATACCTGTCGTAAGCCTCATAGATCCTTGTGTTCTGTATGGTCAGCGACGAGATGTCGTCGAGGAAGGTGTTGGTCTTGTTGGTACCCTGCTTGGCATTGAATTCATTCAGGAATTCCTGACGCTTCATGCTGTCCTTCTGTTCCATCACGTTCAGGAAGCACGGAGCAACGATGTTAGACAGTTCGTTGAGCTGATGCTTGTGGTTGTTGAACTGAGCCTCAGCCTGTCCGTCGAGCAGCTGGTTGATTTTAGGAAGGACCTCATCAAGTTTCGCAGTGATGTCGTTGAGTTGTTTGGTGACCTTGTTGAGCTGTGCACCCATGCCGACACCTATCTCAGTCATGATGGCAGTGATACCTGCACCAGCTAAGGCACCGACCGCTCCGGATGCGATGTTAGAGCCAGCCCATTTTGCTACGTTGGCGATAGTCCACTCAAACGCCTCACGAGCCTTGATGCCGGCAGCAGGAGTGCCATCCTGATAGCCTATATCATAGATATCGAGAAGACGTGAAGAATCGTTGTCCTCACAGCCGAAACCGTTTTCGTACTCCCATTTGTAAGATTCGACATCCTGCTGCAACGACTTTATGTCACACGGAATCTTGTTGAGCCAGAATCCATTCTGCAGGGATGTCACATCGTAGTCAGGATCGAAGATGACCAAGAAGCCATTCTTGTCGACGAAGAATTCAGCATCCCAGTTGCCTACTTTGTAAGAGCCGTAGCCCGTCTCCGGATTAAACTCATACCTGCCATCCGTCGGTGCAGCCATGGTACCAGACGGAGAAACCGACCTGAAATAGAAGGTGACCACATTGTTTTGCTTGAACTGGAGGGCAATCATACATGAGTAGCCAGCAGAATCGGATGATGCATAGCAATATGTACCCGACTGCATCTCGCTCACACCGGCAGGAGTATAAGGGAAGTCGTCGACTTCCTCCTGCTGAGAGTCGTTGTCATCGTCTGAACATGAAATCACCCCAAAGGTCAATGCACACAGCATTGACAGAAAGAACCAATACTTTTTCATGAATATCACAAATTAAAAAATGTCTTGAAAGCCTTGCATACATATTCCTGATCCCTGACGCAGATGGTCTCGCGACAACTGTGCATAGCCCACATAGGGTTGCCCATATCGACACCCTTCATAGGCATCTGCGAAGTGAGGATATTGCCGAGAGTACTGCCGCCGGGACTGTCGCTGTGGTTGACGAAGTACTGTACAGGCACCTCAGCCTTGCGACATATCTCAGCAAAGACAGCAGCCGACTGAGCATCGGTGACGTACTTCTGGTTGGCATTGATCTTGATGACAGGACCGCCACCCATGACAGGATGGTTGGTAGGGTCGTGTTTCTCAGGATAGTTAGGATGGATGGCATGAGCCATGTCGGCACTGATCATGAACGAGCGCTCGACGGCACGGTAGAAATCGCCCTCGCACGGACTGTGCTTGATGGAGATGCGGTGAAGGAGGTTGCGGAGTACAGGCGAGGCAGCACCCTGTTTGGTACCGCTGCCAGTCTCCTCGTTATCGAAGACGGCAAGCACCTGAGTCATATCGGTAGTCTGGCTGTTGAGCAAGGCATGGAGTCCGGCATGAGCCATAGCGAGGTCGTCGAGCCGTCCGCAGGACACGAACTCACTGCCGAGACCAACGAGACAGGCGCTGGTGGTATCGTAGAGCGAGAGGTCGAAATCGATGATGTCGGCGGTGCTGCATGAGAGTTCCTCAGCGATGACGTTGATGAGGAGGTTGCCCTTCTGCATCGTATCGTTGATGATGCCGAGAACAGGCAGCATGTCCTTCTGTTTGGAGAGTTTGTTGCCGTCGTTGACCTGACGGTTGAAATGGATTGCCAGATGCGGTATGATGAGGAGAGGACGCTCGACCTTGATACGTTTCTCGACAGGAGCCAGCGGGTTGTCGGAACGCAGCAGTACACGGCCCGCAACGCTCAGAGGACGATCGAACCAAGTATAGAGGATAGGACCGCCATATACCTCGGTATTGAGTTTCACCACCCCACCCTCACAGAGCATCTCAGCATTGGGTTTGATGCGGAAGCCCGGAGAGTCGCTGTGAGCACAGATGAGTTTGAAGCCGCTGTCGTGAGGAGCCTTGAAGCCTACACGGAAGGCAAAGACAGCAGTGCCGTTCTTCGTCATGAAATACTGATCGCCGGGATGGAGTTCCGGCATGTCGTCTTCAGCGGCGAGCTGGCGGAAGCCGTTTTCGGTCAGGATGGTCTCAATGGTCTTCGCTGCCATGAAATTGACAGGCGACGCATCCATGAATTGCAATAAGTCTTGTACTATTTCCATAGGGTATGTTGTGTAAGATATCTGTTTAGATTCTGTTTAGATTTTCAGTATGGATTTTGGTTATTTATTTTTTTATCAAGAATTTGAGAATTTGAGATATTGTCGTCGGAA
>DCGE01000012.1:0-2007 GCA_002314525.1 Prevotellaceae bacterium UBA1786 | reverse complement strand
ACTCGTGTTTCCACCAGTCATGCTCTGTCAAGGAGCACTTCTCTAATTCTTGACCTTAAATAAACCATTGTTTTTTTGTTTTTATCAAGAATTTCCAGAATTTGAGATATTGTCGTCGGAACGACAATTACTCGTGTTTCCACCAGTCATGCTCCATCAAGGAGCACTCTCTAATTCTTCTAATTCTTGACCAAAAAAATTACCCAATAATCCATAATCGAAATCTGACTGAAAATCTTGATAATATTATTTGTTGTTCCTGACTTTAGGTCTCTTTGCGGCCTTGGTGTTCCTGCGGGCTTTGACACCCTTATTGCCCTTGACCAGCAGTGACTCGTCGGCCTTGATGACACGGCAGATTTCCTTTGCCAGGATGCCGGCACCTTCGACGTTAGGATGAACGCCGTCGGGAAGCAGGTTGCGATATGGGGTGAACAGGGTATGGAGGTCGATGACAGGAAGGTTCATCTCCTGTGCAACCTCCTGGATATACGGTATCACACCAGCAACGATAGTGCTGTCGTTGATTGTCCAGCCCTTATGATCACCCGGAATAGGGAGACAGAGATAGATTCTCGGATGGGAAGACAGAGCCTGGAACGTCCGGATGAGAGTACGCATGTCGTTCTTGAACTCATTATTGTACTTCCAGTTCATCGGTTTACTGTCGTTGGTACCGAGTTTGATGACGACAACATCAGGTCGGAAGATCAATGCCTCACGATAAGCCTGTTCGTTCATGTACGGATGATCACCCTTGTTCAGGAGTGTTCTGGCACTGACGCCGAAGTTCCGTACGTCATAGTTTTCACCGAGCAGTGCACCCAACTGTGCAGGGTATGAATCGTGGGCACGGTCCTTGATTCCGTGACCATAGGTGATGCTGTTGCCCACACATGCCACACGGATTGTATCGCCGGCAAAGGCAACACAGCAAACATACAACACGGCAAAAGCCGAAAGAAGAATTCGTTTCATATCATTTATTTTGTTATTTTACAAGTTCAGCGAGTCCTGAGTTTTCCTTGTCGTTCGCGTCAAGGCGGAAGATCATGAAGTTCTTTTCATTTGAAGAATAAGGATTCCAGTTGCCCCCTTCACGGCCATTTGGGTTGCCGTACTTTGCGAAGTTGGACCATGCAGTAAGCATCACCTCAGAGAGGTCCCAGTCGCCTTTGGTCCAAGGACGCCAGCAGTTCTTCAGAGACTTGAACATGAACCAGAGGTCGGATGAATGGAAAGCACCCTTGAGAACATTGTCCCTACCATCGGTAGGCAGAGGACGTGCAAACTGATAGGCCCATGCCTTGCCGCCCTTCTCTTCACGGTTGAGACAGAAGTCAGCAATCTGAGGAGCCATATTGCCGGCATCGTTGAGAGTGAAACCGATGAGATATGGGACGTTGGCCAAAGAACCATCGAGACATGCATCGTCGAACGATTCAGGCAACACATAACTATCCAGATAAGGAGAGATAGGCATGGCAGTCAGCGGACTGTTCTTGCCGGTGACCTGACGGTAGAGAGTGCCGAGAGCAAAAATCGTCTCAGTGGAAGCCGAGCGCAACTGGCGGAGAGTCTTCAGATTTGCCCAGTCAGTGACATCCTTGATCTGTTTCTCAGCCTCTGCGAGAGTGAGCTGCGACTGCTGCGGCATGCGGAATCCACCCATCTGTGCAGGTTGTTTGCCGGGAACGACCAAACCGCTTCCGCTCATGATAACAGCCTTGTTGAAGAGTCCCTTGGTCAACGGAGAAGAGCAGAGGAACTTCACACTGCGTGAGCCGGCACTCTGGCCGAATATCATCACGTTGTCGGGGTCGCCGCCGAACTGAGCGATATTCTTCCTGACCCATTTCATTGCCTCGATCTGGTCGAGAGTACCGAAGTTGCCCGTAGCCTTGTCGCCTGCCTCAGCAGTGAGTTCAGGGTGAGCAAAGAATCCGAACGGACCTACGCGATAGTTGAACGAAACGAGAACCACATCCTTGTTGGCCCATTCCTGAC
>DCGE01000002.1:4459-5489 GCA_002314525.1 Prevotellaceae bacterium UBA1786 | reverse complement strand
TGGGCGAAGTTAGGAGTTAGGAGTGAGGAGTTAGGAGTGGAGGAGTTAGGAGTGGAGGAGGTGGTGGTGTCTGCGCACCAGAGGAAGATATCGGCAATGTCGGACTCAAGGAGTGGGAGAACGACTTCGGTCTCGGGATCTCCGAAACGTGCATTGAACTCAATGACCTTGATGCCCTGCGGTGTCTTCATCAGACCTCCATAGAGTATGCCGGTAAGCGGTCGGCCTTCGGCAACCATTGCATCGGCTGTGCGCTGGAGTATGTTGACGCGGGCAAATTCGATATCTTCATCCGTGATGAACGGAAGTCCTGTATAGGCACCCATTCCACCTGTGTTCGGACCTTTGTCACCATCGAAGGCACGCTTATGGTCCTGAGCAAGTGGCATAGGGATGATCTCACTGCCACGAACGAAACACATGAAGGAGAACTCAGGACCGGTGAGGAATTCCTCAATCACAACCCTACCCTTTCCGAAACTCTCGTCGAGCAATATGGAACGAAGTGCTTCCTCAGCCTCTTCATAGGTCTCGGCAACCACCACACCCTTGCCTGCTGCCAGTCCGTCGTACTTGAGGACAGTAGGCAAGGTGCCTGCCTTGACGTAAGTGAGCGCCTCGTCGAAGTCGGAGAAACTGCGATAGGAGGCAGTAGGCACTCCGTAGTTCTCCATGATCTGCTTGGCAAATTCCTTGCTTGACTCTATCTGGGTGGCAGATTTTGTGTGACCGCATATACGGAGTCCGGCACTGCGGAACTCATCGACTATTCCGACAGCAAGCGAAGCCTCAGGACCTACGACAGTGAGGTCGATGCCATTGACGATGGCAAAGTCCTTGAGTGCAGGTACATCGGTGTCCTTGATACCGACACACTCTGCCTGCTGGGCTATTCCAGCATTGCCCGGAGCACAATAAATCTTCTCAACCTGTGGTGAACGGCTCAGAGCATCGACTATCGCATGCTCACGGCCTCCACCGCCAACAACTAAAACTTTCATGGGATATCAATGCTTGAAATGGCGGGGGC
>DCGE01000002.1:2771-4401 GCA_002314525.1 Prevotellaceae bacterium UBA1786 | reverse complement strand
ACAATCCTCGTCGCGGATGCTGCCACCAGGCTGTACGATGGTAGTCACTCCGTACTGAGCAGCGAGAGCCACTGTATCGTCGAAAGGAAGGAAACCATCGGAAGCAAGGATGAGGTTCTCAGTGAAACCGGCAGCCTTAGCCTCGTTGAGAGCAATCTCAGCACTGCCGACACGGTTCATCTGACCCGCACCTACGCCGAGAGTATGACCGTCACGTACTACAACAATAGCATTCGACTTGACATGCTTCACCACGTTCCAGCCAAACTGGATGTCATCCATGAGTTCAGGAGCAGGTTTTGTCTCTGTGACACACATATCAGCCGTGATTTCGACCTTCTTGGTGTCGAGGTGCTGAACGAGAAGTCCGCCGTTGACACTTACATACTGATCGTGAACATCCTTGTCCTCACTCATATCAACCACCATGACACGGAGGTTCTTCTTAGATGAAAGTACTTCGAGAGCCTCAGCAGTATATGAAGGAGCCATGACGATCTCAAGGAAGATAGGTTTCATGCCGAGTGCCACTTCCTTAGTCACCTCACGGTTGCATGCCACGATTCCGCCATAGATGCTGACCTTGTCGCTCTCGTAGGCTTTCTGCCATGCTTCCTCGATAGTACTGCCGATGGCAGCACCGCATGGATTCATGTGCTTGAGTGCCACACAGAAAGGCAGAGAGAAGTCGCGCACAATATTCAGTGCGGCATTGGCATCCTGAATGTTGTTGTATGAGAGTTCCTTGCCCTGAAGTTGAGTGGCTGTGGCAAGCGAATAAGGTACTGACTGGAGAGAACTGTAGAACTTAGCATCCTGATGAGGGTTCTCACCATAGCGGAGAGACTGCTTGACATCGAACTCAAGGAAAAGTTTCTCGGAGAGTCCGGCCTTCTCACGCATGAAGGCAGAGATACACATATCGTACTCTGCAGTATGGGTGTAGGCCTTTGCTGAAAGTTGCAGACGAGTGGCGAGTGAAGTAGTGCCGTCGGCCTGGATTTCAGTGAGCACCTTGTCGTAGTCGGAAGGGTCACATACCACCGTCACATCCTTGTAGTTCTTGGCTGCACTGCGAAGCATCGAAGGTCCACCGATGTCGATATTCTCGATGGCATCCTCCATAGTCACGCCTTCCTTGGCGATGGTCTGACGGAACGGATAGAGGTTCACACATACGAGGTCGATGAACTCAATGCCGTTATCACGGAGAGCCTGAAGATGTGATGGTTCGTCACGACGGGCAAGGAGTGCTCCGTGAACCTTTGGGTGGAGAGTCTTCACTCTGCCGTCGCAGATCTCAGGGAAACCAGTGACCTCACTGATACCGATGGTATGGATTCCGGACTGTTCGAGAAGGCGCTGAGTACCGCCTGTCGCAATGATTTCCCAGTCAGCAGACTGGAGGCCGCGGACAAAATCGACGAGGCCTGTCTTGTCGCTTACGCTTACTAATGCTCTTTTCATATAATTGTTACTATTTTATTTCCTGTTGTGATACGACCTATTACGGTTGCTGTCTCGCCGTGTGACTGAAGTATGGAGATGGCCTTGTCAGCCTCTGACTGTGGAAGAACCACAACCATACCGATACCCATGTTGAAAATGTTGAACATCTCACGGTGAGGGA
>DCGE01000002.1:2319-2676 GCA_002314525.1 Prevotellaceae bacterium UBA1786 | reverse complement strand
CTGACCTTCCTTCAGCACACGAGGGATGTTCTCATCGAAGCCACCTCCTGTGATATGAGCCACCGCATGGACATCGCACTGGCGGATGACATCAAGCACCTGCTTGACATAGATCTTGGTAGGAGTGAGGAGCCATTCGAGGGTTTCCCTATCGTCGGAGAGGTTGTTGTCGGCAAGGATCTTGCGTACAAGACTGAACCCGTTGCTGTGGACTCCCGACGAAGCGATTCCCACAAGCACATCACCCTCAGCGACCTTGCTTCCGTCAATGAGACGCGACTTCTCGACCACGCCGGTAGTGTAGCCGGCAATGTCGTATTCTCCGTCGGAGTACATGCCCGGCATCTCGGCAGTCTC
>DCGE01000002.1:0-2249 GCA_002314525.1 Prevotellaceae bacterium UBA1786 | reverse complement strand
CCTGACGGCAACCTTCAGCCACACCCTTGACGATGGCCTCGACCTTCGCAGGAATGTTATGGCCTATGGCTACATAGTCGAGGAAAATTAGAGGTTCTGCACCCTGAGCCAATACATCGTTGACACACATAGCCACGGCATCGATACCGATGGTATCGTGACGGTCGAGGGCGAAAGCCAGTTTGAGTTTGGTTCCCACGCCGTCGGTTCCGCTGACAAGGACAGGTTCCTTGACACCCAGAGAACTGAGGTCGAACATTCCTCCGAAGGAACCTATTCCACCCATACTGCCAGGACGCTTGGTACTGTTGACATGCTGTTTGATACGGGATACCACTTCGTATCCAGCTTCGAGGTTTACACCTGCTTGTTCGTAAGATTGAGCCACTGTTTTATTTGTTTTTTTGATTGTTTTTTTTTTCTAGCTATTCTAGGTTTTCTAGCTAATCTAGAATTGCTAGCTATTCTAGAGGGGCTAGCTATTCTAGGGGGCGACTAGGACTCCAGCGAGGAGTCGTCGTCGCAGATGTCGTTGTAGAGCGACGTCGGGTAGTCGCCTGTGAAACAGGCAAGACAGAGTTCGTCGCAGCCGAAAGTCGAATCTATCGTTGACTGAGGGGACAGATATCCGAGTGAGTCGGCCTCAATGCAACGGCAGGCCTCCTCAAGACTGCGGTTGGAGCAGAGGAGTTCCTCATAGGTCGATGTGTCAACTCCGTAGAAGCACGGATGCTTCATCATAGGACTGGCAATACGCACATGAATCTCCTTGGCACCTGCATCGCGAAGCAGTTTGACAATCTGCAGAGATGTCGTTCCACGGACAATGGAGTCGTCAACAAGGACTATCCGCTTGCCCTTTACGATACTGCGCACGGCAGAGAGCTTGAGTTTCACTCCGCGTTCACGCATTGCCTGAGACGGCTGGATGAAGGTACGGCCTACATAGCGGTTCTTCACAAGTCCCATCTCGTAAGGCAGACCGCTTTCCTCAGCATAACCCATTGCAGCCGAGAGACTGGAGTCAGGAACACCCACCACGATATCAGCATCGGCAGGACACTCACGGCAGAGACGCCGTCCGCTCTCCTTGCGGAAGGCATGAACATTGCAACCATCGATATCGCTATCAGGACGTGCGAGATAGATGAACTCCATGGCACACATCTTGTGACGCTGGAACTGGGAATAGCGACGTGAACGCAGTCCCTTCTCGTCGATCGTGATGACTTCGCCTGGTTCCACGTCACGGATAAAGTCGGCACCTATCAGGTCGAAGGCACAACTCTCACTGCTCACCACATATGCATCACCCAACCGGCCGATAGCCAAAGGCTTGATGCCATATTTGTCGCGCGATGCATAGATGCGGTTCTTGGTCATGATGATGAAGGCAAATCCACCTTCCATCATATTGAGAGCATCGACGATAGTGTAGATACGTGGTTCTGTACCGTCTTTCTTGATCAGATGAGCCAGCAACTCAGAGACATTGCCCGTCTGCATGAGTTTGCCCATGTTCTCAAGGTAGTCGGTGATCTGTGACGAATTCACAAGACTGCCATCGCACGCAACAGCGAAATCACCTGTACGATGACGGAAATAAAGCGGTTGAACATCGTTCAGACTGCCATTGCCGGAGGCACGCAGACCTTTTCCGCTGCTTGTGTAGCGCACGTTTCCGATACCCAGTTCACCCGGAAGTGAAGCAAGGTTGTCCTTGTTGAAAATATCGCTTACAAGTCCGAGACCGTTAAGGCGGTGACCTTCACCCTTCGAAGTGAAGGTAACTATGCCCGCGCCTTCCTGTCCTCTATGCTGAAGAGCATGAAGACCATAATAAATTATCTGAGAGGCATTCTTGATGCCATAAACGCCAAAAACACTCATTTTTCTTTTGCTGTTCGCTGTTTGCCGTTCGCCAATAGCCAATAGCTAACAGCCAACAGCCAATAATTTATCCAACACTTTTGCATAAGACGCAATCACATCACTCATATCGTGGCGGAAGCGGTCTTTATCGAGTTTTTCGCCTGTCTGCTTATCCCAGAAACGGCAGGTATCAGGACTGATCTCGTCAGAGATGATGACAGAGCCGTCGGCAGTACGACCGAACTCCAGCTGAAGATCGACCAACTCAAGACCGGCACCTGAACAAAGTTCACTGAGCAGGACATTTGCCTTGAGAATGACAGAATAGATTTCCTGAAGTTCTTCCTTAGTGACAATGCCAAGTGCAGTGACATGGT
>DCGE01000013.1:4089-4293 GCA_002314525.1 Prevotellaceae bacterium UBA1786 | reverse complement strand
TTTCTCATCGGTGACAGCCAGCAGGATTATGATGACCCTCTCAGACAGACTGAAATCATTATGGGATTCAGACGTCCTGTCGCTCTTTCCAGACTTGCCATCACCAATATCGAAGGATCAAAGGTTACTTCTGTAACCATCACTTCAACTGATGACCTCGTCGGAAAAGTTGCGTTGGATGCAATAGATTTTGCAAGCGGTACT
>DCGE01000013.1:976-4070 GCA_002314525.1 Prevotellaceae bacterium UBA1786 | reverse complement strand
ATACAGCTGAGTTTACCGGCAATGGAAAGGTTTTGACCCTCTCTTATCCCGGCGGGGCTGCCAAGCAAGGAGGCACCTTCTATGCTTATTTTGTATCTCTTGCCGGATCAAAGAACATTTCTTCTGTTGAAGTCAAGACTGATCAGTATGTTTATACCAAGACCATAGGCAAGTCTCAGAAGTTCGTTGCCAACAGCTTCCTCAATATCGCTCTTGATATGACAGTCAAGGAAGGAACTACCAGACAGGCTGTAGATCCAAATGAACCGGTTGACCAGAGCCTTAAGTTTATGAGAGGCGGTTCTCAGATCACTTCGGATGTATTTACGCTCGGTGGTGATGCTTATGTTGCTCCTACCCTTACAGGATATGCCGATGGTGCTGCAATAACTTATGACTCAAGCGATAAAAGCGTTGCTACAGTTAATACGTCCGGCGTTGTCACCATTCTGAAGGATGGACAGACAGTCATTTCTGCAACCGCTTCCGCAGTTACCGGATACAATCAAACCACCATTTCTTACACTCTCAATGTCAACCCTGCACCGGAACCACCGTCATCACAGGATGTAGTGTACTACAAGGCTTCAACCATCAATCCGAACTACGATTACATCATAGTATCCAATGGCTATGCCCTCAAGAATAAAAGTGGCGACATTGACGCTCTTGAAGTAAGTATTGTCAACGAAAAGATAACTTTGACTTCAGAGGATGCTTCCATCCTTTGGAAGGCTTCCGTAAATACCGGTTTTACCGATTATGGTACAATCAACTTTGCCAACAACGGCAGTTACTTCTATCGCCCTACTGGCAGCAGTCCTGTGTTAACCTTTGGTACCGCTATCAACGACAGCTCCAACGGAAAGAGATATGTTTTCACTTACGGCGCTTCAAATCTTTATAATCTAAGCATCTACAATAGTGAGGAAACACTCTATTATTTATATTACGATACTTCTGCAGAAGAGAATCCTTGGAAGTTCTCCGAAAGCAAAAAGACCGTAGAGATATTTACTTCCCGCAAGCCTCAGACCATCAGTTTCAGTACTGCCTCTGCAGAGTATGATCTCAATGCTCCATCTTCATTTACAAAGCCTGCACTCTCAGGAGATCCTAAGACAACTGTAACATACAGCTCAAGTGATGAAAGCTATGCTGCTGTGGATTCCTCAACAGGTTCAGTGACCGGTAAGAAGAAGACAGGCTCCAGTCCTGTCACTATCACCGCTACAGCTGCCGCAAGTTCAGATTACCAGAGCGCCACTGCAAGCTATAGCCTTACCGTCAAGGATACGGGTTCAAAAGAGAAGGCTTATGTAAAGATTACCGGCGATACTATTGAGGAGGGGTCATACCTTCTTGTATTGAAGGGTAATTCCAATTATTATGTATTTGATGCCACAAATGGCAGTAGTTACAGAACAGTCGTTACTCCTGACGATGGAGTCATTGCTTCTGATGAGGATATTGAAGATGCCGTCATTGAAGTAAGCAAGGGTTCTTCAAATGGAAAATACTATTTCAAGACCTCTGAAGGATATCTTTACTGTAAAACCGGAAGTTCTCCATACATCGGTTTTGATACGGAAAAGAAATCTGATTATGAGCAGACTGTTACAATTTCCGGTGGTGAGGTTACTTTAAAGAATAAAGGAACCAGGAGTAGTGAGTATTATTTGGGTTATTCAAGTAGTGCTTTCTTATATACTTCGTCATCATCAAAGTTTGAACTTTATCTTCTTGACGACGGCAAGTCCAACAGGAACCTCTCCTTTGCAAGCAGCAAAGTTGAAAAGAACCTTGGTGATGCCAAGTTTACCAATGCTTTGAGCGGAACGACCACCGGTGTCAGCTATTCAATTGAGCCGTCTGACTCCAAGGTTGCATCTGTCGATGCATCTACCGGTGAAGTAACCGTCCTTGCATCCGGCACCGTAACAATCAAGGCCAGCGCCCCTGCAACAGAAACTCTAAGAGCCGGCTCTGCTTCTTACACTCTCACTGTATTTGGCAAGTATGTTCTTGTAACATCTGAGCCTGCATCATGGGAAGGAGAGTACCTTATTGTCAGTGCCGCCTCCGGAACAGCTTATGCCTTTGATTATTCAAAGGCCTCAGGTTCATCCGCATCCGGTTACGAGGTGTCAATTGTTGATGGAGCTATCAAGTCTGATTCAGAGATTGAATTGTGCGCGGTTACTGTGTCCAAGTATGGTGATGCCCATGCCGCTGAAACAAATCACGCCGCTTACGACATCAAAGTCCAATCATCATCCAAGCCTTATCTTTTCAGATATGGCTCCACTACCACTCTGTTGCAGGAAGATTCGGAAACGGGATCCGGTTCTTCTGCACGTCAAAATCAGCATACTCTTGTTTATGACACTGCTACAAACAGTGTAAGAATGATGTATGCCGGTAATAAAGCTGAGGCTAACAAGTATTTCTTCTACTTCAATTCCAGCAACAAGTTTACATACTCTGACAAAGTTGAATATGATACATATTCAGCAGACGGATATGTTGAAAACTCATCAGCCTACAGAGTTTATTTCTTTAAGAAGGCCGAGTAGTTGATTGTTCCATAATTTTTTAGTAATTTCGCAGAGGTTTCGGCCTCTGTGAAATTATTAATAACAATATAATGAAAAGTACCAGTCCCCATTTCGTTACTGAGGAGTACACTGCTCCTCAGCTTTCAGTTGTCCCATTAGAATTGGGAGTTTCTCTATGTCAGGCCAGTGACAATGTTCCGGGCCGGAATCCTAATTATGATCCGTTTGATTTTTAGATTGTGCAAGTTATGAGAACAATAAGCAAGCTTGCGCTTGGCGCATTGGCAGTGATTGCGACAGCAATGACCGCCTCCTGCCAGAAAGAAATCGACTTAGCCAAAAAGGAAGCCTCCTACACCGTCAATTTTACTATGGCTGAGCAAGCCACCAAAACATCAATTGCCGTTGATGGCGAAGCTATTACAATTACTTGGGATGAAGCAGACAAGGACCGCATCACATTTTTTGAAGGTGAGAATGCCGGTACTGTTTCTGCAATCAATCTGGACGAAAGTAAAAAGCATGCCACTTTCACG
>DCGE01000013.1:0-941 GCA_002314525.1 Prevotellaceae bacterium UBA1786 | reverse complement strand
GGGGCAGCTCCTGCCACTGCGTTCAAATACAGCGCTTTGGTTGCAGGCAGCCAGACAGCGGCCCACCTGCCTACAGTGCCTGCTACCCAGCATCCGAGCGCAACCAGCTATGATTCTGATGCTGATATTCTTGTCGGCCAGTCCGGCCCATACCCTTCCAGGCCATCCGATCCGGTTTCATTGGTCTATGAGCGTGCAGTGGCTCTGTCAAGGGTTTCGTTTTCGGGTATCCCTGACGGTGCTGAGATTTATGGTGCCCAAATCATTGCTAACCAGCCAATTGCAGGAACTGCCAAGTCCGTCGATTATGCAGCTAAGTCAGTTGATTTCTCAACTGCCGATGCTACTACGATAGATGTGATTTATGATGACAAGCTTACTGCCACCGATGGCACATTCACCGTGTATTTTGTAACTGTCCCTACAACCAGTACAGAGACTACAATCAAGCTTGTAACTGATCAGGGAACTTTTATCAAGACATCGACCAAATCTCTCTCGTTCTCTCCGGAATCATTCAAGGACATCAAGCTCAACTACTCCGGTGTCAGTCCTGTCTTTTACAAGGCTTCCGCTGCTGAGGACGGGTATAAATATTTGATTGTCAACGGTACACATTCCGTCAAGAATGCTGGGAGTACCGGTGAAAAAGTGGGCGACCAGACCGTCACTGTAAGCGACAACACCATCACCATCGCTGATCCTTCCAAACTCCTCTGGGAGGTGGATGAGGTTGAAGAGCCAAGTACAGGTGCTCGATTTACCCTTAAGAATGGTGAGTATTATCTGTATAAGTCGTCATCAGATTTGAAACAGACATCAAGTTCGTCAAGTGCGTCGGATTTTGATTATTATGGAGGTTATTTCAAATGCTCATCGAATGTTGTTTATTATTATTCTTCTTCTTCCAAATGGTATTTAGCCTGTATTATTCATAGCCT
>DCGE01000133.1 GCA_002314525.1 Prevotellaceae bacterium UBA1786 | reverse complement strand
TAGGGGAGCAACCCAAGCACTTACATTGTTTGTAAGTGCTTTTTTCTTTTATCTTCACGATTTCCTGATTAACAATAATAAGGAGATGCCAAAAATGACATCTCCTTATTGTATGATATATGTTTTTTTACTGAAGAAGGGCGTTGCGTTGATTAATGAATTTGTCCTTATTGGCACTCCAATATTGTTTTGTAGATTCAACTGAAACGTCAATCTTTGCTTTTTCTTCATCCGATGATACCGCCCTATACCGATTAAACAACTCAAGAACAGCAGACATCTCTTGATCATACTTTGCGAGTTTCCTCATTGCATAATTGTTTTCATTCGTTCTCTTATTGAATGCTTGCCATTGTTCTTCTGAAATCTTGCTAAAAAACAACTCTGGATTTTGAACAATAACATAGGCTGTCTCTACGAGAATAGCATTTTGGAACTGCCAGAAATAAGTCAATTCACCACGTGCTTTGCAATTCTCATATTCTTTCTTGATTTTCTCAGATAGAGGCATTTCAAGATTAGTATTAACGTTTACATCCATTGGATGGTTTATTTCTGCTGCTAATTTTGCAATAACTTCTTTTGTCTCTTCAAGAGGTATATCATATATTTTCCTAACCGCTATATCCAGAGCAAAAATGCCCAGTGCATTGACTTTTTGAGATTTTGTGACAAGTGTGCTGGCAAATGAAGGGTCAAGGAGATAGTCTGGCTTAACCATCTTCTCCTCTTCCGTCAATTCAAAATTCGCAATACGGAAAGCATTGTCAGATGCCAGCATATATTCATCTGCAAAGGCATCAATCTGCGCCAACACTGAATCAGCAAGTGCCACCTTCTGTGCTTGGATTTCTTCTGGAGTTGGTTCTGTTGTTTTGGTGTTCTTGCAAGAAACCATCATTGCAGAACAGATTGCCACGAGAGCAAGGAATTGGAATGTTTGTTTCATATAGGTTTGTCTATTTTTTTCTTGGTGAATTATATGAGAATGGAGTCAGCAAGCGCATTGAGAGCATGATAATCGTTTTCCTTCATCACTCCTCGAAGTGTTAGGGTTTCGCCCTTGATGGTAATATTTTTCATCTCCTCCAGCATCTGCTTCATTACCTTGGCGGCAGAAGGGGCCCAACTACCATTTTCGATCAGAGCCACTTCTCGACCTTGCCATCCCTTTATCTGAAGGTGGTGCAGAAAGTCATACATAGGAGGGAACAGGCCACCGTCATATGTTGACGCTGCCAGAACAACCTTGCCATATCTGAATGCATCTTCCACAGCTTCCGCCTGATCTTCCCGGCAAAGGTCAGTAACAGAAACTTTCTTGCAGCCCTTTGCCTGAAGAATTTCTGCAAGCCTTTCAGCAGCAGCTTTGGTACACCCATGAATGGAGGCATGTGCAATGAAAACACCTTCAGTCTCGACGCCATAACTGCTCCAGACAGTATAAAGCCGGATTGCTTCAACCATCTTCTCTCCACTGAGAATCGGACCGTGAAGAGGGAGTATCTTCTCAATCTTGAGAGTGAATATCTTATTGAGCAAAGAGGCGACCTGGACACCATATTTGCCACATATATTGAAATAGTAGCGGCGAGCCTCGCAGGCCCAGTCGTCTGGGTCAGCATCCATCACGCCGAACTTACCAAAACCGTCTGCCGAAAAGATGACTTTGTCAAGATTGTCATAAGTGACCATAACCTCCGGCCAGTGGACCATCGGGGCCATAATAAACGTCAAAGTATGCTGCCCCAGGCAAAGGGTGTCGCCATCCTTAACCGCAATGATGCGTTCCGAGATATCTTCCTCAGGAAAATAGAGAGGAATCATAGTCTGAGCCCTTGAGGAACATACAATCCGAATATCAGGATAGATGTCCAGGATTTCTCCGATACCACTTGCATGATCTGGCTCAAGATGATGCACGATGAGATAATCGGGCTTGCGGCCATCCAGGGCCCGGACTAAGTTATCCTTCCACTGTTTCATCGTACGTTTGTCCGATGTATCCATAATGGCAACCTTCTCATCAAGAATGACATAAGAGTTGTAGCACATTCCATCCGGAAGTGCATACTGGGACTCGAACAACTGCAGATCGGCGTCGTCGCAGCCGATATATTTGATGGTTTCTGATATGAATTTCATTTTGAGAATGAATGTTAGTATCTCAATCCTATGCGGATTTCAGGGCTGTGTTGATTGAATGGGACTCCATTGTGAGTGCATCCCTGATAGAGATATCCTAATCCGAGGTCAAGCGACAAGCTGCCTTTGATATGATAGTTCAAGCCCACCATTGGAGCAATATATGCGCCACCTCCGGCTTCAGCACTTACTGCGAACAGATAGCCCGCACTCATATCAATGAAAGGTGACCATCGACGGTCCTTCCAATACCAGCGACCTGTCGCATACACCGGGACAAGATTGACATTGTTGCCGTCAGGATTGATGTTGGCGATGAATCCGGAACCGATTCCGGCAAACCAACTTGGAGAAATACAATAACCGATGGATTGGCGGCCTCCGAATGTCCAGTGACTTGCACCAGCAAAAATAAAGGAGGTTTCCCCTTGAATCTTTCTGTTCCGTTCTGAACCTGACTGCGCTTCCGCATTGCAAACTATAATCAGAAGCGCTAGAATTATAATTGTCTTTTTCATTGTGATTTGAAGTATTTATTTTTCGTCTGTTACTGAAGAAGGGCATTGCGGCGGGCGATATACTTATCCTTGTTGGCTATGCGGAATTGCTTTGCTGATTCAAGGGAAGAGTTAGCCCTTTCGTATTCTTCTGATGGTAATAACTTTGTCCGATCGCAATGCTCCAAAACACCTGCCATCTCCTCATCATACTTTGCAAGTTCCCTCAATGCCTTTGTCTTTTCAGTTGTTCTCTTTCTGAATGCTTTCCATTGCTCTTCTGTAATCTTGCTGAAGAACAACTCGGGATTATGAGCAAGAATATAAGCTATTTCTGTGTTAACAGCATGTTGCAACTGCCAGAAATAAACCAAATCACCCCTTTTCTTACACTCTTCATATTCTCTCTTGATTTTCTCAGATTCTGGAATTTTATAATCAGTAATAAAATCAACATCCATCGGATGATTCAGTTCTAATGCCAGCTGCGCAATAGTTTCTTTTGTCTCTTCAAGAGGCATATCATAAATTATCCTAAGCGTTATATCTGTCAAATAAATACCCAAAGCATTTACTTTCTGCGATTTAGTAACAAGTGTACTTGCAAATGAAGGGTCAAGAAGATAGTCTGGTTTAACCATCTTTTCTTCTTCCGTCAAGATAAAATCTTTTATAATAAAACTATTTTCTGATGCATTTTGAAAATTCTCATTAATTGCATCAATCTCTGCCAGCACTGAATCAGCAAGTGCCACCTTCTGTGCCTGAATTTCTTCTGGGGTTGGTTCTGTTGTCTTGGTGTTCTTGCAAGATACCATCATTGCAGAACAGATTGCCACGAGAGCAAAGAATTGGAATGTTCTTTTCATATCAATTATTTAACGGAAAATTCATACCATTTTTCATATTCCTGCAGAATCGCAGTCTTAACGGTACGCCTGCTCATGTTATATACGTTCGACCACTGTGTATGGCTCGTTGGTTTTTGAGGATCAGGATCCTGTGACACAGCTTTCAAAAGTGAAACAGCCTGTTTCTCTGTCAATTTGTAGGAATAGAATCGCATAGAGTCGCGAATGATATTGTAACGGTCTCGACCGTGGTCGGAGAGACCACCGTAAATGCAATCTTTCAGACGGGGATCCACGTAAAAGTTGGTCACATAACGGCTGGTGTCAGCCTGCATTGTAACGAAGAGGTCAGGTACAGTTGTTTCATCCACAGACTTGGGATCCCTGAATGACCATTCAATCACAGCATATTCTCCATTTGCGTCAGCAAGCATGAAGTGCAGACTGCACGTTGCCGCAGTAGTCATATGCATATTGTATCTTTTAAAGAAATCGATTGCCTGATTCACCGTGCTGCAACTGTCAAGCATTGCTCTCATAGCCACAGAGACATAAATATTCTGTTTTCCTGCTTCATTTTGACCGGTTGGCATACCATCCAGCGCAAGCGAAGAAAAAGCAAGGCCATCTTCATTTATTCCGTCTACGATGAGGTATGGAGCAAGCATAAGACTGGATATATCAGTTGTGCCGTCATTATAGAAGCCTTTAAGCAATCCCAGCCAGTAAGCATCCACAAAGCCGACTGATTTCTTGCCATTCGTATGATCCGTGAACACCACAATAAGAGCAGTTTCAAGTTCTCGTTCGCCATTATTATGACAATAATCATAATTCCGTCCCATAACATATTCTCCAGAGCCTGGCAATGTTGCGGCGAATGCGCTGCAACCGGTCCCAAAAGATACTTTGCTGTTTCCATTTACATCATACAGTAAATTACTCATACACTTCCCGAACGAGTCCGAATCAGTTGTTTCAGCAGCTACTGCCTCCTTCAACTTATAGTCCATTGTGTAATTCATTACGTAAATCCTTCCGTTGTCCAAATCTTTGAGCGAGGTAATCATTGCCCTTTTGGCGGGATCGGTAATATACTTGGAGGGATTGCTGGTAGGAGTTGGCCGGTCATCATCTTTGTTGCATGATACCAAAGCCAACGATACAATAACGATAAGTAATAGAACTGTTTTTTTCATAAAATAGTAGAGGAACTTGCTGATCAGTCGCGTTTCCATTTATGTTAATACAATAATACAACTGCAAGATATCCCAGCCCGATAGACACTATCGTGGTTACGAATCCGGCTATCTGGAAGGAGTGGTCGACAAGGTATTTTCCGGCCTTGGTGGTCCCGGTGTCATCAAAATTAATGGCGGCAACCTCAGTAGGATAGTTTGGCAGGAAGAAGTAGCCATTGCAGGAAGGGAACATCGCGACAAGAAGCAGTGGATTGATTCCAAGGGCTATTCCTAGCGGAAACAGAGTCCTGACTGTCGCAGCCTGGGAGAAGAGCATTATTGACATTATGAAGAGCGCCAAGGAGAAGAGCATCGGTTCCTTGCTGATAATATCAGCAATCCCAGATTTGAACAACTCCATATGTCCTGAGAAAAACGTATCTCCCATCCAAGCTACTCCGAAGATGCTTATCATAGCGCACATTCCTGCAGAAAAAATGCTGCCTTTTGTCACTTCCTTGATATTGACTCTTCCTGTCAAGACAATGAGGCCGGCAATTGCGAGCATAGTCATCTCTATCGTATGAGACATTGATACCGGGGCCATACTGCCATCCGCACTGGCGACCAGAGGCCGTAAAGAAGGGAAGATTCCGAAAAGGACAACCATCGTCACGCCAATCATGAATGAGGCAACGGATCTTTTTGCACGCTTCTTCTGCAGCGCATCCATCTCAACGACATCTCCTTCATCGACAGACTTGACAAGGCCTGCCTTGAGACGCCTTTGGTACTCAGGATCATCTTCCAGTTCCTTTCCAATCCTGTTCTGAATGAATGCAGCAATAATAATCGCGATGAACGAAGCAGGGACACATATCAGCAGAATATCTCTCAGTTCTATGCCTTTGCCCCCTAACAAATCCATACTGATGATTGCAGCGGTCGCCGCTGACACAGGGCTACCTGTAATGCCGAGTGATGCTGCAATCACCGAAACACTCAGCGGGCGCTCCGGGCGAACCTTGTTTTTCTTTGCTATATCTGAAATGATTGGGAGCAGAGGATAACATGTGTGGGCTGTTCCGGCCAGAAGGCAGAACATCCAGCATACAAGTGGGCCCAGATAGGTTATCTGCCCAGGGTGCTTTCTGAGGAAACGAGCTGCGACATTCACCAGATAATCCAATCCACCGGAAGCCTGCATGGCAGCAGCTGCCGAAATGACAGAAAGGATAATCAGCATTACGTCAACAGGGATTTTCCCGGGAGGCAGATGAAAGATGTACACAAGTACAAATACCCCGATCATACCGGTGATACCCATTCCGATTCCACCAATTTTCACACCGGCAAATATCATTGCCAGAACAATCAAAAATTCTATGATTATCAGAATGTCCATCTCTTTTCGGTTATCAGTGATTTGAAGAGTACAGTGAATAGATGAACTCTATCACTTTGAAAGCCTCTTCGGTGGTCTTGAGATTAAGGCCTTTCTCTTTGGCGAATGCCTTTATCTGGCTTTTCTTATCGGGGAATGCCTTGTAGATGTCAGCCAGACGGGTGGCCTTGCACTCTATGCCTCCAGCTTTGAAGAAGTAGGTGTTTTGAGCGGACCTTCTGAAGAGATCCATTGAATTGGAACCCTGGCTTCCCACGTTTCCCCAGTTTGTGATGGTATACGGAACATCAAAATCAAGGGCACGGAGAACCTCAACTTTTCCTTGAGTGGGCATACCATAGGCACCTTTACTCCCGACATTCACATTCTTGATCTTCCAGTTGACAAGAATGCCGCCATTGTCATTTGCAAAATATTCGCATATCAGGTCATTCTTACAAACGAATTTTCTACCGTCAACGAAAACAGTGTCGATCAGACGAGGATTCACCATCTCCATCACAGTCTCTCCATCAAGATAGAGAACCTTTTGATCCACAATATCGAAATTGATTTTCTTAGTGATCTTCGACCTGTTGACAAATCTTATCGTGGCATCAGTGAAATTCTCAAACAGAAGATCCTGAGCGAAGGAACTTAAGTTAGAGAGAAGAAACGATGCCAGAATTATTGCAAATGCTTTTTTCATAATTAAAAAAGAGAGCCGGCCAGAAGGCCGGCCCTCAAAATATTCAAGATTTATTGAAATCAGTTAGCAGGTGTTCCCCACTGAGGAGCGTTCTTGTCCTGCCACAGGCGTTCTGTGTTAAGAACGGTTGTTGTAGCATAACCAACACCTGACTGGCTGGTACCTGTAGTGAATCCCTGCTCAGCATAAGCAGCAGTCTTGATATCGTACATGATATCTGTTGGGCCTGGAGAAGAAATCTCGAAACGACGTGGAATTGCTGTGAGCTGTACTGCATCGAATTTCACGAATGGGAGAAGCTTTGATCCAACCTTTGGATAACCTGAACGACGTGCAGTTACGAACTGATCGTCCGGCTGCATTGAGAAGTGCATAAGCTGCTGGAGATAAACTTTCTCGAGTTTCTCTGAAGTTGTACCTGTGAGTTTCACGTTGCTTGTTGCAAGCATTGCATCAATTTCACCTGCTTTAAGGTCAATTACTTCTTCGAATGGATCGTAGTTGTAAGTTGTGCCATAATAAGGGATCTTGTTGAGCGAAGCTAACTTGTCATACTCCTGAACTGAGAATTTCACACCTCTTTCATAGTAGTAGTCAGCAGATTTTGGAAGAGAAACACCGAGAAGGCTGAACTCAGCAAGGTAAAGGTTCACTTCACCTGCGCCAAGATAGAGACCCCACCAAGGAACATCTTCTGTATCCTGCTTAACAACACCTGGAAGAGTTGGAATGGTATAGTCGCAACGGCCACGAACCATCTCCTCGTTGCTTACTGATACAAGACCATAAGACTTTGTACCGCTCTCGCCGGAAAGATTGTAACGTGTACCTGTTACGAAGAATTCGTCTTTGTATTTTTCGTACTCAGCTGAACCTTCCCAAACAACAGGAAGACCTACATAGCGTACCCAAGGTTCGCCCATTCCTCCCCACTGCTTGAAATTGCCTTTCTCGTCAAGGACAACGTTTGCACGAACACTCTCAGGAACATCCTGATATCTGCCGGCGTCGATGAAGCCCTGTACGATAGTTGCGTTGAAACCGTTCTTTGTATAGATGAAACGAACGCGAGGGTCCTTGCTTGCAAGCATAAAGTCGATTACGTTCTTTGAAGCTCTCATCTGGCTCTCCTGCCAAGTTCCGTTGCCGAAGTGATATACGTAATCACCGTCGCCGCTGGTCACTGCATCTGCTCTGTTGTAGAGGAAATCATCTGCAACGTCGTCAATGTATCCGACAGAAGAGTTGACAACTTCATTTACGATTGAAGCAGCCTTAGTTGCGTTGTTTGCATAAAGGCGGACAGCTATCTTGAGTTTCAATGTATTTGCAAGTTTTGCCCATTTCTTGAGGTCACCGCCATAAACGGCATCCTCTTTTGCAATGAATACCTGATTAGCATCAGTGAAGCTTGCAATACTCTCGTTAAGGTCAGATATCCAGAGGTCATAGAGAGACTCTACACTGTCGTATTTCGGAGTCAGTGTGCCGCCGTAGCGATACATAGCAGCCTCCGTATAAGGAATATAGCCGTAAATATCACTGTCGAAAATACCGCTGTAAACGGCAAGTACGTTGCAGACAGCTGCATACGAATCATAAACCTTAGTGTTGAGAGTTCCAAGATAGTTGCGAAGGTCATTGCGGTATGTCAGCATAGCGATGCTGTTGCTGCCCTGATCTCCAGTAGCACCCATTCCAAGAGTTCCCTCGTTATATGATCCTGGAACTGCAAGCTGAGACCACTTTGAATAGTAGGAAGCATTGTAGAACCAAAGAAGGTATCCGGAAGTATCAAAATTGCGGATAGCGGTTGCCATCAGGTATGATGGCTCCGGTACGGTCACTGCACTTGGATTTTGGTTCAGCTCTGCGAATTGATCACGACATCCGACAAGAGCAAGAACTGCAGCGACAAGTATTGTTATTTTTTTCAGTTTCATGATCTTATTTTATTAGAATGATGCGTTGATTGTGAATGTGAATGCAGAAGTAACGCAGTCGAAGCTACGTACACGGAACTCGGATGCAGAAGTACCACGAATGGATTCTGGGTTTTCCTTGTTAGGCATTGTGTTCAGGAGATAACCGAGGTTGTGACCTGCAAGCTTTAATGAAAGACCCTGTGCACCGATTGCCTTGGCAGCACGCTGGTTAAATGAATAAGTAAGAGCTACGTCGCGGAGGGCGATGTAGTTGAGTTTTGTGAACCAACTGTCATTGATAACACCTGCACCCCAGTTGTTCTGATAGTACTGGAAAGAAGATGCGTGTGAAGGATCGATCTTGTTTGCAGCAAGCAGTTCGGCATATGTTTCACCGGTAGTATACTTGCCAGTTCCAACGGTATAATAGGTTCCGTCGCCCTGAGGAAGGTTGGTTCCTGTAGGGAAGATACCGTCAACAACGATACCGTCGTCATAGCGGATACCGTCGAGTCTTGAGGTATATTCAATACCGCCGTGTGCTGCGTCAGCACCCTTGAGAGAAGGTTCGGTATATCCGTATGCTGTACCATAACGAGAACCGTATGAAGCAACATAACCACCGAAGCGGCCGTCAAGACCGATGTAGAGAGACCAGTTCTTGAAAGTGAAAGTAGTGCTGATACCACCGAGGAAGTCAGGGGTTGAGTTACCTACAACTTCCTGAACACCTGAACGGGTGTAGCAGGCAGTACCGTAGCTTTCAGAATAAGAAAGGACAGGGAGACCTGATGTTTCGTCAACCTTTGGAGCTGAGTCTGACATCAACATACCGTAAGTACCTCCGACCTTTGCAACTGAACCGATACGGTAGTTACCGTAATCAGCGTTACCCATAAGGTTGATGTGGTCTGCTACGAGGTCGCTGAGTTCAACGATCTTGG
>DCGE01000150.1:1735-11941 GCA_002314525.1 Prevotellaceae bacterium UBA1786 | reverse complement strand
ACATCTGGTTCTGACCTACGTCGGTGACCATTATAGCTTCGTGTTTCGTCGCTTCACTGACAGCATTGATGACTTCCGGCATCAACAGTGGACCTTCTTTTGGGTAGATGGCCTTATCGATTACCTTTTCGTATTCCTTCTGGTAGTATGGCTTGAAACCGTCTATCCATTCCTTGTGTTCGGCAGTATTCACCAATTCAGTGATCTCCTTGAGAGTCGTTTTGCAGTTTCCGAGGACTTCGACGTCAACAGGTACGTTCTTGTTGAATTCTGACGGATCAATGTCGAGATGGATGATCTTGGCCTGTTTTGCATATGTTTTCAGGTTGCCGGTGACACGGTCGTCAAAACGCATTCCGACTGCAATCAAGACGTCGCATTGGTTTGTCATTACATTCGGAGCAAGATTTCCGTGCATGCCCAACATACCCATATTCAGACGGTGTTTCGATGGAATACCGGAAAGTCCGAGAAGTGTGCAGCCACATGGCGCGTCAATCTTTTCAACGAAGTTCTGAAGTTCAGCGCGTGCATCTCCGAGTTCCACTCCCTGACCTACAAGCACCAACGGTTTCTTTGCATTGTTGATGAGTTCTGCAGCTTTTTGAACCGAATCCGTGTTGTGTGTAGGATTAGGACGGTAGCTTCTAATGAAATTGACTTTCTCTGGCTGGAATTCAAATAGTTCTGTCTGCGCATTCTTGGTGAAGTCAAGCACTACAGGTCCAGGCCTTCCGCTCTTTGCTATGAAGAAGGCACGGCTGACAGCCCATGCAATATCCTCTGCCTTCCGGATCTGATAGCCCCATTTTGAGATTGGACTAGTCACGTTCACTACATCCACCTCCTGAAAGGCATCAGTGCCGAGATGGTATGTTCCGACCTGACCACAAATCACCACTAATGGTGTACTGTCAATCATTGCATCTGCAATGCCGGTTACTGTATTTGTGGCACCAGGTCCACTGGTGACAATCACGCACCCGACTTCTCCGGAGACCCTTGCAAATCCCTGTGCGGCATGCACTGCTCCCTGTTCATGACGAACAAGGATGTGGTTCAGATCATCTTTGTGATTGTACAAGGCATCATATACAGGCATAATGGCTCCACCGGGATAGCCGAAGAGAGTTCTGACTCCTTCGTTTATCAGACTTCGCATCAATGCTTCGGAACCTGTTATCTTTTCCATACGGTTGTTTGTTCAGTTTTCTTAAATTATTCTTACCCCTCCCTTGTCTGCACTTGACACACTCTGTGCATATGCTCTCAACGCTTTGCTGATAACTCTGTTCCTTGTGAGAGGACGCTGAGGGCGATTTGCCAGTTCCTGTTCGGAAAGTCTTACGTTGATTGAGCGGTTCGGAATATCTATCTCGATGATATCACCATCGATGATCTTTCCGATATTTCCTCCGTTTGCTGCTTCTGGACTGACGTGTCCTATGCTGAGACCGCTCGTTCCTCCTGAGAACCTGCCGTCTGTGATAAGTGCACATTCTTTTCCGAGGTGCATTGACTTGATGTATGAAGTAGGGTAGAGCATCTCCTGCATGCCTGGTCCACCTTTAGGGCCTTCGTGAGTGATGACAACAACATCACCAGCCTTGACCTTCCCTCCGAGAATGCCTTCGCATGCATCTTCCTGAGAGTCGAAGACAACAGCCGGACCAGCAAACTTCCATATACTTTCATCGACACCTGCCGTCTTAACAACGCATCCACCCTGAGCAATGTTTCCGAAAAGAATTGCCATTCCTCCATCCTTTGTGTATGCGTGTTCGATGGTACGGATACATCCATTCTCGCGATCTGTGTCCAGACTTTCATATTTGGTATTCTGCGCTCCGAGTTCGTTACAGAACACTCCTGCTGGTGCAGAAGAATAAATACGTTTTGCTTCTGGATCGATGTCTGCTTTGAGGATGCAGTATTTTTCAATGTCTTCTTCTAATGCATGACCATTGACGCGTTTGGCAGATGTGTCAATCAATCCTCCTTTCGCCAATTCTCCAAGAAGATTAAGCATACCTCCGGCGCGACCGCATTCCTGAACACTGTATTTCTGTGAGTTCGGCGCGAGCTTGCAGAGGAACGGAGTCTTTCTCGACAATACATCAATGTCGCTCATGGTGAAATCTACTTCTGCCTCCTGTGCAACGGCAAGAAGGTGAAGCACTGTGTTAGTTGAAGCTCCCATTGCAATATCAAGAGTCATTGCATTTAGGAATGCCTGACGGGTGGCGATGCTTCTTGGTAGGACACTATCATCTCCGTCTTTATAATATGCAAAAGCATTTCTGACAATCTGTCTTGCTGCCTCTTTCATCAACTCAACTCTGTTGGTGTGAGTGGCAAGGATGGTGCCGTTGCCAGGAAGGCTAAGACCGATTGCTTCTGTCAGATTGTTCATGGAGTTCGCCGTGAACATACCAGAGCAGCATCCGCATCCTGGGCAAGCTCTATTCTCAACCTCTGCAAGTTCCTCATCGCTCACTGTCTTGTCTGCTCCTTTGACCATGGCTGCAATAAGATCAAGATTCTCACCTTTGTACTTGCCGGCCTCCATCGGACCTCCGCTAACGAAAATCGTTGGAATGTTCAGTCTCATGGCAGCCATCAGCATTCCAGGGGTAATCTTGTCACAGTTGCTGATGCATATCATGGCATCTGCTTTGTGGGCATTAACCATATATTCAACACTGTCTGCGATAATATCCCGACTTGGAAGTGAATACAGCATGCCATCGTGCCCCATCGCTATACCGTCATCAATTGCGATAGTGTTGAATTCGGCAGCATAGCATCCCATCTTTTCAATTTCAGCTTTGACGATCTGGCCTGCTTCGTGCAGATGAGTGTGTCCTGGAACAAACTGCGTGAAGGAGTTTGCGATGGCAATGATTGGCTTGCCGAACTGCTCACGTTTCATGCCGTTAGCAACCCAAAGAGCTCTTGCACCTGCCATTCTTCGGCCTTCGGTGCATACAGAACTGCGTAGCGGATTCTTGTATTGTGTCATTGTCGTTTTTTGCTTGGATTAAATATCAAGGACTGTTATCCATCCGTGGTTGTCTTCCACATCACCGAACTGAATGCCGGTAAGCATGTTGTAGAGCTTGGTGCAGACCGGACCTGGTTTGCCGTCCTTGGAAATGACGTATGATTTATTCATTTCTATATCGTCAATTTTCTCAATAGGAGATATGACGGCAGCTGTGCCACAGGCACCTGCCTCTTCGAAGGTTTCAAGTTCTTCCAACGGAATTTGACGGCGCTCAACTTTCATACCCAAATCCTTAGCCAACTGCTGCAGAGAGTCGTTAGTGATGGATGGAAGGATGGATGTGGAGAGCGGTGTGATGTATGTGTCGTCCTTGATTCCGAAGAAGTTGGCAGCACCACACTCGTCAATGTATTTCTTTTCTTTTGCGTCGAGATAGAACTCACAACTGTAACCCATATCATGTGCTAACATGTTGGCCTTCATACTTGCGGCATAGTTGCCACCGACTTTGTAGATTCCAGTTCCGAGAGGTGCGGCACGGTCGTACTTACGGGTAATCATATAAGGATTTGTAGCAAATCCACCCTTGAAATAAGGTCCAACCGGAGTCACGAACATCATGAAAAGATACTCACTTGCAGGATGTACACCCACTTGAGCGCTGGTGCCGATGAGAAGCGGACGAACATAGAGTGTGGCACCGCTGCCATAATCAGGTACCCATTTCTCGTTTAGGGTAACGACTTTCTTCACCATCTCACAGAAGAGTTCCGTAGGTACTTCTGGCATCATGATACCACGACAGGTTGACTGCAGGCGTTCTGCGTTCTTCTGCATACGGAATATCCTGACTTTGTCGTCCTTACCTCTGTAGGCTTTAAGTCCTTCGAAGGCTTCCTGACCATAGTGCAGACATGTTGCTGCCATGTGAAGGGTAATCTGTTCACTGTCACTTACCTCGATTTCACCCCATTTACCGTCTTTGTATTCACATCTTACGTTGAATTCGGTCTTCTTATAGCCGAATGTCAAATTTGATCCATCAAATCCTTTCATATTATTGTTCAATTATGTTAAGCATCTTTATTGTTGCCTTGATTGCCGCTTCAGTCTGGTCAGCATCAAGTCCTCTTGTCTTGAATGTCCGGTCTTCAAATTCCCATGTGATTATGGTCTGTACGAAGGCGTCCGTCCTACCTCCTGGTGGAATGGAGACGGCATAGTTTACGAGCATCGGGAACTTCCTCTCAAGTGTGACTTTATATATCTTTCTTAATGCTCTTACGAATGCATCATATTGTCCGTCTCCGCTTGATGTCTCCTCAAATACCTGTCCGTTGATGTCAAGCCTTAATGAACATGTCGGTTTCAGGTTGTTACACAGAGCAACGTTGTATCCGAGAAGTTTTACTTTCTCTTCTGAAACATCATGCTTCAGAACATCTGAGATTATGAATGGCAGATCTTCCTGTGTGACCAATTCCTTCCTGTCGCCCAGTTCTATTATCCTTGCAGTGACTTTTCTCATGGATTCCTCGTCAAGAGTCATGCCAAGTTCATCAAGGTTTTTCTTGATGTTAGCCTTTCCGCTATTCTTGCCTAGGGCGTATTCTCGTTTTCTTCCGAATCGTTCGGGAAGCAGCTTGTTGCAGTAAAGGTTATGCTTGCTGTCTCCGTCTGCGTGTACTCCTGCCACCTGGGTGAATACATTCTCTCCTACGATTGGCTGGTTGCTTGCTATTGCTATGCCAGAGAATGATTCTACCATCCGGCTCGCATCCATGAGCCTTTCTTCGTTCAGATTCGTACTGATATGCAGATGATCTTTCAGTATGGCTTGAACACTTGCGATAGAGGCATTGCCAGCCCTTTCGCCAAGACCGTTGATGGTTGTATGCAACCCACTCACTCCGGCCTTGACGGCTGCAAAGACATTGCTGATGGCCATATCGTAGTCGTTGTGTGCGTGGAAATCAAAACGTAATTGGGGGAATTTCTCAACCATCTGTCCTACGAAATCTGTTACTTGATTTGGATTGAGAACTCCTAATGTATCAGGCAACATGAATCTTTTGATTTTCTCGTCTTTCAGTGCATTGACCAAATCAAAGACATACTGTTTGTCTCTCTGCATACCCATGCTCCAATCCTCAAGGTAGATGTTTACCTTGATATTCTGATTGTATGCGTATCTGATAGTGTCCTTTATGTCATTGATGTGCTGTTCGATTGTCTTTCCCAATTGCTTCTCGCAGTGTTCACGGCTTCCCTTTGTGAGAAGGTTGATGACCTTTCCACCGCATGATTTAATCCAATCAACTGATATGTTGCCGTCAACAAATCCCAGTACTTCGATCTTGTCAATCAATCCCGACTTCTCTGCCCATTGGCAGATATTTTTGACTGATTTCATTTCGCCTTCTGAGACACGTGCGGAAGCTACCTCCATTCTGTCAACTTTTAGTTCCTCGAGCATAATGCGTACGATGGCGAGTTTTTCATGTGGCATGAAACTTACACCGCATGTCTGTTCACCGTCTCTTAGCGTAGTGTCTAATATCTCTATATAATCAGTCATTTTCCTTTAAAAAAACCTTTCTCGGTGTGCTTACTGAGAAAGGCCTTATTTCTGTAAATTAAAAACAATCTTATGAAATAATAACAAAGTGCCATTCTCAGATTATTGGAATAATCTGAATTCGGATAATCACTCGGCGGAGTATGTTCAACTTTGTCATATTACTACCTTTCTTATTTTCGTGCAAATTTACAACTTTTTCGGCACATATACAAATTTTCTGCAGATAAAAGTTGTATTAAATTACTTTTGTTCCTTTGCCGATATCGGAAACTATCCATTTGTTAGCTCCAATGACCGAATTACTGCCAATTCGTACTCTTCCCAGTATTGTCGCGTTACTATAGACAATCACTCCGTCTTCCAGTATCGGATGGCGTGGCAGACCTTTTATTGGATTCCCGTCTTCATCAAGTGGGAAACTTTTGGCTCCGAGTGTCACCCCTTGATATAGTTTGACATGATTCCCGATTATGCAGGTCTCACCGATAACGATACCTGTTCCGTGGTCAATCGTAAAGTATTCACCAATAGTTGCACCTGGATGGATGTCTATTCCGGTTTCGCTGTGAGCCCATTCGGTAATCATACGTGGAACGAGCCTGACATTCATTTCCCATAGTTTATGTGCAAGCCTGTAGTTGATGATGGCCTTTATTCCTGGATAGCAGCATATAATCTCGTCATAGTCCTGTGCTGCTGGGTCTCCTTCATAAGTGGCTTTCACGTCCTTCATGATCTGTTCTCGAAGTTCGTCGATATAACCTTCAGGGAGCATGTCAATCAAAGGTGATGTCTCCCTTATCTCGTAAAAGTCAGGAAACAGTCTGTGACGAATCTCATAAATCAATTGTCTGACTTCGTTATAGCTGAATGTTTTATCCATATCCAATACATATTAATGTAAATCCACCGCCTATCGGAACAAATCTGTTGAGAGATACCTCTCGCCTCCGTCAGGTAACAAAATGACGGTTTCTCCGTTTTTTTGCTTACATTTCGTCAGTGCGGCAAGAACGGCTCCACCTGAGAATCCGCATAGCAGTCCTTCTGTTTCTGAGAGAAGTTTTGCAGCCTCAATTGCCTCATCATTCGTGATGTCTATCACCTCGTCAACAACCGAACTATCATAGTTCTTTGGAATGAAGTTTGCGCCGATTCCCTGAATTTTATGAGCCCCGCTTTGACCTTTTGTGATTAGGGGAGATGAGGCTGGTTCGACACCTATTATATATATATGAGAATCACCCTTCAGTTCTTTAAGTTTGCTGGCGGTGCCGCATAGTGTACCTCCGGTTCCTATGCCAGCAATAAAAGTTCCTATCTTGCCTTCTGTGTCTTCCCAGATTTCCTCTGCTGTGGTGTTGTAGTGTGCCGATGGGTTTGCTGGGTTGTCAAACTGTCCGAGAATTACCGAACCGGCAATTTCCTTGTTCAACTTTTTGGCTTCTTCTACAGCACCGTTCATACCGAGTTTCCCTGAAGTAAGTACAACTTCCGCTCCGTATGCTTTCAGGAGATTGATTCTCTCCTGACTCATGGTCTCAGGCATTGTGAGGATAAGTCTGTATCCGCGAGTCCTGCTGATCATTGCCATTCCGACTCCAGTATTGCCACTTGTCGGTTCAATTATAGTCCCCCCTGTTTTTAGGACTCCTCTTCTTTCAGCATCATCAATCATGAACAATGCCGTACGATCCTTCACGCTACCGGCGGGATTCATACATTCCAGTTTGGCAAGTGGAACAAATGGCAGACCTGCAGCCTCCGCATATTTGTGGAGTCTCAATAATGGCGTATGGCCGATCAGCTCTTCAATGCTATTATATACCATGATATCTACTTTTCACTTAGTCCTTTGAAAGTCTCGAATCTTCTTGCTGCTTCATCCTTGCCTTTTTCAAACAGGATATCGGCGTTTTCAGGGAATGTTCTTCTTAGTGATGAATAGCGTACTTCACCGTCAAGGAATTCCGAATATGGCATTGTTGGTTCCTTGCTGTCAAGCTGGAACGGATGCTCTTTCCGAGGATCATAACGGTAGAGAGTCCAATATCCACTGTCAACCGCACGTTTCATTTCTTCCTGGACTTTATGGATACCAATGCTGATTCCGTGTGAGACACATGGCGTATATCCAATGATGATAGAAGGTCCTTCAAACTCCTCGGCTTCTTTTATGGCTTTCAGCAGTTGAGCCTGATTGGCACCCATTGCCACTTGAGCTACATATACATTTCCGTAGCTCATCATAATCCTACCCAAATCCTTCTTCTGGCTTTTCTTTCCTGAAGAAGCGAACTTCACCACTGCACCAATAGGAGTGGCCTTGCAACTCTGACCTCCAGTATTTGAATACATTTCTGTGTCGATCACGAACACGTTCACGTTCGCACCGGTTGCAATCACATGGTCCAATCCTCCGAATCCTATGTCGTATGCCCATCCGTCGCCGCCATACATCCAGAATGTCTTCTTCGCGAATTGGTCTTTGAGGGAAAGAAGACGTGATGCTATATCGGAATTCTGCTTTTCTGAAAGCATTTTGATAAGTCTGTCGGAAACTATGCGTGAAAGGTTAATATCGTCAAACGATGCAAGATATTTTTCGCATGTTGTTTTCAGTTCGCCATCAGACTGCTCTTTCAGTTCAGTAACCAATGAACGTACCAGTTCTCTCTTCTGAGTTACTGACAGGTACATTCCCAGACAGAGTTCAGCATTGTTCTCGAATAAGCTGTTTGTCCATGCAGGACCGAAGCCTCTGCTGTTTGTTGAATAAGGAATTGCTGGCATTGCAGCTCCCCATGCCTGTGAGCAGCCTGTTGCATTTGCCCAATAGACTCTGTCGCCGAAGAGTTGGGTGAGGAGCTTCGCGTATGGAGTCTCACCACATCCGGCACAGGCAGCCGAGAATTCCAGAAGCGGAGTTCTGAACTGGCTTCCTTTCACAGTGTATGGGTCAAACAAATCACCTTTGTCCGAAACTTTCAATCCATATTCAAAGAGAGACTTATTGTTCTCGTCCAGTTCTGCATGAACCATGTTGAGTGCATCCGAAGGGCAACTCTCTGCACAGCTTCCGCATCCCGTGCAGTCGTAGTCGGAAATCGACAAAGCATAGTAGAGGTTTCCTTCCACTTTCGCTTTTGCATTTGCCGATAGTTTTGCCTCCGTAGCTGTGAATCCATTTGGTGCTTCGGTCTTTTCTTTTTCGTCAAGGAGCAAAGGCCTGATTACGGCATGAGGACAAACCAATGAACAACGGTTACACTGGATACATTTCTCAGCATCCCATTTCGGGACCTTCACTGCGATTCCTCGTTTCTCGAAGGCTGTGAATCCGAGTTCTATTGTACCGTCAACACATTCGCTGAATGCACTGACAGGCATGTCGTCGCCCTTCTGACTGTTGATAGGCAGCAGGAGTGACGTCACTTTCAAAGGAAGACTGCTCAAATCCTCAGCAGGGTCGTCTGCAAGATCCTTCCAACTTTCCGGAACGGCAATTTCCCTTACCTCGCTTGCACCACATTCAATGGCACTGATATTCTCTGCCACTATTTTGTCACCTTTTGCGAAATATGTCTTTCTGGCAGCATCCTTCATTGCAGTGAGTGCTGTCTCTGTGTCGATAAGTTTCGATACTGAGAAGAAGGCGGCCTGAAGTACGGTGTTCGTATGGGCTCCGAGTCCGAGCCGCATGGCGATGTCTGTTGCATTGATGACGAAGAAACGTATGTTCTTCTCAGCCAAAGCGCGCTTCACGTTGTTTGGCAGCCACTCAATGAGTTCGTTATCGTCCTTGTCGCAGTTCAGGAGGAAGGTACCGCTTTCAGCAATATCAGATACGATATCGTATTTCCTGATGTAACTCTGGTTGTGGCATGCAACGAAATTGGCATCAATCACGTAATACGAAGCATCAATAGGGTCATTGCTGAATCGCAGGTGTGATTTTGTAACACCGAACGACTTCTTTGCATCGTATTCGAAGTAGGCCTGACCGTACATATGGGCACACTCGCTGACGATGTGCACGGTGTTTTTGTTCGCTCCTACCGTACCGTCACCACCGAGTCCCCAGAATTTGCAGCGATAGGTTTGCTTCCCGGCATTCAGCTTGTATGTAGTGTCGGGTTTTAGCGACAGATGGGTTACATCGTCATTGATACCAATTGTGAATCCGTTTATCGGTCTTTCCGATATGAGGTTGTCAAACACTGAAACGATGAGTGCTGGATAGGTGTCTTTTGATGACAGACCATAACGTCCTCCTATCACCTTCATTTGCAAACCGCTATTGCAGACGGCTGTACAGAAATCTTCGTAGAGAGGTTCTCCCATACTGCCCGGTTCTTTGCAGCGATCCAGTACTGCGACACGCTTCACGCTCTTCGGCAGTACACTGAGAAGATGCTTGGCACTGAAAGGTCTGTACAGATGGACTTGGATGAATCCCACCTTCCGTCCTTGCTCGTTCAGGTGGTCAACAGCTCTCTTCGCTGCTCCTGATACACTTCCCATTGCCACGATGACATCTGTGGCATCCTGAGCGCCGTAGTAGTTGAAAAGATGGTAGTCGCGTCCTGTTATCTTGTTTATCTCACCGAAATAGTCT
>DCGE01000150.1:957-1695 GCA_002314525.1 Prevotellaceae bacterium UBA1786 | reverse complement strand
GTAATATGGGTTGCAGGCCTCACGAACCTGGAAATATACATCTGGGTTTTGAACCGTACTTCTCATCAGAGGATGTTCAGGATTGAGGGCGTGACGGTGGAAGACCTCAAGTGCATCTTTGTCAACCAACTCGTGCAGCTTCTCAGTATCTATCATCTCCACTGTGTTGATCTCGTGTGAGGTACGGAAACCATCGAAGAAGTGCATGAACGGTGTCTTGCCTTTCAGTGCAGCGAGATGAGCCACTGCCGATAGATCGATGACTTCCTGCACGTTGCTCGTACAGAGCATTGCAAATCCTGTATTCCTACAACACATCACGTCACTGTGGTCTCCGAAGATGCTCATGGCATGAGTTCCGACTGTGCGGGCTGCTACATGTAGTACTACAGGCAGTCTTTCGCCGGCGATTCGGTGAAGTACCGGTATCATAAGCATCAGTCCTTGACTTGATGTAAAACTCGTAGCCAGTGAACCAGTCTGTGCAGCACCGTGAACAGCACCTATCGCACCTGCCTCCGACTGCATCTCAATCAGTGTCACAGGTTGTCCGAAGATGTTCTTTCTTCCTTTTGCCGACCAGTTGTCGGTATGTTCTGCCATCGGTGACGATGGGGTGATAGGGTATATTGCTGCAATCTCGGTAAAGTCGTATGCTATGTGTGCTGCGGCTTCGTTCCCGTCAAGTGTTACTAATTTTTTCTTCATGTTGTATTTATTAGTGAAGAGTGAAAAGTG
>DCGE01000150.1:304-896 GCA_002314525.1 Prevotellaceae bacterium UBA1786 | reverse complement strand
TATATTTCAGTATCTTTCCTGCTGCGTTCATTGGGAAGGCATCAGTGAAATCTATGTATTTCGGTACTTTGTGTCGTGCCAGACTTGCGGTGATATACTCTCGCATCTCCGGCTCGGTAATTGTCTCACCATCTTTCAGAATGATACATGCCATCGCTTCCTCTCCGTATTTCTCATCAGGCACACCGATAACCTGTACGTCCTGTACTTTCGGATGGGTATATATGAATTCCTCGATTTCCTTTGGGTAGATATTCTCGCCTCCTCGGATGATCATGTCCTTCAGTCGTCCTGTGATCTTGTAGTTTCCGTCCTTGTCCTTGCAAGCCAGGTCGCCTGAGTGTAACCATCCATCGCTGTCGATGGTCTGAGTCGTGGCATCAGGCATCTTGTAGTACCCCTTCATTGTGTTGTATCCCTTCGAACAGAACTCTCCGTTCATGCCTACTGGTACTTCTTCGCCGGTCTCAGGGTCTATGATCTTGCAAGCTACATGTGGAAAGGCATAGCCTACGGTGTCTGTTCTGACTTCTATTGAGTCAGTCCATGCTGACATCGTACTGCCTGGAGCCGATTCCGTCTGACCATACAC
>DCGE01000150.1:0-292 GCA_002314525.1 Prevotellaceae bacterium UBA1786 | reverse complement strand
CACTCACGATTCCCTTCATGTTCATCTCGTCCTCTCGTGCGGCACGACGCATCAGCTCAGGCGGACAACCCGATCCAGCCATGATTCCGGTTCTCATGTATGAAAAGTCGGTATGTCGGTAGTCGGGGTGGTTGAACATTGCAATGAACATGGTAGGTACTCCGTTGAAGCAGGTGATTCGTTCTTGATTGATACAAGCCAGTGACGACTTTGCCGAGAAATAAGGCATCGGACACATTGTGGCACCGTGTGTCACCGATGAGGTCATTGACAGAACCATTCCGAAACAGTG
>DCGE01000058.1 GCA_002314525.1 Prevotellaceae bacterium UBA1786 | reverse complement strand
TTGTGCAGGGCCGGCAACTGGTGCCGGCCATCATCATCCCGCAGGCACCAGTTGCCGGCCCTGCACAAGGTCCGTCAACTTTCATTTCTACAATGCCCCTCAACGAAGAATACACATTTGAAGAATTTGTCAGGGGTCCTTCGAACAGCTGGGCACTGGCTGCGGCACAGGGCGTTGTTTCCCATCCAGGAAAAAGTGGCTACAATCCTCTCTTCATCCACGGCGGCACTGGGCTTGGCAAAACCCACTTGATGCAGGCCATCGGCAACGAACTCAAGAAAAAAAACAGGGGTCTTTCTATCTGCTACCTGACGGCAGAGACATTTCTAAACGAGTATGTCAATTCTCTGAAGAACGGACAGATCGAATCCTTCAGAAACAAGTATCGTACTATAGATCTTCTGATGGTCGACGATGTACAGTTTCTACAAAAAGGGAAGATGTTTCAGGAAGAGTTCTTCAACACATTCTGCGCACTCTGGCAGGCCCAGAAGCAGATTGTCATGACATCTGATGTGGCACCAAAGAATCTTCCTGCTGTCGAGGAAAGGCTGATCTCGAGATTTGAAGGCGGAATGGTTCAGGAAATTGAATCTCCTAACTACGAAACACGTCTTGCTATTTTAAGAAAGAAGTCAGAGGGCATGACGCCTTCTATTCCGGACACTGCCCTTGAATTCATAGCAGACATGATCAAGAGCCACGTGCGTGCAATGGAAGGAGCCTTGCATCGCGTGAGCATATTCAGATCAATGGATCCTACGGCCGACCTCAACAAGGAAGTTCTGTCAAAACTACTGAAGGACTTCATAGAGAAAGAACAGTCTTTAAAGAAGCTTAACATCGAAGAAATACAAGCTGTTGTAGCAAAAAAATACTCAGTTACAATTACACAGATACTTTCTTCAGAACGAACGCAGTCGATTGTCACACCAAGGCAGCTGGCAATGTACATCGCCAGAAAATTCACGACGAAAAGCCTGCCAGAAATAGCAAAGCAATTTGAGAAAACTCACGCCACTATCATCCACGGTGTGAAGAACATAGAGAAGAGGCTTGACGTTGAACAGGAACTCAAGGCAATGCTTGCTGAGATACTTGCGGAATTCGGCTATAACCTGTCGGACAAGATGGATTGAAAAGCTGAAGATCAGATGACAATAACCTGAAGTCAAGTGTGGTACATTATCAACAACAACCATCAGAGATAACCGTCTGTAAGTTTTTGTCTAACAAAAATCAAAAAGAAGTCAACGGAATGAAAAGCGGAAAAAGACAGTAAAAACGGGCTTCGAAAGAAATTATCTACACTGTCAACATCTCTAATAATAATAATACATACCCTTTAATTATCAGATAATATTTGATACAATCAAATCCGAGCCTAAACCAGTAAGGAAGAGACAAATGAAATTCAAGATTGTGAGGTCAAAGTTTCTTGAGGGACTGAAGTCCGTTCAGAATATCGTCGCGGGAAAGGGATCGTTGCCGATTCTTCAGAATGTTCTCTTAGAAGCGAATGATAAAGAGATTCGCATGACGACAACTGACCTTGACATATCGATCAGGGCGACATGCGAATGCGAGGTTGTTGAAAGGGGTAGCACGACTCTTCCGGTGAAACTTCTCTTCAATGCTATCACGAAGGTAGCAGAGTGTGAGGTGACAATTGAAACGGATTCGAAGGAGAGGGCGACTATCAATGCCGGAAACGCCAGTTACAAGCTTGCCGGCATGTCAGAGGCTGAGTTTCCGAAGCTGCCTCAGGACGAGGATTCCTACGTTTACACGATTCCACAGCAGACGTTCCGTGAAATGCTGAGGAAAGTTTCATACGCAGCCAGCCAGGATGACACGCGGCGGACATTGAAGGGCGTGCTGATGAGTTTCAAGAATTCGAAGCTCACGATGGTGGCAACAGACGGACGTCGACTCGCTCTCGTAGAGAACGAAATAGAGTTTCCGGCTGATGGTGAGAAGGATATAGTCCTTCCATCTAAAGCGGTGGGTGAACTGCAGCGTTCGCTCAACGGAGAGGGTGACCTCTCGCTGATCGTGCAGAAGTCACAGATATGCTTCAAGTTGGGCGACGTGATGATATACTCGAAGTTGATGGATGACGCCTATCCGAACTATAAGCAGGTCATCCCGAAGGAAACGTCCGAACACATTTCAGTCGACAGGCAACTCATGCTCGACGCCCTCGACCGTGCCAGCGTCATGACAATGGATGAGGCGCACTCGACAAAACTGATATTTGAAAGCGGAAAACTGACGGTTACATCTGCAGCTTCAGACATTGGAGAGGCAAAAGATGTCGTCGCTATCAAGTATGCAGGAGAGAAGATAGAGATTATGTTCAATCCGAACTACGTGATGGACTGTCTCAAGGCTGTTGACGATGACGAAGTCGTTATAAACATCAATGACGGACACTCACCTGCCGTCATCAAGTGCTCGATTCCTTTCCTCTACGTGCTGATGCCTCTTCGCATTAGCTGACAAGCGATGAACCTTTGGAACGACAAGAACTTCCCAATCATAATATCCTGTGCGAAACAACTGTCGCAGTGGACAGAGAGGGAAGTGCTGGACTTCGGCTATAATCCAATAGAAGTAACCGAAAATACGGTCGTCGTGCGCGGAGACATGCGCGACGTCATGAAGCTGAACCTGAATCTCAGGACGGCACACCGTGTGCTTGTGCCGTTGCTGAGGACAAGGTGCAGGAACATACGAGACTTATACCAAGCAGTCTTGTCCATAGACTGGGAGAACCTATTTGAGGCAGACGGATATTTCTCGGTTTCGTCGATCGTCCACAACCTGACAGTCCGCGACACGCGCATACCTTCCCTCTACACCAAAGACGCTATTGTGGACAGGATGAGGGAAAAATGCCAGAGACGTCCCGATTCGGGAGGAGAAAACCGCGGGGCGGCTGTTTTTGTCTATTGGGAAAAGGACGAGGTCATCATCTATCTCGACACGTCGGGCGAACC
>DCGE01000127.1:14563-14999 GCA_002314525.1 Prevotellaceae bacterium UBA1786 | reverse complement strand
ACTATCAGAGACACGACTTCTTGTATGACTTTCAGTTGAACAAGCGAGAACGGACCACCATTCCCTACAAAACCGATACGGTTGGCAGGTACGGCCATGCAATATTCAACGAATGCTATCGCCCACGAGAAAACGATGACACCGATAAGCGGCCAATTATTCGATATATGCTCCGNNNNGTTGCAGTTTAAGGTGGGCATACCAAGCAAAAGTCATGAAAATGTTTGATCCTATAAGTAGCAGAATCGTATAGAGTCCGTTCATAGTCCCAAAATCTGTTTTATCAATGGAATCACAGCCGATTTTAGAGCCTTATCGTTGAGCTGATGTTCTCCATCGAAACGTTGTGCATTCTTGTAATACTTCCTGAAAATATCGTATGTATTGACGGTCTTGTCGTTGATACCGAACAGTCCGTATGTATTCTCCTTGTCAA
>DCGE01000127.1:8330-14548 GCA_002314525.1 Prevotellaceae bacterium UBA1786 | reverse complement strand
GAACTGCTGACGTTCCATCATATTGAAATGCTGGATTACATCCTTCGTAATCTTGAACGTCTTCTGTCCATCTTTACGGCCATTGAGGAATTTGTGCTCACCGGTCTTAAGGACTGACGAGAGACGCGACATATTAAATGCAGGGTTTACACATATCTTCCTGTACCCAAACATCTGCTGGGCATACATCGCGCCCATTGAAGTGCCGATTACCAGGTCTGGCTGCTCATCCTTGCACAACTGCTGAAGCAGCGGCAGAGCCTCATCTGGATCAACAGGAATGTCAGGTGCGACGATTTCTATTTCAGGCAGATGTTTGCGCAGCAGTTCCACTGTACCACTAGCCCCCGACGAGGCGAATCCATGGAAATATACAATTTTCATTACTCGATAAAACCTATTTCAATCCAACTCTTAAGAAGTTCCTCACAATCCTTCATAGCTGTCTGCTCGTCAACTTCATACTCGCCAATCAGAGCACTGCACATATCTTCTAGAGTGAAGTCCTTGCCAAACACGCTGTTCCACACGAAAGCCGCAGTCTCGTTCAGACTGATGACCTTTGTGAAATTTATATTCTCCCTACCATGTGAAATCAGAATATTCTCACCACATATTTTACGAAGTTCAAAACCTGGTTTGATTTTCATCGTTATTCAGTTTTTTGATGTTATTTTGTGAACAATTTAGTAATTCTTGCCGGAAGTTGGTGGAGCCATAGCAATTTATAAAGAGCGAGCAGGTATCGTCTGACAGGCAGACACTTCACCCACAGTCTCGAATAGCACCTCCACACTTTCCCGTCGGCATTCCAAGTCCGTCCTTTTCTGATGACCTGCACCATGACAGCCCTCAGATCACTGATTCTGCAGTATTCCACTCCAGGATAATTGCCGTCTCCTCTCAAACGCACCTTGCCATCTTTCATAGCATCAATACGATGAAGGATAAAGTGACCCGTCGATACTTCTGCCAAGGCGACATCTCCGACTTTATATGTGTCAGTCTTCCCCAGCACCACGTCGTCTCTGTCATGCTCTATGAAGGGTCGCATGCTGTATCCCCTTGCTCGGATTGAGACGGTGTGGCCTTCGTTCACGAGTTCACACACATAAGGCAGAAAGACCTCATTTTCCAGTTCAACGACAGAAGGAGCAATCATCACGCCAACAATTTTCCAGACATCGTCTCATAACTCATCCTGACAGCTTCTCTATCGGGGAGGTTCTGGAGGAAATATGTCTGTGTAGATTCAAGAATATGACTGATAGTATCGCAGGCACCTGTATAGACCCTCTTGTCCCATTTCATGACGGAACATGAAGGGAGCAATGAAGCAAAAGCCTCAAGGGTTGTCATCGGACGGATCTTGTTGAACGGAGCCTGCTCCAACTGGACAAAACCACCAACCGGAGCTTCAGTATTCCTGTAGCAAGGAGTCTTGCCACTCCATGGTGAACCGAACACGAATGTCTTGCCATCAATATAGCGCACCACCGGATTATCGTCATTTATCAGGTCTGTCCCACCAATATATCTGAGCCAATTGGCTGTATGTGTACTCTTGCCTGTTCCACTCACTCCGAGGAACAAGTAACCCACCCTGTCCTTCCTGATAACTGATGCATGCATGAGGACTGTATCACGAGAAGCGCCGGCAAAGGCATACATCATCATCAGCGAGTTATTGAGTCCAAAACTCCTCATCACGGGGTCACCACGCAATGTCACTTTTCCCTCGCTGAAATCAGAGTTGGCCTGCAACAGACAGCACTGTCTCCCATGGAAATCGCTCACCAATATCTGATACGAGCCATCCTCAAGGATATAAACGCCATGATTGTTTCCGCCACAGTCGAACTGTCCTATCTCATCACCCTTCTTCTCAGGTTTCCATGCATCATTGACAGTGAGCGTGAATAACAGATCATCACCACCTCCATCGACCTTGAACGGTTCGGAAGATGGTATGAGAGTATCATCGTTGGTCTCGTCATCAAACACAATCCTGTATGTCAGACGTCCTACCTTATAATATCGTTCCTTGCTCACGATTATTCAAAAATCAGTCATCAATTTGTCAGTGCCTTGTACCAGTCTGTCTTATAATACCCACTGGTAAAAGCATCATCATGATCAATATATTTCTGAAGCGGTACGTACATGGATATTCCACTGTACTGAGTGGAATCCACTACAACATACCCATGGTAATAATACGAATACCACGTTTTTGTAGCATATTTCGCAACAGTGATCTCATCCAGCGCCTTCAGCCAATTCTCATATCTGTCAGCAGGCAGATTACTCATCATTATCCCCTTCATATCATAGAAGTCCGGGAAACTAACACTTTGATACCAATTGTCATAAGGGAAATACCGCATCACACCGACATACTTCCCGTTCCGCAGGTCAATATCTCCTATCGCTTCTTTCGTAGCCTTTGCAAAATTATCCAACTGCTTTGTATCGACAACCGACAGCAGTACTCCATTATACTCCTTGTCTTCGTTCTGGTAGTAGTCGTAGTATATCCTTGCAATATCGCCTGCCACAAAAGGCTCAGCAAACATTGAAGCCATTATCCTGTCATACGGTGCACCCAACCCAGGTATTTCAGCTGACGAGCCGATGATATAGTCAGCCGAATTTCTAAGTGTATAGAGACATTCTATGCACTGCATGAAACAAGCATCGAAAAGTACGAAATTGAGATTGTCATATTGTTCCAGGACCTTTGCCATATCGCTGATCTCCATCGACGGTCCCTCATCTATTGCAAGATTCTTAAGATTGTCAATTCCGAAAGATGTCTTCTTTCCGTTCCTCTCACGCACACCACTATCATACATTCCTTCTATCCATCCGCTGCCATGCGACCACATCACCAATCCGTACGACTTTGCCTTGTGTTTCGTGTACATATATTTCAATGTTTGGTTCAACACCTCAGGCGAAGCCGAATTGCCGTCATCATCATATTCCAGTTCCGGTTTCAACTCGTTGGCACGACGTGCGGTAGTCTTATTGTCAATGACGTAAATCCTCGGATTCTTCAGGTCATCGACATAAACCACCAGTTCACAGCTGTCAGGAATATTCTTGCATCCCTGAAGCATTTCTGTCAGGTCACCGGTATATGAACTGACTCCGTTCACAAATGAATACAGACTGTTTTCGGCAACCATAAATACTAGCACCGAACGTCTATTGATCTTCTCCACCGGAGGCGCCACCTCATCATCGTCATCACATGAATATGCCAATACAGCCACCACAAGCATGGTGACTGTAAGGAGAAACATCTTGAGTCTGTTCTTATTCATACATTTTTGATAAAACCATCTACATCCCAGATTCTACGGATGTAAAAGTGAATTCATCTGGATTTATTGTGATCAGTTTCACTCCGTCTGCATTCAGATATCTGGTAATCATCTTATCATACATTTTCTGGATGCGCTTCTGTTTCGTATCAAAGAAAATTGCGGCAGTCTGACTCTTCTGTTTCAGGACACCTTCCACATATACGCGCATCTGATAGCTGTATGAATCTCTGAAAGACAGGAAACGAGTCTTCTTCGTCATATCCACACTATCGAGTTTGGCAATGCTTGTGATATAATAAAGCGAATCACCTATCTGAGTGGAAAATCCGAACAGATATATCGTTTCTTTTATATGCGAGTCGGATTTCGGAGCACGGATTTTCGATGTCTTCTGCTTCTTTTCCTTCTTTGCCTTTGGCTTCTCGGTTTTTTCTCCTGAAGGCTTATCAGTCTGTGCAGTCTGACAATACGACGTCAAGGCAAAAAGACATAGAAGGGCTGTAATCAAATATCTCTTCATAGACTTATTATCCCAAATATGTTTTGAGAAGTTTACTTCTTGTACTGCCTCTGAGTCTTCTTATCGCCTTTTCCTTAATCTGGCGCACACGTTCGCGTGTAAGGTTGAACCTGTCACCGATCTCCTCAAGAGTACGTTCAGGACCACCTATTCCGAAGAACATCTTGATGATATCTTTCTCTCTTGGAGTGAGAGTATCAAGTGCCCTGTCTATTTCCTTGGCAAGTGACTCGTTGACCAAACCCTTGTCAGCCATAGGAGAGTCATCGTTCACAAGCACGTCAAGCAGGCTGTTGTCCTCACCTTCTACGAAAGGTGCATCGACACTGATATGACGTCCCTGAACTTTCATTGTATCAGCGATCTTGTCAACAGGAATACCCAGTTCGTGAGCTATCTCGTCTGCAGAAGGACGACGTTCGTTCTCCTGTTCGAATTTTGCAAGGGCCTTACCTATCTTATTGAGTGAACCAACCTGATTGAGTGGCAGACGTACTATTCGTGACTGTTCTGCAAGAGCCTGCAGAATAGACTGACGAATCCACCATACCGCATAACTGATAAACTTGAAGCCACGTGTTTCATCAAATTTCTCAGCAGCCTTTATAAGTCCCAGATTGCCTTCGTTGATAAGGTCCGGCAGACTCAGTCCCTGATTCTGATACTGCTTTGCAACTGATACGACGAATCTCAGATTGGCTTTTGTAAGTTTTTCCAATGCCCTGCGGGCCTCAACGCCGCCTTTGCGGATCTTGGCTGCAAGTTCCACTTCTTCCTCTACAGAAATCAACTCCTCACGACCGATTTCCTGCAGATACTTATCCAGCGAAGCAGACTCACGGTTCGTGATACTCTTGGTAATTTTTAACTGTCTCATCACAAAAAGGTGGGTTCTATAAATTCATTTATATCACCCATGTTTTTTTATTAATTATCACTTCGGTGAATTATAGAACTCACCTTTAATATACATATTACGGCGCAAAATTACGAAAAAAATATCTCTTTTCGGTTATTTATATCGAAAAAATACTTAATTTTGCACTCCAATGACAAAAAAACTGCTCTATTCCAACTTCATTGAGCACTTTCAGAAGGAAATGCCCGATGCTCACACAGAACTGATTTTCGATAATCCGTTCCAACTTCTCGTTGCTGTGATCCTATCAGCACAGTGCACCGACAAACGGGTCAACATGATCACACCTGCTCTTTTCGAAGCTTTCCCTACCGCTTCCGAAATGTCAAAGGCAACCGTGGAAGAGATTTATGAACTGATCCGTTCTGTCAGCTATCCCAACAACAAGGCCCGACACCTCTCAGGAATGTCGCAGATGCTTCTCAGCGAGTTCGGAGGAGAAGTGCCTGATACGCTTGAAGAACTCACACGTCTTCCCGGTGTAGGCCGGAAGACGGCAAACGTCATTCAGTCTGTTGTATTCGGAAAGTCGGCAATGGCTGTTGACACTCATGTGTTCCGTGTAAGCCACCGCATCGGTCTTGTTCCTCAGCGATGCACCACCCCACTCTCCGTCGAGAAGGAACTCACAAAATATCTGCCGGCCGACATCATTCCATTGGCTCACCACTGGCTGATCCTTCACGGCAGATATGTATGTACGGCCCGCAACCCACAATGTGAGAAATGCGGAATCAGTTCTTTCTGCACCTACAGAGCCAAACACTCCTAACTGCTCCGAAGGAGCCCCACTCCTAACTGCGACTTCAGTCGCCTAAAACTCCACACTTGGTGCTTTCTCGCTTCCTTCCTCTGCCTTGAAGTTTGCCTTTGTTTCAAAACCAAACAAACCAGCAAGGATGCTATTCGGAAAACGACGTACATTCACATTGTAGTCCTTCACTACATCGTTGAATTCCTGACAGCTTTTCTGGATGCGGTTTTCTGTACCTTCCAACTGAGCCTGCAATTCTGAGAAGTTCTGGTTTGCTTTCAGGTCCGGATAACTCTCAGCCACTGCAATCAGTCTTCCGAGGGCACTCCCCACCTCACTCTGAGCCTTCTGGAACTTCTGCAGTTCCTCTTCCGTGATGTTGGTTGGATCAATCTTGATACTCGTGGCATTCGTGCGGGCTTCAGTAACTTCCATCAGAGTTCCTTCCTCATGCTTTGCATAACCCTTCACGGTATTCACGAGATTAGGAATCAGGTCTGAGCGACGCTGATACTGAGTCTCCACATTCGACCACGCCTGCGATACGGTTTCTTCACTTGATACCAGCTGGTTGTATCCCCTGATACCCCAAATTACCAACAATGCCACTACGGCAATCAATACAATAGTTCCTTTTTTCATAACTTTCAATAATTTTATATTATCATCTCATATTTTTCGCCTAAAACCGTC
>DCGE01000127.1:4996-8305 GCA_002314525.1 Prevotellaceae bacterium UBA1786 | reverse complement strand
TTACCTCCGCCTCCAAAATGGCCTCCACCGAAACTTCCGCTGATTGAACCTCCGCCGCCGAAGCCTCTCATTCCTCCACCCATCATCATTCCTCCACCGAAACCTCTTCCGGCATTCGTCATTCCGTTATTATGATAGTCCTCATACCGCTCCTCCTGATGTTTGCAATGCGAGCAGCGATAGGTCACCCGATACTTTTTCTTTCCATCCACAACCACAACTTCCCTCTTTACTGCACTCAGTTTCCTCTTTTCGCACTTAGGACATTTCCTCGTACTCAATGCACTTACGACACCTATCATCAATATCAATGCAACTATCATGGCAATGAAAGCCGCAAAAAGTACCATACCAAGATCCTCCTCATCATCACTCCCACCTTCATTCGTGAGTGTGTCGTCACCGAACACATACCCGCTCACTGCCTTCACCGTTTCAAGCATCGCACCGTCCCAGTCGCCTTCCTTCAGACGGGGCACCATCACCTGATTCTGAATCCTCCGACAGATGGCATCCGGAAGTGTTCCTTCAAGACCGTCACCGGTTAGTATGGTGTAACTCCTGTCCTCCGAACATAGCATGATGAACAGTCCGTCATCCTTACCCTTATGACCTATTCCGTATTTGTCAGCCACCTCCTGACCGAAGGTGTATGGATCATCGCCTTCAATGTGTTTCACCACAATCACGACTGTCTGCACATTCTTCTCATCCTCCATCCTTCGCAGAATAACATTCATAGAATCCACCACAGCCTCATCGAGCACACCGTCAGGATTGCTGACATATTTTGTCCTGTCCTGCAGATACACTAATGGTATATTCTCAGGTGTCCAGTAGGTCTCGCCGAATGCCAGCGAACTTACTACCAAACAGAATATAATACTAAGAATCCTTTTCATATACTTCCTTAGACGCAAAATCAGTGCCAAAAACTACGACCCAACTCCTAATTTCCCTCCAACATCCCCAAATCAATCGTATAAATCTGCTTATCCATGCCAATTGTCTCATGCTGTATGAACATAAGCATGTAAATAGGCAGATAGCAGAGATTTCCCTTGTGTGAGACATTATCATTACATAGTACAATCGCATCTGTCATCCGATATTCGGGATTATCCATAATATTATTCAGTGCCCGATGGCGGTCGTAGTTCTTTCCCGACTTCACTTCAAGAGGTATGATTGTAGCATCGCGTTCGAGAAGGAAGTCCAGTTCGCCCTGCTTCTTACTGCTGAAATAATACAGTGTCCATCCATGAGCATGGAGTTCCTGAGCAACGGCGTTCTCATAAATCGCCCCGAAGTTCAAGTTTGTCTCTCCCCTGACTATCTTCAGCTGGACTCCACCGGCATACTGACAGCAGAGCATGCCCACATCGTTTTGGAACAGTTTGAATAAATTCCGTTTCTCACTCATCTTCAGTGGATAGACCGGGACATCCACATTATAGGTCGGAAGTGCCATTTCTGCCTGCTTCAGCCACAGGAAATCAGCCTTGCAGTCGTCAAACCTCGCCTTGTCATGCAGGTCTTTGAATACGAACCGCTTGTTCTGTGCATTCAGTTCCGAAGGAATCATGTCAAATATCTCATTCACCTGCAGTTCGTGGTTTCTGTTATACTGACCGATGTCATGCTTATACAATTTCAGTATTGACTTCTGCTCTTCTACAACCCGGACAAAATCATGCGTATCGATATACGTCTGCACCACGGCAGGCATTCCACCCACAACCAGATACAGATGAAACAAGTCCATCATCTTCCTGTGAACCATTTCATCCACAGGTTTCTGCTTATCGAATGACTCTCGGAGACGCTCTATCCACTCCCGTCCTACACCCAGTGCCAGCACAAATTCCTCAAGATCCATAGGAAACACCTGATGTTCATCCATGAATCCGACAGGCATGCTCCTCACGCCCTCGAGTTCAATTCCCAACAGACTTCCGCTCAATGCGTATGAATACCGTCCATCCTGAACCAGGAATTTCACCCATGTCAGTATATCCGGACATTTCTGTATCTCATCGAAGAAGATGAATGTATTACCATCCTCAAACGAGACCATCTTGTACAATGAAAGTTTGCTCAACAGGTCTTTCTCGCTGGTTGCACCCTTCACTATGTCTATAAGTTCTGGCTCCTTGTAGAAGTTGCACTCAATATACTTGCCGAACCGTTTTCTTGCAAATTTTTCCACCGCAAAGCTTTTCCCTACCTGTCTGGCACCAGTCAGATAGAGAGCCTTGCCTGTAGTCTCATAATGATGCTCAATCACTGCATCAATCTTCCTGTTCATCATACAACATTGATTATCTGCATTTTATTCTACATATCCACACTTTTCCAAACTAAAAAAGTATACAATTCCACACTTTTCCAAACCGAAACAGCATGTAAAAGCACACTTTTCCAAACTTTTCCGCAGCAAAGTTAATAAATTATTTCCGACAATCTATGGAAATGTATCAAAAAATACATAAAACTTCTGATTCCTAACTTCGGGCACGTCCGACTTATTTCACCTTCGGTTTCTTGTTGAACCTATATACGAAGTGTGCCAGACAGTACGACGGGATAACATTGTAGTATATCTCCGTGCGGCCCTGGGCATTGATCGTCCTCTGCACGTTCGAGAGCTTACCCAAGAGGTCGAAACCGTCGAGTTGCACCAGCAGGTTACCCTTCATGAACTTCTTTGTAACACGAGCATTCCATACCAACTCATTAGTATTCATCGTGTTGTCGTTGTACCCCCTACGCGAATACATCGTGATATCCGTCGAGACCTCAAAACCTAATGGCAGTTCCAGTTGTGCCATCAGTGCATAGTCGAAATCGAACACATTGATTGTCTTGAAGTCCTCACGATCCGACTGCTGAATTTGGTATCCGAAATTCCCATGTGCCGACAGTTCCACCTTGTTAGAAGGAGTCCAGGTCAGCCAAAGGTTGTTATCCACCCTGTGCGACCCCACGATTGACTTCCTTGCTGCTGAAACCTCTTCATCGTTATTGCTCACAGACGTGAGATCGACGCTGTTGTTGTAGTTATAACTGGCATTGTCATTGAGCCTCCACTTCTCGTCCTGGTCAAACGCAACGTTGACACCCAAGTTGCCACCTGCACCCCAGTTGCCGTTCACGTTCTCAGGCATTGACTCCCTCACACCGGTCTTCTTGTGATACACCGAACCTTGTGCTACGGCATTTTGTGTGATGTTGGCATTCACACCACAGTTCAGTTGGGTGCGCTTGAAGCGTTTGCCTATCCATGCATTTACGTAATGGCTCGTAGTG
>DCGE01000127.1:0-4967 GCA_002314525.1 Prevotellaceae bacterium UBA1786 | reverse complement strand
TGAAGAGCGGATTGACCGTATCCTGCACCATAATGAGGTTCGTCATCGACTGAGCGCGGGTATCCATACTATAGTACATGTTCATGTCAAAGCCGTTCTTGGTGTGGTACAGCGAAATGTGAGGTTGCAGGAACACTGTATTCCTTGAGATGGTAGTATCAGCCTGCGCACCACGCACATACCTCAGGTTCTCGTTCTTTACTGGCAGGTTCACGCCTACGCTCACGCTGGTGTAGTTCTGATGACCGTTTTCTTCTTTCATCGCCACGAAGTTATAGTTGATGTTAGGACTATGCGTATAGTCCTGCGAGCGCGAGAAGGTACTGTTGTCGGCATCCAACGTCCTCAGCATATCCTCCACCGAAGGCAGCGTACCGAGCGGATGCGCCTCGAAATCGTCCCAGTCCTTCAGTTTCTGGAGGTAGTACAGTTTCTGGTTCGACTTCCGGTAGCCATAATCGAACGAATAGCCCACCCTCACCTCATGGAACCTATTGGCACTGTCTCCCAATTCAGGGTTGATGGTGAAGTTGACTCCTGCATCACCACGGATGCTCTGTGATATGTCAAACGAAGGAGTGTATCGGTTCCTCAAGTCGGTCTTCATCGACGGGTTGTTCGGATAGTCCAGTTGGTAGTGCTCATAGTCGTCGTTGTCCTGGTTGTTGTAGCTGTACGACACATTCCCACTGAAACTCAGAAAATCGTTGTGGGCCGGAGAAGCGTTGAATGAACCATTCGCACTGAAGTTGAGGTTGTGTCCTTCACCCTTCGTGTTGCTCAGGGTACGGTTTATGGCATATTTCTTCAGCAGTTCACCGGCATTCCTTGACCTCAGACTGTCCATCCAGTCCTTACCCAACTGTTCTTTCACGTCCTGAGCGAGAGTGGCACTTGCCGACTCTCCGTTCCTGTTCCATTTCTGATACGACAGATTCGGGTTGAACTGAACGTACCAGTCCTTCAGCCTACCTTCACCGCTTTCTATATTACGCGAGTAGAACGAATGGACTGTCCTGAAGTCAAAGTCGTATGAGTGATTGCTGTTGAGACCCATGCCGTAGGTGTTTCCTCCCTCGAGGAAGGTCTCGCTGTTCGAGTGGTTCGCATCGTTCCTGTCGCTGTATGTTGCATCAAGATTGCCGCTGATTACCGTACCTTCATTGAATTCATACTGATAGTTGCCGCCACCCTTGATTGCATTCGTAAGTCCCTGTGACTGAGTGAACGGCGACCACTCACCATCCTGCCCCGGAGCCCGGTCGTCGTTCAGGTTGTTGGCATTGAGGTAGAGCATAGCTCTCTTCCTGTCGTCGTAGTAGAGTCCGAAGGCACGACCCGTGTACATCACGTCCTGCTTGAACTCATCCACAGCCGATTTGGCCCAGCGGAGGGGTTCACCCAGACCGCCCGATATGTTCGCCATCCAACTGGCGTTGTATTCCTTCTTCAGTTTTATATCCATCACCAGTTCCTTCTTCTCCATCTGCTCGCGCCTCGTACCCTGAACATCCTTCGGTGCCCTCTTGTACGACTGCACGTTCTGTACCATGTAGGCAGGCATATTGTCCAGCAGCAACTCACGGTCGGAATCGAAGAAGTCCTTGCCGTTCAGCAGCATAGCATCAACTTTCTCTCCGTTCACGGTTATCTCACCACCCTTCTTCAGTTCCACTCCCGGAAGTTTCTTCACCAGTTCGCTCAACATGCTCCCCTCACTGAGCGAGAAGGCACTTGCATCATAGACCAACGTGTCGCCGTCCATGTAGAACTTCAGTTTCGTGGCCTTTATCTCCACCTCGTCGAGGTCGAACGAAAGATCCTTAGGCAGAGTCCTCATGTATATGGTCTTGAGACTGCGGTACTTCTCGCTCTTGTACATCTTCTCCACCTCTACAGGCACATACGATGCCCTATACCCCATGGCATAGAGTTTCAGCAGGTACTTGCCAGGCTGTTTCACCTTGCAGGCGACAGACGAATACACATTCTTGTCCCACGAAGCTGTATCCACCATTAGTGTATCTATGAAGCTGCTGTCCCTCGCCCACAAGAGCTGTCCCTTCACCTCCCTGATGCCGTTGTGCGTCAGGTGGTCCTTCACGTATGCCGTCAGATACAGTTCCCTCTCCTCCGACTTCTTGTCTGCCTTTTTGTCTTTCTTCTGTGCAAACCCCACGGCCGGCACCAGAATCATCAATGCCAAAATCAGTATGAATCTGTTCATAATTATTACAATCCCACAAAGATAACGCAAAAAACTCGTACTTTATTATACCACCACCTTGTTTTATATTTATTTAACAACACCACCGCAATAAAAAAACCACCTCGGCAGCAAGTAGCCGAGATGGGGAGCACTATGCAGTCATATGCTCTGTAGTAATTACATAGGTGCTAGTTTCCAGAATGTGCCACGGGGTCGTATTAGTTCACGGAAGGCAAGACACCGTCACCGAGCAGGTAACTGAAGAGTGTCATCATGGCGTACACTTCGCTTGAGAAGATGATGTCGTGTTTCCTCATCAGTTCCACGAAATGGTCATAGGCCTCCTGCTGCTCATTTTCCGAATATTCCTTCTTTCCGAGTTTCCAGTTCCGGTCAATCCACTCAGAGAACTCCCTGACCATGTCTATCTGTCGGAAGTCGTATTCCAGATAGACAATCCCGTCAATAGCATCGTAGAACAGTTGCTCTCGGTCGCTCAGTCCAATTCTCTTTCCTACCTCATTATGGTTGTAGATCATGTAGAACTTATCAATCATAGCATTCAGATGCAGTTCCATATCCTCCTTACCATCATTATTTACGTTGTGCTTCCACGCATAGTCAAGTCGGTCGAGTATGCGTGCCAGATCGTCCTGAGCCACAGAGTTGACCTTACCCTTCTCCACATGGTAGTGGAACATGCTGTCGAGCACACATGCCACCAGATTCTTGTACGGCGACTTATAGAGCCAGTTCTTCAGTTCCTTGTTGGCTATGGAATAGTCGGAATACCGGAAGTTCCAAGGGAAGGATGTAAGCGATGGTTTTTTGTGTTTGAATATCGGGTAGCAGAATTTCTGCAGTCTCATCCAGAATCCCAACACCATCCGGTCGTCGTCAGGAAGGCTCTTGCATGCTTCCCTGTCGGCCATCAGCACCTTGACCTCTGGTATGTCGATTATTTCCAGACACATCTCGCTCCTTGCATTGAACCTGCCTCCCTCGAACATTCTGTCGGCAGTCTCCAGGAGCAACACGTCGTAGTCTTTTTCCGACAGTGCTCTCAGCCTTTCTGCGGTTATCTCAGGAAAGAAGTGCTTGAAATTCCCGAGAATCGGATTCTTCAATGTATAATGTTTTTTTGATTCCATGACTATTTGCTGTTTTGTTTTGAAAGTTTGACAAATGTGTTATTAGGTCCTTTCTCGATCTTACGAGAATCAATCCACCGTTTTACTATCATATAGACATTGCTTGACGGCTTGCCGTGTTCCGAGCACAGTTTCCTCACGTCGTTGTATGTGAACGAACCACCGAGCAGTGAAAAAAGCTGGTTGTTCTTCGTCGGTTTCGGCTGTTTCTGCATGATGTCGGCATCGGTCTGTTCCAGTTCCTCATAGGCATCACCGCTGAAAGCATAGACCGAAGCTCGGACCGATTCTGCAACCCACAGCACAATGTCTCTGATATGCCTACGAACCGAGTCAGTGTCGGCACACCCCNNCCCCCATAGGTACCACTCCAGCACTCCCACCCTGTATGCTATGACCAGAGCACGCTTACCTAAGTCATACCACACTTCGTCAGGATTCTCATCGTAATCGTCATCCCATTTGGCTTTCAATTTGTCGATGTATCTGTCGAGGAAAGTCAGTTCGGTGAACGTACCGTCCCTGCCGGCCTTGTCAAGCTGGTCGCAGACCTCGTCGAACATCATCTGTTCCTCGTCGCTGAAAGTGTCGTAACGTGGAAATCCCTTCACGTGCATATTGGGCATGAAGGCGTAGATGATTCGGTTGTTCAGACCTCCTTCGGGATTACTGTAGAACTTGTGCATTGCTCCCGGAGTACCGCAGAACAAGGTATTGAGGAAAATCCTGCACCTTATGTTCTTCGTCAGTTTGCTCTTGCTCTCCTTGCCGCCCAAGGCATTGTCGAAGGCCTTGCAGTAGAGGTCGTCGTTGTCGCCCCAGAGCGAACGTCGGGATTTGCTGAGCCGTGCCACTTCCTCAGTGAACTGCAACCCGTGTTCCCCACCGAGGTTGCTGATGTAGTCAATCAGCTGCGAATTTGTGATATCATCACCGAACAAGCGTATCCTTGCCTTCGGATCTTCGGGTTTCTTTGCATTGTCCGGCAGACGGTTAAGGGCCTCGATGTATTCCTCTGCCTTCCTGCGTTCCTCCCTGTCGGCTTCTTCCAGACGTTTGGTCATCATGGAGAAGAGTGCACTTGCAAACGACTTTCCACTTCCCGACCTGCCTACCACTGCAGTCATGAATGAAAGGGTGTTGTCCCTGCCGTCGCGGAACCTGAACTTGATATGAGTGCCTATCGTCCCCCAGATTGGCAGTGAAGCCATGAACACCTGACTGCGCAGGTATTTGGGGAAGTGACTCAGTATCATCTCCTCGATCGGCGAGAGCTTAGGCAGGGAGGCAAGGTTGAGTGTGTCGAGCCCAGATGACTCTGCATTAAGCGACTCACTCCGCAGTTCTGCCACAATCTGGTTCAGCACAAGCGACATCTTCTTTCCGTTGCTGTTCACCGCACTGTTCACGGTCGATCTGACCTCGCCATCCACAAGGTCAGCAAAATACGGACGGAGCAACTGATAGACATCCTGAAAACGGTATTCACACAGATGTCTCACTTCTCTGGCCACATGATAGAGCACTGTGTTTCTCTCGCCCTCCTTGGGCTTGCCGTCGGAAGCACAGCGTTCAAGGAGCTTGTCGATGATGTCACTGAAACGCAC
>DCGE01000055.1:289-4172 GCA_002314525.1 Prevotellaceae bacterium UBA1786 | reverse complement strand
GTATCACCATCGATAGCCTGACGGCCACCGAGGATCAGGTCATAGCCGTCGATCTTCTTGCAGGCTGTTGCCAAAGCATAGGAAGTCGCCAGGGTGTCAGCACCTGCGAATGCGCGGTCAGTGAGCAGATAGCCACCGTCTGCACCGCGGAAAAGACCTTCGCGGATGATCTCCGCTGCACGGCCTGGGCCCATGGTGAGCATGTAGATTTCAGTACCAGGAATCATGTCCTTCAGGCTATGTGCCTGCTCCAGGGCACCAAGGTCCTCCGGATTGAAAATAGCCGGCAGGGCAGCACGGTTGATGGTGCCGTCCTCTTTCATGGCGTCCTTGCCTACATTGCGGGTATCTGGTACCTGCTTGGCTAAAACTATGATTTTAAGACTCATTTTCTTAATTGTTAGTGTTAATTTTCAAATAGTCTAAATAATGATTGCAAATGTAATCAAAAAAACACAACCTCAGTAAAAATTGCACACTTTTCTAAGTTTTGTAACATAACAAGAGCCGCAATCAAATCCGTGGCTCCGGAAGTGATTGCGGCTCAGTTGTTTGTGAATTGCTGTCTCGGTGGCTTACTTGATGCCCAGCTTGGCCTTGATGGCTGATGGGATGGCATCCTTGTGTACCACGAAGTTCATGGTCTTGTAAGCGGCGAACGCCTTTGAGATGTACCAGATACCCTGGTACTTGCTTGCTGTGCCCCATGAGTTCTTCACCATGTAGTACTTCCTGCCGTTCTGGTCTTTTGCAATACCGTAGATCAGCATTCCGTGGTCGTCGGTAAGAGTCCAGTTGTCATATTCCAGTTGGCGCATCTCCTGAGTCGGAGTCTTCTCCTTGGCATTGATTCCGAGGTCCTGTGCCTTCTGTGCCTTCTGTGTCTTTGAGAGACCGAGCCACTTGTCCATATCTGTTCCGGCAGCGCTCTGAGTAGCCTCTACGTCGTAAAGAACGGCAAGTCCGGTTCTGGCAAAACCATCACCTGACACGTCACCGCCCCATGCCACTGTGTAGCCATTCATGACAGCGTTGTCGATCACTCTTGCCATCTCGTCGATAGGAAGGTTCCAACTGCCTGGCTGGCGCCAGTTGTCCTGTACTTCTACAGGGAACTGCTCGTAGAATGGATGGTGGGTATATGAAGTCACGCTGATGTAGTCGTTCCAGTCAAGTCCGAGGCTTGCAGCAAACGACTTCGGCGTATATTCCCTACCTTCATACTTGAATGTCTCAGGACACTTGCCGAGATATGCGTCGAGGATTCCCTGAAGACCGTTCTTCCATGTAGGGTTGATTGTGCTCTCGGTGCTTTTTGCCACAGCATCGACGTATGGACTCATTACCTTGAAGAACTGGCTGAAATTGAAGAGTGAGTCGCCCTGAGGAGTTCCAGGCAGCGGCATGGCGTCTTCCGGGCAGATGCCGTCTTTCTTCAGGATGCACAGAACGTCGTAGGCTGAACCGCCCTCTGAGAACTGTGCGTCGCCGTGCATGCGTACCTTTACGATGGCGCGGTCCATGTAGTTCTTGTTGCATACGAATGCCTCGCAGAGGTCGAATGTCCTGCCGCTCTTCTTCAGGATTTCTGCCTCGAAGAAGGAGAGGGTGGAGTAGTTCCAGCATGTACCTGAGCGGTTCTGATTTTTTACGCTTGTGATTGGAATTTCCTTGATTACTGTGAAGACGGGTTTATTGGCGTCTTCTTTCTTCTCTGTTTCCTGGGCAAAGGCGTTGAGGCCTACAAATGCCAATGATAATAAGAAATACTTATTCATGTTGTTAGTGGTTTATTGATTTATGAAATTTATTAGCTCTTCCGGGTGATATGGAATCGTCTTCTCTCCGAGTACTCTGCAGCCGTTTTCTGTGATGAGAATATCGTCTTCAAGTCTGATGCCGCCGAAGTCGCGGTATTCCTCAATCTTGTCGTAGCATAGGAATTCCTCGTACTTCCTCTCGGCCTTCCACTTGTCGATGAGTGCCGGTATGAAGTAGATTCCAGGCTCGTCGGTCAGAACCCATCCCGGCTGAATCCTTCTGCCGCATCTGAGGCAGTTTGTACCGAACTGATCCGATGGTCTCACCTCATCGTCGAAACCTACGTATATCTGTCCGAGACCTTCCATGTCGTGTACATCCATACCCATCATGTGTCCGAGTCCGTGCTGTAGGAACATGGCATGTGCGCCGGCCTGTACGGCTTCCCCGGTGTCGCCCTTCATCAGGCCGAGTTCCTTCAGTCTGTCGGTCATCAGACGGCATACGTCAAGATGCATGTCCATCCATTTGATTCCCGGGCGGGCTTTTTCGATCACGAGGTCGTGGCAGGCTTCCACGATTGAATAGATCTCAAGTTGTTTCTGTGTGAAATATCCGCTGATAGGAGTCACACGGGTGTTGTCCGAACAGTAGTTGTTGACTGTTTCCGCGCCTGCGTCACAAAGCATCAGTCTGCCGGCCTCCAGCGGACGCAATGACGGTTCCCCGTGGAAAATCTCTCCATGCATTGTAAGGATTGTCTGGAATGAGACCTTGCAGCCATAGCTTTCGGATATTCCGGCCAGAAGTCCGCCTATGTACTTCTCGGTCACACCCGGCTTGCAGGCCTTCATGGCGGCGGTATGCATCTCGTAGCCTATTGCCATGGCGCGTTCAATCTCTGCAATCTCCTCTGCTGATTTCACTGCCCTCATATCGACGACTGCCTTTATGAACTTCACACTTGCCTGTGCTCTTGTCTTCAGGGCAGGGATGCCAAGCAGATCCTCGATTTGTATCATGATGTCGTGACGATACGGAGGCAGATAGTGTATGTCTCCGACTTTTTTCCTTATGAGGTCGTGAAGTCCTTTCATCGGAGCGGAATTGGCCACTCCCACTTCCTCTGCCAGATCATGTACTGAAGGCACGAATCCGGTCCAGATGATGTCTTCTATGTCGATGTCGTCACCGAAGAGATACTCTTTGTCCTCGTCGATGTCGATGACACCCACGAGTCCTTCTCTGTGCTGGCCGAAGAAATAGAGGAATGTACTGTCCTGACGGAATTTGTATCCGTTGGCTGGATAGTTGCATGGTGATTCGTTGTTTCCGAAGAAAAGCAGCAGTCCGCTACCTACTTTTTCCTTGATTAGTTTCCTGCGTGCAACGTAGGTTTCTTTTGGTAAGAAAGTCATAATTCTTTAAGGTTAAAAAACAGGAGAGGCATACAGGGTCGTAAGCCTCTCCGAATTTATAGATTAAATGCTATAGTCAAGCTTGCTCATACGAACGTATGATGCATATCTGTGCTGTGCAGCCTTCTTGGCAGCGTCGAAGAGTTCCTGAGCTTCAGCAGGCTTTGCCTTCTTCAGTGAGAGGTAACGTACCTCACCGTCGAGGAATGCCTGGAAGTCATCCCAGTTAGGTTCCTTGCTGTCGAGCTGGAACGGATTCTTGCCTTCTTCTGCAAGTCTTGGGTCGAATCTCCAAAGGTGCCAGTAACCACAAGCTACTGCCTTACTTTCTTCTGTCTGACTCTTACCCATACCGCCCTTGGCCTTCAGACCGTGGTTGATACATGGAGCGTATGCGATAACCAATGATGGTCCAGGATAGGCTTCTGCTTCTCGGATGGCCTTCAGACACTGAGCATTGTCAGCACCCATTGCAATCTGAGCTACATATACATATCCGTAGGTTGCCTGCATAAGTCCGAGGTCCTTTTTGGTGATTCTCTTACCACCGGCTGCAAACTGTGCGATAGCGCCGATTGGAGTTGCCTTTGAACTCTGTCCTCCTGTATTCGAGTAAACCTCAGTATCAAGAACGAGGATGTTGACGTCTTCGCCTGATGCGAGTACGTGGTCGAGACCACCGTAACCGATATCGTATGAAGCAC
>DCGE01000055.1:0-270 GCA_002314525.1 Prevotellaceae bacterium UBA1786 | reverse complement strand
CCGATGATCCACTGGCTTCTCTTGACGAGGAAGTGGCTGAGTTCCTGGAGTTGCTTGCAGATAGGACAACCGCCTGCGGCATTCTTCTCTACCAGCGGAACGAGTTTTTCGGCTGCAGCCTTGCTCTTGTCGGCATCGTTCATGCCTTCGATCCATTCCTGGGCAGCGGCCTTGTATTCCTCACTGCATTCAGGCTTTGCCATCATCTCGCTCAGGAGGTCCTTGATTCTTGCTCTCATCTTTTTGTTTGCAAGAGTCATACCGAGACCG
>DCGE01000156.1 GCA_002314525.1 Prevotellaceae bacterium UBA1786 | reverse complement strand
TGACTATCTCTGGCATTTTTATCTGATTTTGATTAAATTATGTTGCAAAAATAGATGATAAAATTATAACTACCAAATAATTTGATGATTTTAACTGTAATTGACCTTGAAAAATTGTTGGTTTGAGATATGAGATTATCTTTTTATTTCATAAACTGCGTCCTTTCCGGCTCACCAGTAAAAGCCTGTGTTTTTTTTAAGAAAAAATCATAGTCTGATGTTTCCACCGCGATAACTGTGACGAAGAGCCGCGAGACTAAGAGACTAACGTCCGAGACTCCGCTCTCGCAGACCCAAACCTCAGCTATCGCGGAAGTACCCCTCAGCTATCGGGGTTCCGAACCTCAGCCATAAATGTTAATTTTGTGTTAAAGTCGGGGATTTGTTTGACTCGTACCTAAGGTTATGATGTAACTTTGCAGTCGCTTAGCACACACATCGGTTGATCAATCATGAGTAAAAGAACAAAATTAACAATCGGGGAGTTCTCGAAGATGATGCAGGTGACTGTCAAGACACTGCGGTTCTACGAGCAGAAGGGACTGCTCCTGCCTGACGAGGTGGACGAGTGGACCGGATATCGCTACTACAGCATCGAACAGATGCAGAGACTCAGTGCCATCCGCGACTTTCAACGGTTGGGATTCACTCTGGACGAGATAAAGGATTTGTATGACATCAACACTCATACGCCGAGTATCGGGAAACTGACAGAGAAGATCCACGAAACCGACAAGCAACTGAAAAGACTGATAGAACGACGGAAACAGCTGCTCAACTGGAGGGACTCCCGCAAACAGATCAAGACAATGGAAAAATTCTCAATCCAGACCTTGCCGGAAATCATCGTGGCAAGTCATCGCGAAGTGGTTCCGGACGCAAATGCCATCGGACCTATGTGTGTAAACGTAATCGGTCCTGAGATGCAGAGGCTCGGATGTAAGTGCCCACCTCCGGGATATTGCTTCACAATCATCCATGCCGACGGCTACGTGCCGACAGACATCGACATCGAGTACTGCGAACAGGTGGAGGAAATGGGCAAGGACTCCGACATCATTCAGTTCAAGAAACTGGAGGAAATACCAATGGCTCTATGCATGAAACACTACGGCCCTTACGACCGCTTTTATGAATCATATACCGAACTCTTCAAGTACATAGAGGAAAACGGCTACCGAATTGTGGGGCGTGACCGCTGCTGCTATGTTGACGGTGCATGGAACCAGGAAGACCCAGAGAAGTGGCTGTCAATCATCCAAGTACCGGTGGAAAAAATTTAAATACATTCAACAAATAAATATGAATAATAACGAGACAAAATTCTGTCAGAGTTGCGGGATGCCTCTGACTGACGAGGTCCTCGGCACAAATGCCGATGGGAGTAAGAACCAGGATTACTGCATGTATTGCTACAAGGATGGTTCATTCACAGGTGAGTTCACTATGGAGCAGATGGTTGACTACTGCTCGATGTTCGTGGAGGAGTACAACAAGAACACCGGAGAGCATCTCACTGCCTGTGAGTACAAGGATGTGCTGCGTAAGTTCTTCCCAATGCTCAAGCGCTGGAGCGGAGACGACAAGAACCTGCCGCATGCCGACCACCCGATGAAGAAGGTGTATATCGAGGAAGTGAATGCACTTGGCATCAAGGACCTGCATATTGACAATCTCTTCGTGCTGCAAGGTTCATTTATCAACCAACCCTACACTATCGAGGGCAATGAGGTGAAACTGTTCGACGACAATGCCACATACTGGGGCAATCAGATTGTGAAGGGAGACGGACGCTGCTACGGCATTGCATGCTGCGAGAAGTTCATCATGGTCTCAGAATACGGCAAGGACGGAGCAGATGCAGAATTGGTGATGTACAAAAAACGATGATCGGATTACCAGAAATAGTGTAAAAATCTCCGTTTGGTGCAAAAATAAATGTATAAAGACCGTTGGTGCAAAAACATACAAAAAGATTTCTCCGTTTGGTAGAATTATCGTATCTTTGTACCAATAAATCAGATAATTGCATGAAAAGGAAGATTTACAACACACTCTTAAACTGGAAAAACGAAGAAAAAGGAGCAGTCGCCTTGTTGATTGAAGGTGCACGCCGGGTAGGAAAAAGCTTCATAGTTGAGGAATTTGCAAAAAATGAGTACAAGTCGTATATCTTAGTGGACTTCTCCCACATCGGAAAATCCATGAAGGATGTATTTGACGAGTACCTCAACGAGACTGACACTTTTTTGATGTATCTTCAAAATATCGCCGGCATACAACTCTATGAAAGAGAATCGCTGATTATATTCGACGAAGTACAAAAATACCCTATGGCAAGACAGGCAATCAAACACCTTGTAGCAGATGGCCGATACGACTACATCGAAACAGGATCGCTTGTCAGCATCAACGAGAACACTCAAGATATACTCCTACCATCAGAAGAACGTCCGCTTTCAATGAATCCAATGGATTTTGAGGAATTTCTATGGGCACTTAACGACAATATGACATGGCCGTTCATCAAATCATGTTATGAGAAAAAACAGCCAATGGGCCCTATGCACAGAAAAGCCATGACGTTGTTCCGCCAATACCTGATTACAGGAGGTATGCCGCAAGCAGTTGCAAAGTTCATTGAGACAAGAAATTTCCAGAAAGTTGATATCGTGAAACGTGATATATTGTCTCTCTATAGAAAAAGTATAGACAAACATGTAAAAGGGTATACCGAAAAGGTCAAGGCCATATGGGACCAGATTCCGGGCGAACTACAGAAACATGAAAAAAAATTCAAGATAGGCGATTTAGAACATGGTGCAAGATACAGAAGTTATGAATCATCTTTTCTCTGGCTCAAAGATGCCCGGTTTGTGAATATATGCAACAATGTGACAGAACCTCAAGTGGGGATGAAACTCAGACGTGACGATCTGGCATTCAAATGCTATATGGGTGACACCGGTCTTTTGATATCACACTCATTTGACGAGAAGGTCATTCAAGGAGAGGAACTATTCCAGAAACTGATGTTAGGCAAACTGGAAATCAACGAAGGCATGCTTTTCGAGAACATCGTAGCTCAGATGCTGGTCGCAAGCGGGCATTCGCTGTATTTCTATAGCAAGAGCTCTGATGAAGCAGAAAACAGGATGGAAATCGATTTTCTTATTGAAAAACCGACACTTACCAATGCCCATAATATATGTCCGATTGAAGTGAAATCAGGTAAGAAATACACCTTTTCATCCATAGAAAAATTCAGAAAAAAATTTTCAGAACAGACTCATATTCCATATATCATTCACTGCATGGATTATAAAGAAGAGTCCGGATACCGATTTATTCCGATTTATATGGTTCCACTACTATAAAACCAGATATTCTGTCAAACAATGAAAATACGACTGGAACAACCATCCGATTACCGGGAAGTTGAGAACCTGACACGTGAGGCATTCTGGAACGTGTATGCGCCAGGATGCGTGGAACACTTCGTACTGCACCATTACCGCAGCAACCCCGACTTCATCCCCGAACTTGACTTCGTGATGGAGGAAGACGGAAGACTCATCGGTCACGTGATGTACTCAAAAGCGGAGATCATCAGGGAAGACGGCAGCATCCTGCCTGCATGGACCTTCGGCCCAATAAGCATACATCCCGATTACAAGCGTAGGGGGTATGGATTGAAACTGCTGAAATACTCTTTAAAGAAAGCCCGAGAGATGGGAATAGGCGTTCTCTGTATGGAAGGCAACATTGAATTCTACAAACACGCAGGATTCGTATTGGCCAGTTCACTGAATATTCATTACCATGCAGAGCCCAAGGATGCTGAAGTGCCATATTTTCTTGCACTGGAACTCATCCCCGGCTACCTCAATGG
>DCGE01000155.1:597-2918 GCA_002314525.1 Prevotellaceae bacterium UBA1786 | reverse complement strand
GTCCAAGTCTCCGCTCTCGCAGACCCAAACCTCAGCTATCGCGGAAGTACCCCTCTGTCATCGGGGAAGTTTCCCTCTGCTGTCGGGGATCCGCATGACAGCAACCTAAGCCAGAAGCGTCTGGTGTAGGAGAATGTGAAGCGAGGTGCTTCAAGGATATGTTTCTGTGTCAGGGGCGGAGATGGCTGTCGAGGAAGGATTCGATGCGGGTGAAGAGATGGCGGCGGGTGTTGCCTCCGCTGATGCCGTGATTGCGGTTGACGTAGAACTGGCTCTCGAACTGTATGCCGGCCTGGACGAGTGCTTCGGTGTATTCAGCCATGTTCTGGAAGTGTACGTTGTCGTCGGCATAGCCGTGACACAGCAGGATGTCACCATGGAGTTTGCCTACTCTCGTAATGGCATTGTCGTCATATCCCTTGGCATTGTCTTTCGGCAGACCCATATAGCGTTCAGTATAGACGGTGTCGTAGAAGCGGTTTGAAGTTACAGGTGCCACAGCAACTCCGCAGCAGAATACCGGTCGTCCTTCACTCATCGACATGAGGGTGTTCTCGCCTCCGAAACTCCAGCCCCAGATGGCGATACGCTCTTTATCGACGAATGGCTGTCGGCCAAGCCAGATGGCTGCTTCGACCTGGTCTTTTGATTCCAGATCGCAAAGACGTTCGTAGGTGCATTTCTTCCATTCGGCTCCCCGGCCTCCGGTGCCTCGTCCATCGACGCATACTACGATATAGCCTTTCTGCGAAAGACGGTGTTCCCATGTAAGTCCGTTGAAAAATCCGTTGTCCCAGCTGTTGTGTACTTCCTGGCTGCCAGGTCCACTGTACTGATACATAAGCACTGGGTATTTCCTTGAGGCATCGAAATCATAAGGCTTGAGCATCCATCCGTTGAGACTCACGCCTTCGCTTGTGGTGAACGAGAACAGTTCTGCCTTGCCGAAAGTCCGGTCTGAAGCATAGGTCTCCTTCAACTTTGCGTTGTCCTCAAGAACTCGGAGTATTTTGCCCTTGTTTGTAAATACTGAATATACGGGAGGCGTGTTGAGGTCAGAGAACGTGTTGACGAAATACTGACATCCCTTGCTGAACGAAGCCTTGTTGAAACCCTTCTGAGGTGTAAGGACTGTCTTGCGACCTTTTAGGTCAACCTTGCAGACGTACTGTTCAAGTGGATTGCCTTCGGTGCTCGTGAAATAGAACTCCTTGCCCTTTGCATCACAACCGCCGTATGAAGTCACATCGTAGTCTCCCTTCGTGAGCTGGCGGATCAACTTGCCGTCAAGTCCATAGAGATATAGATGGTTATGTCCGTCCCTGTCATTGAGGAGTACGAACTGATCGTGTGAGAAGTCGATGTCACTATAGAGATCTGTGTCGAAATACTTGTAGGCATCTTCCTTCAGAATGCAATCGGAAACGCCTGTGGAAGGATTCGCAAGGTAGATGCGGAAGTGGCTCTGAAGACGGTTCAGGGTGAGGACCGCGAGTTTGTCTGCATGATCAGTGAAGTGGATGCGAGGTATGTAGCCATCCTCGTCGAGCGGCACGTTCATGGTCGTGGTCTTTCCTGTTTCGATATCGTATGACAGGACAGATACCTTGGAATTGTCTTCTCCTGCTTTTGGATACTTATAGTCGTAGGAACCAGTGTAGAGAGTGTAGTCCTTCTTCTCGGGTGACATACCTTTGTACCAAGGGAACGAGAATGTTTTCACCTTGCTTTCGTCGAAACGTATCCATGCTATGTGGCGACCATCAGCACTGATGGTGAAGGCGCAGTCGAAACTGAATTCCTCTTCATATACCCAGTCGGGTTTGCCGTTGATGATGAAGTTGAACTTGCCGTCGTTCGTTACCTGTGTTTCCTTGCCTGATGCAATGTCTTTCACATAGAGATTGTTGTCGATGACATAGCCTATCCTGCGGCTGTCGGGTGAGAAACGAGGGCATTCCTGACGACCGGTGGTGGAGAGTTGGGTGAAGGTGCCGTCGGATACCTTGTAGAGCAGGTAATTGGCTGTGCCGGAATGACGGTAGATAGACCTGAAATCCTGACATAGGAGAACGTAGTTGCCATCGGGTGAGATGGTATATCGGCTGAACTGCTTCCCAGGGGCTATCACTGTTCCGAGATGCTCACCTGTCTGATAGGAATAGCGCTCGATCCTGCCGTTCTCTATCTTGGCAAAGCTGACACCATCGTCCATTGGATTGAGGCCGCTGACTCCTTGTGGGTAGTATTTGTAGTTCAATACATCGTCAAGAGAGATTGTCTGGGCGTAGAGAGTGAAGAGTGAAGAGTGGAGGGTGAAG
>DCGE01000155.1:0-541 GCA_002314525.1 Prevotellaceae bacterium UBA1786 | reverse complement strand
TTTATGTATCAATATGTTCTGAAGCCGATTATTCGGCGTACTTCCTGAAGGGTGCGCAGTGAACTCTCGCGTGCCTTTTCGGCTCCGAGACGTGCAATGCGGTTAAGGTTTTCCGTATCTGAGGAAATCTCCTTGATACGTTCACGGATAGGTGCGACGGTGGCACAGATGTCGGCTGCAAGCTGCTTCTTCATGTCACCGTAGCGGAGGGTGCAGTCGTTCCACTTCTCGTCGAAGTACTTGTATGTCTCCTCGGACGATGCAATCTGCATGAGTGTGAAGAGGTTCTGGATGACCTCCGGCTTTGGACTGTTGGGAGTCTGAGGACCTTCGTCGGTAACTGCACGCATGACCTTCTTGGTGATGGCCTTGTCTTCCTCGAAGAGGTAGATGCAGTTGCCGTCGCTCTTGCCCATCTTACCCGTACCATCGAGACCCGGCACCTTCACTGCCGTGGCACTGAGAGAGAAATTCTGAGGCTCTGGGAAGAAGTCGATGCCGTAGATGTTGTTGAATCGGCGTGCACACTTGCGTGCCATCT
>DCGE01000193.1:16617-16759 GCA_002314525.1 Prevotellaceae bacterium UBA1786 | reverse complement strand
TGGTCAACATGACCCATGACGGTGATAACCGGTGCACGTGGCTCAAGGTCTTCCTCGGCGTCCTCTTCTTCTGTAATGGCATGAGTTACCTCCTCACTGACGTAGTTGGTCTCGAATCCGAATTCCTCGGCTACGATATTGA
>DCGE01000193.1:10419-16590 GCA_002314525.1 Prevotellaceae bacterium UBA1786 | reverse complement strand
GACGCTGGTTGATAGACACCATGAGTCCAAGCGACATACAGGTTGAGATGACCTGAGTGACCGATATTCCCATCATGACTGCAAGGTCGTTTGCAGTAACGAATTCGGTGAGTTGAAGAACTTTGTTTTCTGCGTTCTCCTCTGCCTCAGCATTGAGACGATGGCGTTCACGGTTCTCCTTACGGTGCTTCACACCGCTCTTGATAGACTTGTTAGTCAGTCGTGCAAGTGTTTCCTTAACCTGCTTTGCAACTTCCTCGTCAGTCAGTTCAACCTTGACATTCTTCTTGTTCTTCTTGTTCTTCTTTCCGCCGCCCTGCTGTGACTGCTGAGGTTGCTGGCCGCGACGTTCATCACGACGATCGTCCTTGTTTCCGTGACGATCATCCTTAGGTCTGTTTGCACCCTTTCGCTCGTCCTTCTTCTGACTGGCAACAGCAGCATTGATATCAACCTTTCCGTTATTGATGCGCTGACGTTTCTTCTTCTGGGCATCGTTTCCGGCGCCTGCTCCGAGTTCCTTCATCACAGACTCCTTATACTTGACCTTTGCCTCCTGACGGGCTGCGTCCTTCTCCTCGCGTTCCTTCTTCTTCTCAGCCTTTGACTTCTTGTCAGGACGGGTCTTCAAGTTGATTGCCGAAAGGTCAACGAATCCCACCTTCTTGAAACTTACTGAAGGTGCCGGTGCCTCAACTTTGTAGATCTCGGACGATGCCGGTGTCTCAGATGAAGTCTCAGTCTGTGGAGCATCAACCGGTCCTTGTGGTTCAGGAGCCGGAGCTGGTGCTGGTTCAGCCTTCGGTGCTGGAGTTTCGGTCTTTGGAGCCGGAGCCTTTGGAGCCTCAGCAGGTTCCTTTGGTGCCTCTACGGTCGGTTCAGGAGTTGGCTGTTCCTTCTTTGCTTCTTCCACAACCTGCGGCTTGACGTCAGTCTTCGGCTGGTCGGAATCAGACTTGACCTCTTCCTTCACCGGATCTGACTTAGGCTTGCTGGCATTCTTGTCAGCAATGGAACCTACGATCTTGAGTTCAACCTTCTGGATATTCTCGCTCTTCGTATGGAAGACCTCCTCCGCCTTTTTGCGTTTTGCAGCGGCCTCTTCCTGTTCGCGTTTCTTGCGCTCGGCCTTTTCCTTCTCGTCGCGTTCCTTACGGCGCTGGATATCCAAGCGGGTCATATCATTTTTATCCTTATCGGCACCGAACTTACTGATGAGCAATGCATACTGCTCATCCGTCAGTTTGGCATTCGGGGTTGCCTCCTCAAGAGCCATACCCTTCTTCTGCAGGAATTCAGCAACGGTGTTGATTCCCACATTCAGTTCTTTGATAGCTTTATTTAATCTTACACCCATTGGCTTACGATATTTTTTTAATTGGCGTCATCCTCGAATTCAGCCTTGAGAATATTTATCACATCTTCGTATGTACCTTCTTCAAGGTCTGCTCTTTCGATAAGAACCTCACGAGGTGCTTTGAGGACGGCACGGGCTGTATCGAAGCCTGCCTTCTTGATTGACTCGACTACCCATTCGTCGATTTCATCCTTGAACTCATCCAAGTAGATATCGTCGACATCCTCTTCATCATCAGCAAGTTCACGGAATACGTCGATAGTGTAGCCTGTCAGCATACTTGTCAGTTTGATGTTCATACCATTCTTACCGATAGCCAGTGAAACCTGATCAGGTTGGAGATAGACTTCTGCCTTGCGGGTTTCCTCATCAAGGTTGATGGATGATACGTGAGCCGGAGAAAGTGCACGGGTTACCATCAGTTTCGGATTGGAAGAATAGTTGATGACGTCGATGTTCTCGTTGCGCAGCTCGCGTACGATACCATGAATACGGCTACCCTTTACACCGACACATGCACCGACCGGATCGATTCGCTCGTTGTAGCTTTCTACGGAGATCTTCGCTCTCTCGCCTGGGATGCGTGCGATATCGTGGATGGTGATGAGACCGTCATTGATCTCCGGGACTTCATTCTCGAGAAGACGACGGAGGAAGTCGGGTGACGTACGGCTCAGGATGATCTTCGGATTGTTGTTCAGATTATCCACACGGAGGATAAGTGCACGTGCCGTCTCACCCTTACGGAAGAAGTCGGTCGGAATCTGCTCGCTCTTCGGGAGGAGAAGTTCGTTTCCGTCCTCGTCGAGAAGGAGTACTTCACGCTTCCATATCTGATAGACCTCAGCAGAGATGATCGTTCCGACCTTGTCTGCGTACTTATTGTACAGGTTGTCATGTTCCAGTTCGAGAATCTTGGATGCCATAGTCTGACGGAGATTGAGGATAGCACGTCGACCGAAATCACTGAACTTAACCGGTTCTGCAACGTCTTCACCTACTTCATAGCTGTCATCAATCTTCTGAGCTTCGGTAAGACCGATCTGAGTGTTCTCGTCCTCGATCTCATCGTCTTCAACTACCTGACGGTTACGGTAGATTTCGAAGTCACCCTTATCAGGGTTCACGATAACGTCGAAATTATCATCTGAACCATACAGTTTCTGGAGGACTGAATGGAATGAATCCTCGATTACACTGATGAGAGTTGTTCTGTCAATGTTCTTTGTCTCCTTGAAATCCTTGAAGGTTTGGGAGAGGTCAACTTGTTCCTTTTCTACTTTTTTTGTTGCCATTGTATTTAGTTTTTATTCAAATTCTATAACTGCCCTGACATTCTTTATCTCATCGAAAGAAAGTGTCTGGTTTCCGTTTATCGTAATATTCTCGGTAGTGGCTGCCGTAAGCTTGCCGATTACCTTCTTGTTTTCTTCTGTGAGTACTTCCACCTGATTGCCGATATTGTTCTCATATTGCTGGAACACCTTGAACGGCTGGCCGATACCTGCTGAACCGACTTCCAGTTCAAAGTCCTCAACATCGCGGTCGAAATGTTCCTCAATGAAACTGCTAAGGTCACAACAGTCGTTGATCCAGACTCCGTCCTTGTTATCAATCTCAACTGTCACCTTGTTCGACTTGTCGACATCAATGTCAACCAAGAAGTAGTCCTTGTCTTCCAACCACTTCTCTACACACTCTTTTACTTTGTTCTTGTCTATCATATATTATAAAATATGGTCATAAAAAGGAGGAACTTTTCAGCCCCTCCTTGTTGATTGTCATCAAAAACGATGCAAAGATAGAGATTTTTTTGCAAATCTCCAAACAATTTGGAATAATATATCGGTTTATTACAAATTGTTCATGAGAATTCTTTGAAAAAAACAGAAATATTATTAACTTTGCAACACATTTTTATATATTTAGGCTATGGATAAAAAGATTGTTATGAACCCCAACAAGGTTGTTAGATTCCTGAAGAAGGAGCCAAAAGATTTCACTCGCGACGACATCGTCAAGTTCTGTATTGAAAATCAGATTGAATTCATCAACTTCCACTATCAGGGATGGGACGGCAATCTGAAGACCCTGAACTTCGTTATCCACTCCCAGGAACATCTTGAGGAAATACTTGATGCCGGAGAGAGAGTTGACGGAAGCAGTCTGTTCCCGTTCATACAAGCCGGCAAGAGCGACCTCTATGTAAGACCTCGCATGAATACGGCATTCCTGAATCCGTTCACAGAGATTCCTACCCTGGATATTCTGTGTGACTACTACGATCGTGACGGCAAACCGTTCGAGAGCAGTCCTCGATATATTCTCCACAAGGCAAGTGAGGTATTCACTCAGACTACAGGTCTGAAGATGGAGACCATGGGTGAACTTGAGTACTATGTAGTCGGTGACGACGAGGAACTCTACAAGATTCCCGACCAGAAGGGCTACCACGAAAGTGCACCTTATTGTAAATATGCCGACCTGAGAACCGACGCCATGCGTATGATTGCACAGTGCGGAGGTCTGATCAAGTACGGACACAGCGAAGTGGGCAACTTCTCTCAGGACGGAAAACTCTACGAGCAGAACGAAATCGAGTTCCTCCCTACTGATATCGAAGATGCTGCCGATCAGCTCATCATCGCCAAATGGGTGATGTACCAGCTTGCATACGAATACGGTGTGACTCTCACTTTCGCACCTAAAATCACGAAGGGAATGGCTGGCAGCGGACTCCATGTTCACATGAAGTTCACGAAAGACGGACAATCGGTAATGGCTCACGACGGCGAACTGACCGACATCTGCAAGAAGGCCATCGCAGGTCTCATGATGGCAGGCACGTCACTTCCTGCATTCGGAAATCCAAGCCTCGAGTCGTTCCAGAGACTTGTCCCTCACCAGGAAGCACCTACTTCTCTTTGCTGGTCCTTCTCCAACAGAAGTGCATTGGTACGTGTACCTCTCGGCTGGCAGCACCAGCCTGAATTCGCCGGCAAGCAGACTTTCGAATGGAGAGCATCCGACGGTATGGCAAACATCTACCTTCTGATGGCTGCCCTCTGCTGTGCCACACGTTACGGACTTGAGAAAGACGATGCTCTGCAGGTCGCAGAAAAGACATACGTAGGTCTTGGCGTCAACATTCACGACGAGAAGAACCAGGCCATCCACGATGCACTCGAACAACTCCCGGCATCATGCAGCGAAGCTGCCGAGGAACTTACAAAAGACCGACTGATCTACACCGACAAAGGTGTGTTCTCCGACAATCTCGTTGACTACCAGATTGATTTCCTGAAGAAGATATAGGATCATGCATACTTCCGAAGCATTTCCTCTACACGCTCTCATCGCTTTTGATGCACTGTTCTACTGCGACAACACCGACTTTGCATCAGAAGCGGAGGAGTATGACTACGACATCGACGAGCTTGAGGCACGCCAGTTGCTGGAACTCGTCAGGAAGGCTTCGGAGAAACTCCAGGAGAAGGGCTATTCAGCCAAGGAAATTGAGTCCTACTGCTCAAAGAAGGAAGAACTGGAACAGATTGTCATAACCGACGACTACCGCATCCTGCTCCCCGACCGCGACAATACGGAGATCATCATGACACCGTTGGTCAAGACCGTATTCATCCTGTTTCTCCGACATCCGGAAGGCATCTCCTTCAAGGCCATGCCGGATTATGAGCAGGAACTCTACAATATCTACCTGCACGTAGGAAGGCGGTCGGATATCGACGCAATCCGACAGAGTGTGAACCGTCTGGTCGATCCGTTCGACAATGCACTCAACATCAGCCGGTCACGCATCAGCCGGTCGTTATCCAACTACTTTCAGGGCAGCAAGTTGGGACAATACATAATCTCCGGCCGACAGGGGGAGAAAAAACGGATAGCACTCGACCGCTCATACGTCACATGGGAATAAAAAAAGAATTTCTGCAAGCCTTGCAGAAATTTTTTTTGCCCATGACAATACCGTAACTTTGCAACGTCAAAACAAAAACAGACAAAATGTTTAACCACTAAAAAGCAAAAGTTATGTGTAACAAGTATCTATTTGAATCGTCAGTCTATTCTGATAACGGCGAGACCGAGGGACCGAAAATCGAAGTTCCGATGACAGAAAAGCAAATCTGTATCATGAAAGGGTTCATGCTCAAGTACGGCACCGACTCATTCCTGTACAATCTGGAAGAGTACAACAAGCACACCCATGACTTTATCATGAAGATCATCAACGAAAAGATGCAGAAGATGAACTGCTATGATCCCAACAGATGCGTGATCTTCAGATGTCCGCAGGTCCTCAAGGATGAAGTTGAACAGGAACGACTTCGCAAAGGGGAGACAAACCAGAAACTATTCACTATCAAAACCAACAAAACCATGACAAAACCAGTTTACAGCTACAGAATCAACACTAAGAGCGGAAGCGTGTTCTTCGACTTCAAGAGTTTCAACAACGCAAAGAGTGAGAACGGCAACAACGAATACATCCAGATCACACAAAGCCGCAAGAAAAAGGACGAAGAGACATACCACTATGAGCGCATCTTCATCCCTCGTTCTGATTTCAACCTGCTGAAGGAAGCCGTCCTTCAGGCTGCAGAATACTATGACAAGCAGTCTCAGCTGTCAGCCGTCAGCATCTGAGACTTGCTGAGTTCCTGTGCCACCAGTTCCAGTTCGGCATACCATTCCGCTCCGAAACGATGGATGAGCGGTCCCTTCAGGAACTGGTACACAAGGATATTCTTGGCCTTACCCAATTCACGTGCAGCCGAACAGACATCCCATCGGTT
>DCGE01000193.1:9956-10394 GCA_002314525.1 Prevotellaceae bacterium UBA1786 | reverse complement strand
CGGTGATAATTCACTGCCACCATATCACCGACCTTACTCAGACGGACCGGATACAGCGAACAGGAGATAGGCTTGCACTTCTGTATCGTACAGAAAGTACAACCGCCTTCATCTTTCTTGGCAAACACACAGTCGCGGTTGTTGACGATACTCGTCACCAGATCACCGGTGATGTCAACATACACCACACCTTGTTTTATTATTACATCCTGAGCCTCAGGGAGGAGTTCGTTCCATACTTCCTCTGAGGCCTCTTCCAGAGTGGCGATTTCCTCTTCAAGCACCGGTGCACCAGCATCACCCTCCACACAGCACGCACCCTTGCAGGCACCTATATCACAGCAGAAGTATTCAGTCAGCAGATCAACCGACACAAGAGTGTTCTGTATTTCAATCATCATATCAGTTTGCGTTTTTCGTTTTTGTTATCGTTATCGT
>DCGE01000193.1:6676-9915 GCA_002314525.1 Prevotellaceae bacterium UBA1786 | reverse complement strand
TGGTGAGCCTGTCGAACCATCGTTATCGTTTATCATCCCCACCAGCATCTCCAGCCGTTCGTGCAACTGTCCAAACTGAGGTGCCGACTTGAAGTTGTTGTTTCGTCTCAATGCCTCCTCAGGCGGAATCTGACTGTGCTGGTAGCTTGCGAGTTCGTTACGTCGCTGAACATCATGGCAGGCGCAGTTGAATATCTCCCTCTCCCTTTCCTTCCTCAGCATGGTACAGACCCCACTCACTACAGGCAACACTACATTATCCACCAGACTGTGTCCCTGAACATACAGATAGGTATTTTCAGGACGCACACCGAGTCGTGTGAGCTCTTCCTTCAACGGCTGCAACCTACCCTTTGCCTCCGGGCATTCCCTCTGCAGATAGGCAATCTTGCGGTTTACGTTCTTCCTGAGAAAATCGAACGACTGTTCCGGATTCTGGAAGTTTACTTTCTTGATTGATACGATATTGTTGAACGCACCCATCGAGAACTTCTCAGCGCTGTCAGTCCTATGACTCCATACCTGCCATACGAACAAATCATATATTATCCGTGAATACACCTCGAGGTACGTCTCAAAGTCGAACACGTTCCTGTCGTTCAGCGTCGATGAAGTACACACATTATGCAGACTCGGTGCATAGCACTGATAGTTTTCTATTGCATACACAAAGGTATGTATCACGAACGGGTTCTTCAGCATATCCCTGCTGAATGCCGATGCTTCCTGCATCATATAGTCGTAGTCGGCATCAACACACGCAATGAGACTCGTTCCCAGATTCTTGCCCAAGTCGTTCATGATAGCCGATTTCTTCCCTCTGGAGAGTGATGTGCGCGAAGGCAGCACAACCTCGAATTCCAGCGAGTCCGACTCGAATTCATTGAGGATATTACGCCAGAAGGAGATGTCGTCATAGCTTTCCACGTATGCTATGACCTTCATCTTCTTTCTCTTAGGCCTCAGATGATTCGCTGCGTTGAAATACTGAGACGTTATGTTTTCTGTCAGTTTACTTCCCACGAGCCTCCGGTTCTAAACAAAACTATCAGTGATTTCCGTCACAGTATCCAACCAGCCGTCCATCACTATTGCTGGAGAGTGGGTGGAGAGGATGATCTGTGCATTCGGGTTCAATGACTGGATATGCTCAAGAAGATGCTGCTGCCAGTCTATATGCAGACATATCTCAGGTTCATCCAGGAGCAGCACACACGGTTCCTGGTTCTCCAGCAACACTGTCAGCAGGATGATCAGCAGGTTCTTCTCACCGGCCGACAGCTTGTAGCACGAGATGATGTCATCACCCTGAAAGAAACTGACAGAGCCATCTTCACGGTCTATCCTTTTGCCGGTATCACAGAACAGACTGTCTATCAAGTCGCAGAAGGCATCCCAGTGCGTGTTTTCCACAAGGTTGTTCTTCGTCTTCAACTTATACAGTTTCCAGTCGAGGTACGTCTTCACCTCCGGGTCGGTAATCGAAGCAATCTGCGATGCCGTCATCAGCGGACTGTCAAAACTCTTGAGGAAGTTATACTTCAGACTGGTCGCTCCTTCTGGGAACACCGAGATATGCACACCGTAATCAACCAGGCTCTCACCCTTGTTCAACATCTGCAGACTGTTTGCAATCTTCGATATCACGGTACTCTTTCCCATACCGTTCATTCCACTGAGCACATTCACTCCCAGCCGAAAATCCAGTTTCACATGTCTGCCGCCATCCCACAGCTGGTCAACCTCTATACTCTTGAGATACGTTCCTGTTGCCATAGTTATTTCTTAGGTGGGTTCTATAAATTCATTTCTTGCAATTTTGAGTTTTGTTTCGAGTAGATTGCTGTGCGGATGGAAGGAACGATGTAGTCATCGTGACTGACTGACAAACAGCAAGATACCGAAACAAAGTCAAAAGTGCTGAAAAGAATGATATCACCCATATTTAAAATTTATTACTTATTCGGTGAATTTATAGAACTCACCTTAAGTATTTTCTTTCCGTTACTGATTACTATTCCCCTGTAGTCATTCCCCACCTTCTGTCCGGAGAGATTGTAATACTCCCGTCCCGGTTCCTGAGCCTTCGCCTGCCATGAGTCAGTCGAATGGTCGAAGGACTCGTCTCTCGTCTCAACAATTCCCGTAGCCTCATCTACAAGCACCTTGATTTCCTCGCCCGACAATGGGTAGTTATATATCCTGAAGTCGTCGGCATACCCCGAGAACAGAGGGTCGCTCACGAACTGACTTCTGCCAAGATAACACATCACAGGCTTGATATCCGAAGGACGCAGCTTCATATCCGACGATTCAGCCATGAGTTCTCCGTCGACGAAGACGCACACCTTCTCCTCACTCATAGTCACAGCCACATGATGCCAACGTGTCGTACTCATCTTCTTCATGCTGATGATTTCCTCGTCGCCGCCATTCTTGATGACGAACCTCATGTCGCTGCCTGAGTTAGGTGTGACGAACATATACTGATCCGTACCGTTTCCAAAGTCAAACAAACGTTGCCAGGCGGCTTGGTTGCTCCTCTGGTAGAACCACCCGCACACCGTCAATTCCCTCATGTTTCCGACGGAATACGGCAGCTGCACGTATTTCTTGCCGTCAAGGATTAGGGCTTTCTCACCCGAACGACGCAGAGCCGATATTGAGGAATATACAGGTTCACCGAAATGCACTCCGTCGAGGACATTCGTCGACTGGTCCTTCAGATCACCGTCAAACTCCAGACGCATGACCAAAGTCTTCTCACCACTCGTCCTGACTGTCACCGAGTCACTGAACGCCGATGAGTTCCATGTCCTGTCTACTGCCTTTATCTTGTAAATATAGTCCACATCCTCCTCACACAGATTATCCACGAACTCCGTTCCCTTCACACATCTGGCTATCGTGTTCCATTCACCGTCTTCCCTGTCGGCACGCAGAATAGTATAGCCGCACATGTCGTCCTCCTCGTTCTTGTTCCATGAGAGCACGATACTTGCCGACTGACCCACAGCCTTGAGTCCGGTAGGTACCGAAGGAGCATCTGTCTCACACTCAGCATCTACAGGTATGAATCTCCACAGCTGACGGTTCTTCGTGGTCTCCGCAGAAGCCTTCGTCTGCTGTACCACAGCCGAATTGGCAGCCGTTCCGTTGGCACCTAAAACCAGATTGCTATGTTTGCTGTGAATGAAGTAATAGCCGTCACCCGCATATTCCAGCCACCACAGTTCGTT
>DCGE01000193.1:5212-6661 GCA_002314525.1 Prevotellaceae bacterium UBA1786 | reverse complement strand
TCACCTTCTGAACCTGAATACAGATTCACCGCTCCTCCGTTCGAAAGACTCCAGTTCCATACGTCAAGCACCTTATTCGAAGCCACGCCCCTGATCGTCCAATAACTGAAATCCCCTCCGTGTGCTGAATCCACATGGTTCACCATCCACTGCTGGTAGTTCTTTTTGCCGTTCTTAGCCAGCACCAGTCCCGTTCCGTCATTCGACCCACCGTTCTGCGGCTGCACAACCATCTTCGTGGCCTTGTTCATAAGGAGATAGGTACCATGAACAGGTGCCGGCTGCACGTCCTCACCAAAGGTTATGAAGACCACCCGCTCGGCATTCGTCTGACCCTGCTGGTAACCTGTTCCGCCCGGAGTCTGTACGAGGAACTCCCTCTGCGGACCGTATCCGTCATAGTACACATCCCTATCCTTGCTCACGAACAGATAGCTCGCCTTGTTTGCCTGACGTTCACTGGTCCCCACGAATGCTTCGTATCTGTTGTCCAACGTGTTCCGATACACCGAACCAGCCGTCCATGTGTCACGCGACTCAGCATAAGCCAGTCTGTCGCCGAAACTGGCACGGCAGAACTCACCGCGTGCCAGACCGTCAAAGCCCCACCATATACCCTGAGTCATTCCGTACTGCACTCCAACCATCGCCTCCATGATGTTGTGGAGTTCGTCGGCAGTACCTATCTTGCCGTCAGCCTTCACCTGCGTGAAGAACTTGGCATAGTTATCGAAACTGCCTGCCAGCTGATGTGTGTTTCCCTCCTCAAGATAGGCTTTCAGGTAGTTGTACCACTCCAGAGCCTTGTCGTCGTTCAACGTATTCCCACCGCACAGTCTGATAGTGTCCAGACGTGGAAACTGTCCGTTTCTCACTGCCTTGCAGATATTCAGGAAGTCAGCCTTCGAACCCTGTCCCCACCCGTAATCCGGTTCGTTGTACGGAGCAATGCTTACAACCTTGAATCCCTTGTTCTGAGCATATTCCGTAGTCTTGTCAAACAGACGTGCCCAGTTCGTCGGATCGTTCTTATACATATCCTTGACCTCTCCGTCAACAGGGTCGTCGTTAAGGAGTATTTCCACATGCTTGCCAATCAGACCGATATGGTTCAGACGACTCGCAAGTTTGTTCTTCTGACCACTTGACAGTTCACCGGCTGACGTCAGGTCCCAGTTGGGATTGAACGAGCAGCGGGCAAGTTCAATCTGTTGCTTGCCGATGAAGGCAATGCCACGCCTCACATTCGTCTCGGAGTCCCACGCAGTATCCATGCCCCATCTTATCCTGTATGGCTCACCTTCATAGTTTATGTCGAAAGGTACAGTACAGTCTGCCACCTTCCATGCCCTCACATTATCACTTGCCTTATCAGTCTGGGCATGAGATACGATTGATGCTGTACTCAGTGCCAGGAGCAGGATAAATCTATTAGTCTTCATCGTAGTT
>DCGE01000193.1:3218-5171 GCA_002314525.1 Prevotellaceae bacterium UBA1786 | reverse complement strand
CAGTTAGTTATTCTTGATTAATACTATTCAAACTCTATCTCCCCAAAGAACTCAGGTCTGTGGAAATCAGGGTTGTCGGTCTTGATAGGATTCCATGACAGATAGTGCTCCAATGCACCAGAACCGCCGCACTTGTAGAAGTTAGCCTTTGCACTGACACCTCTCAGCGACTTGATGTCATGCTGATGGAACACTCCGAACGGAACCACGAGCGCCACCTGCCACTCAGTCATTTCCTTCACCTCGCCACGAACCTCCGGACCCAGTGAAGTCCAACGCAGAATCCTGTTGAGGTTCTCCTGTGTCGAAGGCACCCTGTCGCTGCGTCCCGTACCGAAACCCAGCAGCAGTCTACCTATGCAGTTACATTCAAGGTTATAGTACCTGTCATCACCGTCGGGTGCGAAGAAAGTCTCCACACAGGCATCGGTCCACACCTCACCATTGTCCTCAGTCACGAAGGCACGCAGACCCTCCTCCGCTGTCTTGAAGTGGATGAGCAGTGCTTCGTCGTTATGTGCTACGGCAAACTGAGTCTTCGGTGCGTATGGATACACACTCGGCCAGTCAACGGTCTCAATCGTTCCGTACTCAATACCGTTCTCCCTCATTATCCCAGGCACGTCAACGGCCTGAATGTCTTTCTTATCAATAAATCTTGCCTTCATATAGTTTTTCTATTTTGAAATCATCAGTCTTACGTCCGAACAAAGTCCCGATGGCATCGGTTTCCAGTTTTCGTATGTGGTCTTCTTGTACGACAGGTCAACCACGTTTATCTCCTTGAACTTCCGCCACACCTTTCCCTGGCGGTCCATCTTCGCAATCCTGTTGGCTGGCAGGTTGCACACCTCCACCTCAAGGCTATTCTCCCCCACCCTCAGGTACTCCGTAATGTCATACCTGTAAGGTACAGCGAACAACGTTCCGACCTCCCTGCCGTTGATGGTCACACGGGCCGTCTCCCTCACATCACCCAGATCAAGCAAGGTTGTCTGTACTTCATCCAGAGTGAACGAGGTCTTATATACACCCGTTGCCATCACGTCCTCATAGCCAAGTTTCGTCCAGTCCGTAGGGCGTTCCATACTGATCGGTTCGGTACGGACTTCCTCGTCATCGATCTTCGTGAAGGTGAGTGTCCAGTTCTTCAGTATCTTCACATCCTTCGGTTCCTGCTGATAGTACCGATGGTTCTTCATACCTTCCGCATCCACTTTGTCCTTCGTCAGCAACAGCACCACACTCTCTCCCGACCTCAGCTGAATATGTACCGACGTTCTGTCCCCCACCCTGCGCAGTGCAGCTTTCGTGATGCTGCCGTCCATCGGGTTGAAGAAGAACGCTCCCATACCGTCGCGTGCCAGTTCAGTCCAGCAGTCCACATCCTTACCCTGCAGGTTACTGATGAAATAGTGATATCCCATCTCGTTCGCCCTGCGTATCGTGCTCAGTCCCCACTCCTTCCTCATCATCTCGGGATCAGTTCCGATGTCCTTAGCCAGCAGATGTCTCAGTTCCGATACCGTCCTGCCGAACTCCCCTTCCTGACTTTTCCTGCCCCGTCCCGGCACGTTCTCAGGCAGAGTGCCGTTCACGATCACCCTCACACCCTTCCGAGCCAGTTCCACCAGTTTCTTCAGGGTTTCCAGGGGCATGAACCTCACATCGGGAATTATTATCGCGTCGTATCTGGTTCCCGCAATGCTCAGCCGTCCCTTCTCGTCGCTGAGCTGCTGTATGTACTTGTCCGATATGTAGTCGCAGTCATATCCGTCACTGACTATCTTATTGATGGCACTTATGAACTTCGGAGCCTTCTCGCCCATGCTGTGAATATCGAACTGCAGCAAGCGTCCCGGCTGTTCATAGAGCATATCGTAATAAGGCAGATATACCAGCACGTCATTGTCAGACTTGCCGTACTGCATCCACGACTGCACCCTCTCGATG
>DCGE01000193.1:0-3194 GCA_002314525.1 Prevotellaceae bacterium UBA1786 | reverse complement strand
ATTTCGAGAATGCCGGCATCGCCGCCCACCAGTTGTTCGCCGGAGTCATATCCACCGAAGCATAGAAGCGCCAGCCGGGCCATTCGGCATCCCTCGGACTGTAGCAGCTTCCGTGGAAGAACACGTGGTTCACTCCCGCCACCATCATCAGGTCGAAGTCGGGTTTGCACTGCGAGAGCGACGTGCGGAAGTGTTCCGTCAGCCATGTGAAAGTCTCCGACGACACCAGTCTCTTGCCGCTGATATGTGCAGCCGACGATGCATATTTCAGCATCGACAGGTCGGAGTCGTTCTTCTTCGTGAATCCCGGATCGGTTCTCAGACCCTTTATCCCGAAGTCCGACAGTCCGAAACCCTCACATTCAGGAATATCGACGGCAGCATATATGTCTATCAGGTTCGCCGGACTGCCATGAGCCTGGTTCCTCGTTATCGCCCCGTGTCTGTGTGCCCAGTCGGTCCACTGGGTGGTGAAGTTCTCCAGAAGCAGTTCACCGAGAGTCTCCCTGTAGTCCGACACTATCCTCCTGTCCGAACCGAACTCCTTCCAGCAGTCCTTCAGGTCGTAGCCTCTGCGCACCTTGAATTCCTCAAGGAAACGAGGAGTCCAGTCTGCACCATACACCTCATACGAGTCATTGAAGAAGGTATGCGGATACGTCACCCCGCTTTCGCCGAACGCCCTGTCGAAAGTCTCGAGGTAATGTCCCACCGCCTTCCTGTCGAAATGGTCTATCACATAGCCCTCTCCACCCGGAGCGGCACGCTTCACCTTCTGCTTCGTCCTGTCCACCACCGGACCTTCGTCCGAATTCTTCTCCAACCTGCATGCAGCCTCCTCAGGCGGCACGTTCGGTCCGCCGAAAGGCCAACCCGTTCCGGTAGCCATCTCCACCTCCACACCGAGTTCCCTGCCCAACTGCTCCGTCTTGCCGAGCATCTCCATCCACTTCGCCGACAGATACGGAATCTCATTTCCGTCGTTTCCCTGAACACCATATATCGGAGTGATTTCCACACCGCCGATACCAGCCTTGCCGAACTCACTCATGCAGTACCTCAGACCCTCCTCATCCACAGCGCTGCCCATCCACCACCATCTCGTATAAGGCTTTGCCTCCTGAGCCGCGTTGGGCCATACTATCGTCTGGTCGCCGGCAGGACGTTCCAGTCCGTATATCGGAGTCTCCCTCATGCTGAATGTCCTGAAGTCGTCGGGTCTTGCCGGATCATACGGTTTCCAGTCAGCCGCCAGATGCTTCATAAACGGCAGCCTCAGTCTTTTCATGCCCTCCACCACCATCTTGCTTATCTCGTATGCACCGTAGTTGTTGAAGTGGGTATTGTCAGCCAGAGCAGCCGTCTGTCCCGGGAAAGTACCCGCAGCATAATGCACCAAAGCCTTCTTCGAACCCTCCGTGCCCAATGTCTCGAAGAAGGTACGCGTCATGTCGTGCACCTCGATCACCGGCACGTCAAGATCCCTTCCCACCTTCCTCATGGCATCGGGATAGTCGCCGTGAGTCTCACGTATCCTGCCCCTCTCGTCGAAGCTGCGCCTCTGGGTAGGAGTCACCAGCACAGGTACCGCACCCTTCTCCCTCACCCTTCCGATCAGGTCACGCAGCTGCGAGGTGAAGTTGCCGTACGCACCCGCACCCTCCTGCTTCTCCTTCTGGTCGTTATGTCCGAACTCTATGAACACGTAGTCACCCTTCCTGACCCTCGGCATCATCTGTCTGAGTCTGCGCGAGTGCATCAGCGTCGTCATCGACCACCCGCTCTCCGCATAATTCGCCACACTCACTCCGTCGCCGAACCAACGGGGGAGCATCTGTCCCCAACTGGCCCACGGTTCGAAGTCCTGGTCCACCACCGTGGAGTTACCGCACAGCCACAGCGTCGTACACTTCTCCGTCGGTTCAATGCTTACCGACATCACTGCAGGGGCATCGCCGTTGAACTCCAGCGTCAGTTTTCCGTCCCAGTCCAGTCCCAGCGTGTTCTTCCTCACCTCCACCTTCGTCATGTCAGCATCACTGACATACGGTCCGCGTTTGTTAATGCAGAACGTGAACGACCTCCTCTCACCCTTCTTCGTATCAATATCCTCGAGCAGGAGCCTGCGCTGTTCGGCCTTTATGGTAGTATTGCCCCTCCGCACCTTCGAACCTACGACTACAGTCACCCTGTAGTTGCCGTCCTTCAGCGCCACCGAAAAGAACTTCGTGCCCTCCCCCCCCACCGGAGCATAGTCAGTGAGGTCATAGCCATAGCCCTTCTCCTCCGAATAGATATCCGAAGCAGTCACCCTGACAGCCGACTTCATCCCACCGACGAAATCGAACAGCAGCCTCTCACCGGCCCGTCCCAATACCGACGAAGCCAACATAAAGACAGTGAAAAATATCAAGGCCCTACGTCCCATAGCAGTTAATGAATTCAGTTCCTCCATCTTTTAGATGGATTGACTCTGCAAATATACAAACTTTGCCCCAAACCACCAAATTATGGAGAAAAATTCACCTGAAATTCCGATTTACAAACTCAGCAAACATAAGTATCCTCTCTCCTGCATTTTGAATCGTGCCGCTATTTTTCTGATTTTTATTGGTTGTAGTCAGCCCAAAAACATACCCCACCCCACCAAAATCTTCAAGTCAATCGCACTATGTGCGATGCACAACCACCAGTCCGATGCGCAGCAAACAGCTGATGTGATAAAAATTTATATGAAAAAATCTTAAAATATTTATTTGCATCCAATTTCCATTCAGCATTTTTAAGCTGATAATATGAAAATGTCCTGCTTTTGAAAGGGTCAAAGGGTCAGGGTCAGGGTCAAAATTAGACCTTGACATATTCCATTGGGAGAGAGAGAAAGTGGAATAGAAATTATTATTATAATATAATATTAATATTATATTATAATAATAATTTCTATAGTCTCAGTAAGGGTCATACATCAAAAAAACTGACCCTGACCCTGACCCTTTGACCCTAAGTTTGTATATACCTGATAATCAATAAAATGAAAAATAATTTGAAAATAATTGGAAAATTTGTATACTTTTTTTTCAATTTCGCCCTGTATTATAAGTAGAGGGGTATAGCGCCGATGGCGCAGTTAGGAGTTAAGCCACTTCGTGTTATCCTCCGTCGTCTTCGATTTCCGAATCGGCTGGAGATGCCGC
>DCGE01000143.1:3926-6567 GCA_002314525.1 Prevotellaceae bacterium UBA1786 | reverse complement strand
TAAAAATTCTTGTCTTCATTGTCTTTAACCTTTTAAACTGTAAAACCCATAAAATCTTAAACTTTTATCTCTTTATGATGTATTAGAGTAGGAAGTAACCATTAAACTATCAGTCAATAGAAAAAAACGGCAAAAAAAAAGAAAAACAACAGACCTCGTTTCACTACCTTTTTATTTGGTATGAAAACGAGGTCTATCGAGTGATATATCATCGTTCCTTAGGTTACAACTTTGCAACCCCATGTTGCTCAGAACTCTCTCTGACACCCGATCTGTAAGCCTCCGCTCCTTTCGGAATATAGAGTGGCACCTGCAATGTAGCTTATATTCAGATCCGGCAAAGGTTCATCAGGACCTCTCTTATCGCTGATATAATTTGCGCAGATCATTATGAAGACAATGAACTATAGCAGCCATCGTTGCAAAGGGGCTCTTTTCCACGGAGTTGTGCAGTGATACACTTGCTAAATCAAATGCGTTTACACATTTATGCATGCAGACACAGTCGTGGGCATTCAAATATCAATACTGTTTTATCTCCTGAACAAATGAGACAGAGAAAAACGCTTCTCCTTCACCCGCTAAAATCAGGTTGGCGCTACAGTACAAGCGCTCATCAACATTTTGAGGAGAGTAGAACTTTTACATTATGATTCCTCACAGGCAATCTTGAGACAAATCCTACATGGAGTCTTCCATAGCTATAGGCACCAGGGCGGGTGTCACGGTCATTTCTCGACCGGCTATGAAGGGGGCGTGGGACATCTGCCACCTTATTCTATTACGGATCAACCACCTACTTCCTTCGGCGATACCCATCCTCTTCGGCTCTAGTCAGTGGAGACTGAGATGAATATTACTCCTTACCTGCAGCGTTCACCTCGCCATATACCTCCTTCAAGGCTGCCGGGATGGCAATCTTGAGTCCAGAGATACAGTGGAGTTTCTTCTCCTTCCAGAGTTCCACCTTCTCGTTGATGCAGCGAACATCGTTCTTGTGCTGCTCCAACTGGGAGATGTAATGCTCTTTTCGGCGCTGATTCTCCAATCTGACGGTTTCCTCTACCTTGTAAGTACATGCATTATACTCTGCCTGTACCTCGCGGTAATGGTTCTGCAAGTGGAAAAAGACTTCATCGACTACGGACTCATCAACAGAAGGCTCGTGATACTTCACGACATGAAGACCATTGCCATACCTCTTCGTCTTGACCTCCTCGAACTTACAAGGCTTCTTCTTGAATTCAAGTAAGTCTTTTCGTGCTGATGCGTAAACACCCGATGTGCTGACAAGCTTGCCGTATGTGGCAGCTATCGCCTGGAGTGAATACATCCGTGTTCTCTCTTCTATCGGCAGGCTGTCGATGTACTCCTGCTCTGTGAGGTCGCTCTGCTCTTCTGGCTTCTCTGGCATAGAGATACCCATCTTTTTGCAGACTTCCACGGGAGACATCTTCTCTATCTCTTCCGATAGTCGGTCTTTTTCCTTCTGACCCTCACGTATCCAGGCTATAAGTCCTTTATAGCGAACGATACGTTCGAGTTTGGATTCAATACTTCTAAGCTCATCCTCAGTATATCCTATCGTCATCAGGTGAGTGGTCTGCGAGCTTAACTCGGTCGCCTTCTCCTGGACAAACGACATGTTCTGAAGATCTGTCTCCAAACTGCGTATGAGCTCCTTTGCAATCTCAGCGATGTACTTTGCGCTGGAGCTTGTCAGTCCTTTTGAGCTGAAGAATACTGAATTAGTATTCATTTCTTTAATTCGATTAATCAGATGCTTTAGGGAACGCAGGGCTGCAGGGTGGCAGTCTCAAAGCTTTGCTTTGTTTCCCGGGGCTATCTGTGGTCCGCTTCTATTACGGCTATATCCCTACTTCCTTCGGGATACCCATCGTTTTTGTTTTCTGATGCAAAGGTACGCAGGAAGTGCGCAGTTTTTGTGCGCAGTGAAAAAATTTCTTCAAAAAATGACAGAAAAATATGAAAAAAGCCTGATATCCGGTCGAAAACGGGTATCAGACTTGGTGTGTCATTGTTGGTAGTTGGCATTTAGTCCCGCTACTGTGGCTTTTATATTGTCCAAGAGCATTTGGGGTGAGAGGACTGTAATCTTGTCACCGTGGGAAAGGATTCTCTGTTCCAGTTCCTTATTTAGGATGGCGTCGATGGAGAAAGTGACACTGCCATCCTCGTGTACCTCTATTTCCTTCTGGCTATGATGCAGCGGTTTTGTGCGGATGTATGGCACGTTGTCCGCCTTCACTTTAAACAAGATGTGCTCTACAGTTGAGTCCATATTGCGCGAAACACCTATCATGTCGCGAAAGTAAGTGTTTGGCTTGAAGGACTTGATACGGAGATAGCCCTCCTCTTTGGGTGCTGAGGTAATTCCTTCTATGCGGTCAAGGGCAAGATTATCCACCTGTTCTGCAAATTCAGGAAGGCCATGATGTCGCTTTCCGAATACAAACCATCGGTTGTTGTATTCCTTTAATATATAAGCTGAAAAACAGAACGTCACTGGTTCTGTTGCACGGAACGACTTGTAGGTGATGGAAACGGGTGACTTAGCAGTTATGGCATCATGCAGCGGTGTGATGTATTTCAAACCTCGCAGTTGCTCGTTGCTATCAAG
>DCGE01000143.1:0-3856 GCA_002314525.1 Prevotellaceae bacterium UBA1786 | reverse complement strand
CGGTTCACCACATCCTCCACGCCATCAAAACCACTGAAGGCACTCATCTGCTTCAGCACATCCACAGCCTCGGACAGTTGCACCATGTCTTCCTGAGAGAGTGGCAGCTTGGTGATGCTATACCTATGGTCTCCGTAAGTGTAGTACTTTCTGTCCCTGACTTCTATGGGAGCATAATAACCTAGAGCCTCAGAATAGCGCATCTCCTGCAGATCATGCTGAATGGTGCGCTTACTCACATTTGCCTGACCACTATAATCAAGCAAAGCATCGCTGCAAGAATCAATCAGTTCCGCCAGCGTTGCCTGACGACCACCTCGCAACATCCTGTCAATGGTCTTGTATCGTATAAGTGCATTACGGTTTATTGGCATAGTACATTATGTTTACTTGCCTATTATTCTGCGAATAAGAGGAATCAATACGGTAGCAATAACCTCATCACTCATACGATGCTCTCCGTTGAAGTGAATCACATTGTCGTAGTACCTGCGGAAGATATGCTCTCCATTCACCTGCTTGTCATCACTTCCAAATAAGCCCCATACATTTGGTTTATCTACCTCTGTAACTCCTACAAATTGCTTTGATTCCATTTCTGCAAGGTGCTTGATGATGTCAGGAGTTATGGTAAAGTGCGTCTCACCATCTAAGCGCGGCTTAAAGTATTCAAAAGTTCCGACCTTCAGCATTTTGCTCTTGACAGACATTTCAAATGCAGGATTGACGCATATCCGATTGAGCCCGAACATCTGCTGTGCGTACATGCCTCCCATGCTTGTACCGATTACAACATCAGGTTGCTCATCCTGGCACAACTGTTTCAGGAGCGGAAGTGCCTCCGCTGGATCTACAGGTATATCAGGAGCTATTACCTCAAATTTCGGTAACATCTGGCGTAAAGTGCGAATGGTTCCGCTCTGAGCTGATGAACCAAAACCGTGAAAATATATCAGTTTCATTTTTTATAATACATCATTATACTTATTTTCTAAGATAATATCAAGGCATTTCATGACTTCCTCATTGAAGGACTTTTTGTCAACCAGCACCTGCCTCAGATCTTGAATATTGAGACAGTATCTGATTTCTTTAGTGGTTACTATTCCAGACCTGAACAAAATCTCTATGTTCAGAAAGTATGCACCTTCTGCCAAAAGACTTGGTTCTATTGTGAGTATCAAATAATTATGAATTCCTTTTTGTTCAGTAAAGACATCAAAAGGAATATACTTACACTTTTTCTTGTAGAGATGCTCTATTTGATTAACTTCGTCAATCAGGTCAATAGCATAGTTATATACTACATGCACAAAACGCCAAAGGGAGAACTTTACGTCTGGTTGCTTTATAGAGATTTTCTCTATCGGATATACCCCCCTTCCCACACCAGGTATTCTTTGTGGCAGCTCTGTACTATAAGTTTTATAGTTGAACTTTTCTACAATTTGGAATTTTGTGTCAATCTTTCCATAAATGTTCAATTCTGTATCATTCTCCTCATCGTAAGCAGTAAATTCGATAACAGCGATCTTTTCATCATAGTCATGTATCCACATACTTTTTTTGATTCCACTATCGCCACAATTGTCTAGCATACTATGATATTTTTCGCGAGCTTCGTCAGAGAAAAACTCTTCGGTAATGTCTGCCAGTTCACCTTCTGGCGACAAAAGTCTGACTAGATTTCTTGTATCTATATTTATTGCGAACATCTCATTGCTCTCCCTGTGAATACATAGGAAGATTTGTTTTGCACGTAGAAAAACATGATAGTCTTTGGTACTATCGAACGAGTTCTTTACTAAACTGTCATTATTAAGTTGGGCGATTATATTCTCAAAACGTCTTTCGCGTTTCATACAGTATTTATATTTGATGTTTGAACTTTACCTCACTTATTTTCCAAGTAATCCCGGAATGCATATAGCGGAATATTCTCCAGCCATGACTGGTTCTCGTAATTCTTCATGCTCAGGCGTATTCCTTTGAGGTCTGGATGATTCTCTATGAACACCTTCATAGACTTTGCCTTTACATTCTCCTCGGCTTTCACCTCTACCGGATAGACGTTGTCTGGAAGTTGAATAACGAAGTCCAGTTCTATGCGTGAATTCTCTACAGAGTGGTAATACGTTGGGATATCTGTTGTGGCCAGTTGCGATTTGACATAAACCTCTGTGAATGCACCTTTGTATTCCTTGAAGATATTGTCACCCACCATGATCTGAGCGGCAGGTACATCTGCCATCGTTCCCATCAGTCCCACATCCAAGATAAACAATTTGAAGGCATTTCGGTCTTCGTAGAACTTCAATGGCATCTGAACAGTTGTCACGCGGTTTACCTTATATACGATACCTGCATCTGTCAACCATTGTATGGCCTCTTCAAACTCAGAGGCTCTGGCACCTTTCTTCATCGCACCGAAAATGAACTTCTTGTTCTCCTTTGTCAGCTGAGATACTATGCTCTGCCATACCATCCTGATGCGAGGAACTACACGGGCAGGAGCATGCTTACTGAAATCCTTGTCGTAATCATTCAGAATCTGCTTCTGTTCCTTCCTGACTGCATTCAGTCCTTTTCCTTCTACGTATGCCTTGACTGCAGCTGGCATTCCTCCAACATAGTAATATTGACGCAACAGATCTATATACTCAGCGCTAAGGCTATTGATGAGTCCCCAATCGCAATCATTCAGAATCTGCTCCATTTTCTCCTTGCCATTGGCAAGAATGAACTCACTAAAAGTCATAGGATAAAGGGACAGTTCATCAACCTTGCCCACAGGATAGGATACCCCTTCATGCAGAGCAATGCCAAGCAGACTGCCACATGCTGCCACATGATAGTACGGTGCGTCTTCTGCAAGAGCCTTCAGTCTGGTCAAAGCAACTGGACAGTCCTGTATCTCGTCCAATATGACCAGTGTTTCACCTGGCGTAATATCAATGCCTGTAATGGCAGACAGTCCTCTTATAAGTTTCTCCGCACTCTTTTCGTTAGTCATCAACTGACAAGCCGCATCATCACGGTCAAAACTGACAAAAGCCACATTCTTGTATTCTCTTTTGCCAAATTCCTTCAACAGCCAAGTCTTTCCAACTTGCCTTGCACCGAACAGCAACAACGGCTTTCTTCCATCCGAAGACCTCCATTTACACAAGTCATTGTATAAAAATCTATCCATAATCCTTATTATGAGTTGATTAAAACAATGCTATTACACTTATATAACGTAATAACCGGTACAAAGATACACTTTTTTAACGGAATAAAAGAATAAACACCACACTTTTTTAACGGAATAGGAAAAAATTAGATTTTTTTATTGTTCAATGCTGCTCATACACTCTCATCAACAGTAAAGAGTTATTTCACCACATTTCCTTTACCATCCACAATCACATGGGCATCCCATCCAATCCTGCATTTGTATGTATCTGAACCGATAGCTGTGATATCACTGTACAGCGGCTTTGTCACAGGATGACCATCCTGTCTTTCCCTAGAAAAAGTTGACTCTCAAAGCCAACAGTTATGTGGAAGTACAATTGTGAGAAACGAAACAAGTATTATGATGAAGTAATTCGTCTTTATACCCAAGAAGGTATAGGACGCAGAAAGATTTCTAGAATTATTCCAGTCGGAGAGACAACAATTTCAAGATGGATTCGTAACTTTGCAGACGAGAACCAATCCCACGTGGTTATGAAGCATAAAGCATCCATCAATTCAGAAACTCCAGCAGCAGGTGTAGAGAGTACAGATGTCAAAGCGTTACAGGCGGAGATTGCTCGCTTGAAGAAGGAACTAGCTCATGAGTCACTTCGTGCAGATGCCTTCAATGAGT
>DCGE01000120.1:4144-4744 GCA_002314525.1 Prevotellaceae bacterium UBA1786 | reverse complement strand
ACATACTCTTTATCCTTTCGGGGGCCTTTGTAGGTCTCGAGGATATCGTCCGTAAGCGAATGGGCGGAAAGAAGAGCATTGGTTTCGGTACTGTTGAAGGCTCTGATAACAAAGAGGAGATAAAGGAGTATGTCGATTTTGCGTCCCCTCAGGATATCCGTGATTTCGGAATGATACCTGAGCTTGTCGGACGATTCCCAGTCATTGCCAATGTCAATGCCTTGTCGGAGGATGACCTTGTCCGAATACTCCATGAGCCAAAGAATTCCATTGTCCGACAGTACACCGCTCTCATGGAAATGGACGATGTCCGTCTCGTTTTCACCGAAGATGGCATGAAGGCAATCGCACATCTCGCCACCTTGCTGAAGACGGGGGCACGTGGGTTGAGGTCTATTGTCGATACGGTCATGAAAGACTATATGTTCGAAGTGCCAGCCCTCCGTAAGAAGAAGGACATGACAATTACTATCGATGAGGCTGTCGTTCGTGAGAAAACCGCCAAGCGGTTTTGTTGGGACGAAAGCCCCAACTCAAGGAGAGTGGGCTGATTCATCACTCTTCTTCTCTCGTCTCTCACCTCTCGTCCCTCGTCCCTCA
>DCGE01000120.1:0-3977 GCA_002314525.1 Prevotellaceae bacterium UBA1786 | reverse complement strand
ATGGTTCGGAACTTGTATGCTATCCTAAAGCAGTACAACCAAAAACCAATTGTGAAGACAATTTATCAATTGACACATCCGGTGAGTACCTCACAGTAGGCTCAAAACTTAAAGCAAAGAAGGAAACGACAGACAAAGACGAGTTGAAAGACTTTTTCTACAAGAATGCTTTCCTCTTCTTCCGAAATGCTCATCGCATTCTTACTGATAGTCGCATGTTTCTTGCGCCAGTACCTGTACAGAACGGTTTGGCATATACAGGAACATCTGGTTTTCGTAATCCAACATTAGGAGTATATATAGAATGGTGGCTGAACTGTGATCCCGTTACAAAGGACGAAAAGGGTAGGGTGGCTCTGACTTGCCATATTGCAGGAAGCCCTCTCAGCGGAAGCAATCGTTGTACCTGTGTATATCCTGATGGTAAGATAAGAGGCATCTTTCACGATTCCTTCTCTAATGTGTGGAGCACATTAGTGAAGATTAATAAGCGTTATGCTAAGGCCAAACAGATGTATGAGGCATACACACTCCCTGAGGTTGTCGATCTGTTGCTGGCTGCAGGTCAAAGCCGTGAGTCTGAACTTGATACACTGTTGGACATTGCTGAAGGACACGCCAATATACTTAAAAGACGATACTCCATCTTGGAGAAACAATACAATGATCTACAAAAGCAGTTCAATGAACTTGGCATCTTACACTACAAGGAAGAACTTGATGCACTACGTGCTGAGTATCGTACAAGACAACATAATGCCGAAATGGAGATTGAATCTCTTGCAACTGCAATGGCTGAGTTCAAGTCGCAAATGAAACAAGGAATCATCAATAATGTAGAATACCAACATGCTATCACCCCATTGAGAAAACGTAATAATGAGATTCTATATGAAATGACTGCGTTTAGAACGGAAAAAATATCCGCTCTCGTTAAAAAAGGATATATCACATATTCTCAAATCGATAATTACATAATTCAAGATGACAAATGACATACCCGTAGGCACGGCATCCTTCCCTCTCTCTCCTCACCGCGCCAGCCAGCCAACAGCCAAAGGCCAAAGCCAACGTGCCGCAGGCCTTCCGTGACACCTGACACTTTTGACACCGGAACTCATTTCCATCCTTCTTGCAAATTGCAGAAATGTACATGGAAAAAATTGGTTTGTAATAAATAAAATACTATCTTTGCGTTTATAACAACGGCATCATGCCTTCAGCACAAATTCTCTTATGAACGACAGAAAACTCATCCTGTGGATCCACGGCTTTGCCGGATGCCCTGACAATCAGACAGTACAGGATATGCGTAAATATAATCCTGAATACGAGTGGTACAGCATCGAGGTCGATCACCATGCCAAGGCCTCGATGGCAAAAATCAATGTCTTCATTGCTGACAATGATGTATCTCTCGTAGCCGGCACGTCGCTGGGTGGATACTATGCCATGTGTGCTGACTTTGAAGGACCGAAACTTGTAGTCAACCCAGTGACAGATCCGGTTCGTGACCTTCGTCAGTTCATTGGCCGTAACACATACAAGCCCGGCCGCCCAGATGGCCAGACGGACTTTGACTTCACTGAGCATATGCTCATGGAGTTCGGTGAGCTCCACCACGATCAACTGCTCAATGTCCTATGCCACTATACCGCCCACGACCAAGTGCTCGGAGAGGACATCAAAGAGAATTATCAACGACTGTTCTACCTACTCAAAATGATAGACGAAAAGACCCTGCCAAGCCATTTCTTGACCCACAACTATGCAAAGTCCACGACCAAGACCATTGACTATCTGATGCGACATGAAGCCCCTTCACATTTCAAACCCTATAATGACTATGGAGGCGAATACAGATACCTCCCTAAGTCCATACTCCATGTCAGTAACCTGATATTTCAATGGTCCAGATATGTCAATTTCCCTAAGTTGCTATGTGAGGTGGAACAATGCATCAAGGATGTCTACGATGAGGACAACAAGCAGAGGAACGAACCATGGAACCGCAATATCCAACACACCAGAGAAGCATTGAAGATGCTGTTCTTTGAAAGGAAATGCATTCTCACGAAGATGTTCCGAAACGACCAAGTGTCATTCAACCGCTTCCGTGCGATCAACAACAATCTACTTGATCTGCATAACCGAATGACTGACAAGATGGCATCACTCTATACTTCCTGGCTGAACGACGAAAAGTCAGACTGGCACAACGACTGTCAGGTAAGTGGAAGGATATTTGCCGAACAGACAACCGACGCCCACACCGACTACGATACCGTCGTCAATCACGATTGGCTTATGGAACGAATAGAAGAACTCGGCGGCAATGTGCTCTTCGAACGGGAGTTCAGCGGCAGTCCTGACCAGCCGTGTGACAGATGGAATCTTGGATTGGAACACGACAGTCCTTGCACATATTTCGGTGCCTGTGCAGGTTTTCAGCCTGACGAAAACTTCACTATGTGCCATCCGTTCCAGAACCTGTATCACGACTCACTCTATGCACCACAGGACATACTACGTATCAAATATTTCTGGTGCGACACGTCAATAACTCATCAACGAATCATCAACTCTAATGGCGAACTGCAATGAAACACCGTGATACAAGTAAATCGGTTCAAATCTACCCTGGTATATACTCTTCTACCATCTTTGAAATGGAGATGTGGACCCAACTCGAAAACTACCGATACACAGACGAGGAATACCGTCGCCAGCTTGAAGAAAACGGAACAATGAAATGTGGACTCCTGCGTGAATGCGTCGGGCTGTTCCCAACTAAGGAACGGGCCTTGAACGACCTTGACGAGATGTCCTGTGACTTCTTTGCAGAGGGTCGGGAACTCTCTTTCACATTCATTCGTGAGAGAGCACTCTATTGCATGATGGAGCCCTCCGACTATCTCAAGGAATGGACTTACACATACGGCGACATACTGCATGATGAGTCCTTAGTCCGTAACTACGATGCCAGGAACAACCCCTTCCACGGCCGCCCCGATGAAATGATACATTTCCGTCGTGGTGACATCGTCATGATCCCCGACCTCAACGGCGGGCATTGGGGCATCGTCAGCGACACACCTCCCACCACCGACTGTCCCGATATGGACTGGACCGATGACAGCTACACCATCATCACTTCACCACATGGCATCACCTATCATGAGCATGTACTGTCCCACCACGTCATCCCACCTACATCTGCCGTACCTGTTTTCGTCTGCCAAATACTAGAAGCAGCACTGAAAGTGCCTTCAGGAAAGCAAAATGTCTGAAATATCTCGTTATTCCTGACAGCATAGAATTTGTCGACGAATACAACTTCAGTTCCCTGCCATCTTTAACCAGTATCTATATCGGAAAGGGACTTACTTATCTTTCGTTATGGACTTTTCAGGACAACAAAAGACTGCGTTCTTTTGTGATAAGCAAGGATAATCCTCATCTATCTGTAGAAAAAAGCATCGTTTATACCACCGATGGGAAATGTGGCCTGTGGATATACACTTAACCCTATACAATACCAATAGCAGCATCTTTGTAACGTATCAAAGATGCTGCCATTCTTAAATTTCCATTATTCGGAATCAATTCTGCTTCGCCTGTTACACGTTGCATTCTCAGTCACCGAGTTTCAGTGACTTGAATGCCTCGTCAAGAATCCTAAAGTTATCCTTGCTCATCTTTGCAACCCGTCTCGCCTTCTTTCCGCTCCTCTTCACTTTCTTCTCATCGAAACTGATATTAAAGAAAATCTTGAACGGAGGAATGGTCGAGAACTCAAAGAACTCATCAGGTGAGTATTCTATGAACTCGAACTCACTCTCCTCATCGTTCGTCTTTGCCACCACGAACCTGAAATGATCAGGGTCAGCCAGAGCCTGTCTCCATTCCGTCAGCGTTGCCGCCCCGAAATAGTCATCCTTGCGTTTCGTCATCTTGATCTCGAAAAACCAAGTCAC
>DCGE01000006.1:284-16042 GCA_002314525.1 Prevotellaceae bacterium UBA1786 | reverse complement strand
TACTGGCACTTCATCAAACTGATGGGACGTTCTGCATCACACATCGCACTTGAATGTGCTCTTCAGACTCAGCCAAACGCATGTCTTATCTCCGAGGAAGTGGAAGCAAAGGAAATGTCGCTTGATGACGTAGTAACATATCTTGCTGAGATAGTTGCTGCACGTGCTGCTGAAGGTAATAACTTCGGAACAGTCCTCGTTCCGGAAGGACTTATCGAATTCATTCCTGCAATCAAGAAACTCATTGCAGAACTGAATGAGGTACTTACCGATCCTGCAACTGGTGAAAGCCGTGTATTCGGTTCAAAGGATGAACAGGTGAAGTTCGTGAAGAGTCATATTGCTGCAGACAATCTTGCAGTGCTTGAATCACTTCCAAAGGAAGTTGAACTCCAACTCTGTCTTGACCGTGACCCTCATGGAAATGTACAGGTATCACTCATTGAGACAGAAAAGCTCCTTTCAGCTATGGTTGCTACCAAACTCGCTCAGTGGAAGGAAGAAGGCAAGTATAATGGCAAGTTCTCAGCACAGCACCATTTCTTCGGTTACGAAGGCCGTTGTGCAGCTCCGTCAAATTATGATGCAGACTATTGCTATTCACTTGGTTTCAATGCTTCACGCCTTATCGCAAACGACAAGACAGGATACATGTCAATCATCAAGAATACAACGGCTCCTGCTGCAGAATGGATTGCAGGTGGTGTGCCTATCACAATGATGATGAATATGGAACGTCGTAATGGCGCTATGAAACCAGTTATCCGTAAGGCTTTGGTAGAACTCGACGGCGCACCATTCAAGTTCTTTGCTTCCAAGCGTGCTGAATGGGCAAAACAGACAGCATACGTCTATCCAGGTCCAATCCAGTACTGGGGACCAACGGAGGTATGTGATCAGCCGACAAAGACTCTTCAGCTTGAAAAGTGCTGATCGGTTGTGACAAAGAATCGCAAAAATAAAAAAATCAAGATGCCAGTTCCTACACCATTTGTGTGGGGACTGGCAATTATTGTTGTTCTGATTTTCGGGCTTTATATAGCAAGTCCTTATATCAGGAAATGGCAAGCTCGTAATCGTCCTGTCTTCTTTCCTATTGCAACTGTCAGAGGTATTGATGTGTCACACTATCAAGAGGAAATCGATTGGGATTCGCTGTCTGACAGTCGGATAGACGGGGAACCTGTAAGTTTTGTTTTCATCAAAGCGACGGAGGGAAAGACAATACTTGATGAATACTTTGTCTACAACTTCGCTTCAGCCAGAAAACATGGGATAATCAGAGGTGCATATCATGTTTTTTCCACAAAAAGCACACCTCAGGAACAGGCAGAGTTCTTCTGCAATGTGGTAGATCTGAAAGACAGGGATTTATACCCCGTACTTGATGTTGAACAGTTGGGAAGCTATACTCCACGTCAGATTCGCGAAGGTATTCTTGACTGGATGAATATTGTAGAGAAACATTACGGAGTAACACCTATTTTATATACATCATACTCTATGAAAAGAGACTATCTCAGTGGACCTGAATTTGACAAGTATCCATATTGGATAGCCCATTACTACGTTGAAGAATTGGCTTATACCGGCCAATGGAAGTTCTGGCAGCACACAGATGTAGGAACCATTGACGGAATTAAATCAAAGGTTGACATAAATGTGTTCAACGGAACTTTCTCGGACTTGCTGTGCCTTACATTGAGTAAACCTAAGTCAGAGGATAAATGGAATAGTTATATGCCCGATTCGTTGGCAACGAAGCAATAATTATTTTTTATTATCGAATTTGAGAACTATCAGTATATCGTTCCTCATGAATACTGTATCACCATTGGGAATGATGGAGTCTTTGCCTCTTTTGATTAAAATGATTTGAGCGTCACTTCCTTTCTTGTGAGCATAGTCTTTTATTGTCTGTCCTATCCATTCACTCTCGTTTGATATTTTGTGCTCAATGATGTTATGTTCTGTCTCTTCATTGAAGGACTTGCTGCTTATGATGATGGTATCACCTGGTAGCAAATGTGTATGCCCTCTTGGAATGATTCGTTCCTCGTCACGTATGATCAGGGATATGAGAATTTCCTTAGGCAGACAGAGTTCCTTTATGTTTTTTCCAGCCCACGAACTGTTTTCGTCCAATGTAATCCTTCCGAATGAGATCTCTGAGTTCTCACTGAAGTCTGTGAATGTATGACGGATATCAGTGTTCTTGTCAATCATGTTGAAAACCCTTGAGGCCTTAGGAATGAGTGAACCCTGAAGCAGGATTGAAATCAGCACAATCACGAACACGATGCTGAATATGTCATGATCCAGACCCACAATGCCTGTTGTGGTAAGTGTCATGATGGCAAATACGATTGAGGCGGCTCCTCTCAGACCTACAAATGAAACAAGGCCTATCTGGTTAAGATGCTGACGGTATTTTCTGAACGGCAGCAGAATTGAACTTACTGCAAAAGTCCTGGCTACCAATGAGATGAAAAGGAATATCAGCACTGCTGGAACGAGTGCAGGAAGCAACTTTGCAGGAGTGCAGATATAGCCTAGGAAGTAGAAGATTATGATCTGGCATAGACTTGTCGTTCCATCGAAGAAATGGACTATCGCCTTACGGTTACGGAATTCAGAGTTGCCAAGCACGATACCGACGATATATGTACTGAGATATCCATTGCCGTTTATTGCTGGAATATTCGGCAGAGCGTATGCCAATATCGCCACAGCTATGAAGAACATCATGTCAAAGCCCTCAGGTAGCTTGTCATGCTTGAGTATCTTCACTGCCAGCCATGCTATTCCGAGTCCACATGCAGCACCAAATACCAACTGCGTGAATATCATCCATGCCACTTCACCGCCAGTAATGGAGCCTTGTAAGACAGTAAGCAGGACCAAGGTTAGCATATATGAACAAGGGTCGTTCGAACCGCTTTCGATCTCCAGGATAGGAGCTGTATTGTACTTCAATCCTAAGTTGTGCGTTCTCAGTATAGAGAATACAGTTGCAGCGTCTGTTGAACTTATGACGGCACCCATGAGGAAACTCTCTACAAGCCCCCAGTGGAGTATGCAGTAGCAGAAGCTGCCTACTATCCCGGCAGTAATGAATACGCCTATGGTCGCCAATAGTCCCGACTCAAGGGCTACAGGTCGTGCAGTCTTCCAATTAGTGCCGAAACCACCATAGAACATGATGAAAATGAGTGCTATGGAACACGTATCTCCTACATTGCTCAGCATTTCTGTGTCAGCTTCATCCATCCATCCAGAGAAAAGTCCGAGAAGGATGAAAAGCAGCAGTGATGGTATTCCGATACGGTTTGCAATTTTGTTAAGGAATAGGCACCAGAAGATGATGAATGCAAAAGAAATTAGAAAAATCGTCATACTTATCAAAATTATTTTGCAAAGATATAGAAATTTAGTAAATTTGCAAAATGAAAATGACATTATTTTACCGGAATATTTGTGTTATTATGCTATTCACAATTGGCATGATAACTGCCTATGCCCAGAAAGAAACAAAAGGCACATATGTTTTTAAGGACAAGTCTGTTTATACAGGTGATCTTGTCGGAGGTAAGCCTTTCGGCAAGGGGATTACCAAATTTCCTAATGGCGATGTTTATGAGGGAGGATATGTGAAGGGAAAGCGTGAAGGATATGGAACCTATACTTTTACAGATGGTGAAAAGTATGAAGGTTATTGGTATCAGGATCATCAGCATGGTCAGGGCGTATATACTTTCATGAATGGCAACAAGTATGATGGTATGTGGTACAAGGACTATCAGGAAGGTCAGGGTACAATGTATTATCATAATGGTGACAAATATATTGGTCAGTGGCATATGGACAAACGCCAAGACGAAAACGGAACATATATCTGGAAGGATGGAATGACCTATCAGGGAGGTTGGCTTGAAGATAAGAAAAGCGGTATCGGTAAGTATGACTGGGCTGATGGCAATCGCTATCAAGGTCAGATGGCAAATAACATGAGAAACGGCAAAGGCATATACTACTATTCTTCAGGCGACAGATATGATGGAATGTGGAAAGACGACTTCATGAATGGTAAGGGAATCTATGTGTTTGCCAATGGTGATAAGTTTGAGGGCGAGTATCTTAATGGTCAGCGTTCCGGTCAGGGAATATTCACATATGCTGACAAAAGAAAGTATGTCGGATCGTTCCGAAATGGTCAGATGGAGGGCTTCGGTACATTTACGTGGCCTGACGGTTCAAAATATGAAGGCTATTGGATCGCCGACAAGCAACATGGTCTTGGAAAATATACATCAAAAACTGGAGAACTCTATGATGGCGAATGGGCTGATGGCGAGATGCACGGTGACGGAATAATGCGCATGAAAGACGGGTCGAAAGCTAAAGGCCATTTCGTGAAAGGTAAGAAAAACGGAAAGTTCGTCGAAGAAGCTGCCGATGGAATCCGTTTTGAAGGAAGTTATCTTGATGATGTACGCGATGGAAATTTCGTGGAACGCGATAAAAACGGAAAAGTGATAAGAAGTGGCCATTACCATAGAGGGAAGGCCGATATTTAACAATAAATCAGTTTTGCTATGATTATTGATAAACTTGAGAACCTAAAGAACTATGTGTCACTCAATCCTCTTTTTGCAGATGTAGTGACATTCATTGAGACAACAAATCTCAATGAACAACCAGCAGGTAAGGTGTCTATTAAAGGTGATGATCTTTTTGCAAATTTCAATTTCTGTAAAGGGAAGAAAAAGGGAGAGCCCAAACTTGAAACTCACAATGTTATGATTGATATTCAGGTCCCGCTTAACCATGCGGAGACTATGGGGTACACACCACGCGTGGAACTTCCGGCGGCAGAATACGACGCATCTATTGATATGACTCTATATGATGGTGAACCTCAGCAGTATGTAACGATTTACCCTGGAATGTTCGTCATCTTTTTCCCTCAGGATGGTCATGCTCCTGCAATCTGTGATTGCGATGATCTTCACAAGATAATTTTCAAGGTAAAAGCCTGATTGTATGGTCGCGCGGAAACGATTGGCTCTTGTCAAAAATGATAAGTGGCTTCGTCCCTTTGAGGATGCCATACAAGGGCGTTATGACCATGTACTTTGGAAACTCAACGAGCTTACACATGGAGGCAGCCATACGTTGTCAGACTTCGCGGATGGGTATCTGTATTTCGGTCTGCATAAAACGTCTCAGGGATGGGTGTTTCGCGAGTGGGCTCCAAATGCGACGGAAATCTTCCTTGTCGGAGATTTTAACGGATGGCATGAAATGCCGCAATACCAGCTTACCAGACTTGAAAATGGAGTGTGGGAGATTTCTCTCCCCGAGTATGCTTTGAAGCATTGTCAGCTTTACAAACTCAGTGTACATTGGACAGGTGGATGTGGCGAACGCATCCCTGCATGGTGCAATCGTGTCGTACAAGATTCTGTAACCAAGATATTCTCCGCTCAGGTATGGGCTCCGGAAAAGGAATATCAGTGGAAGACAAAATCGTTCAAACCGAAGAAATCGCCTCTTTTGATATATGAGTGCCACATTGGCATGGCTCAGGATGCCGAAATTGTAGGCTCCTATCGCCAGTTTCAGGACAATGTCCTCCCACGTGTAGTAGCCGGCGGATATAACTGTATTCAGATTATGGCTGTTGCCGAGCATCCGTATTACGGCAGTTTCGGATATCATGTCAGTAATTTCTTTGCTTCTTCCAGCCGTTTCGGTACACCTGAGGAACTGAAGGAACTGATTGATACTGCCCATCAGAATGGTATCTCGGTCATTATGGATATTGTTCACAGCCATGCTGTAAAGAATGAATCTGAGGGACTCGGAAACTTTGCAGGCGATCCAAATCAATATTTTATGCCAGGCGATTGTCATGAGCATCCGGCATGGGACAGCCTTTGTTTTGATTACGGAAAGAATGAGGTGCTTCATTTCCTTTTGTCCAACTGTAAGTACTGGCTTGAGGAATTCCGTTTTGATGGATATCGTTTTGATGGAGTAACGTCGATGCTTTACTACAGTCATGGTCTGGGTGAGTCATTTGGTGGTTATGCTGACTACTATAATGGTCATCAGGATCCGGAGGCGATATGCTATCTTACTCTTGCAAACCTGCTTATCCATGAGGTTCGTAAGGAGGCTATCACGATAGCCGAAGAAGTAAGTGGAATGCCGGGACTTGCCATGTCATATGCAAAAGGTGGATATGGTTTTGACTATCGAATGGCAATGAATATTCCAGACTATTGGATAAAGACCATCAAGGAACTGAAGGACGAGGACTGGAAACCATCCTCATTGCTATGGGAACTGACCAATCGCCGTAAAGACGAGAAGACCATCTCATACGCAGAAAGTCACGATCAGGCACTTGTGGGAGATAAGACAATCATCTTCCGTCTTGTTGATGCTGATATGTACTGGCATTTCCGCAAGGGAGATGAAAACTTTGCAGCTACACGTGGTATTGCGCTTCATAAGATGATACGTCTCCTCACTTTATCCACTATAAACGGTGGATACCTTAATTTTATGGGTAATGAATTCGGCCATCCGGAATGGATTGACTTCCCTCGGCAGGGTAATGGCTGGAGTCATAAGTACGCAAGACGTCAGTGGAATCTTGTTGACAACAAGGAACTATGTTATCATTGGCTTGGTGATTTTGACTCTGCGATGATGCATGTCATATCAGTAGAAAAAGATATCCAGAAAACTCCGGTTGATGAAATATGGCATAATGACGGCGATCAGATACTCGCATTCAGACGAGGTGGCTTGCTGTTTGTCTTCAATTTCAGCCCTTCTAAGTCATTTACAGACTATCCGTTCCTTGTTCCGGAGGGTTCGTACGGTGTGGCCCTCAATACCGACTCAACATCTTTTGGTGGCTTCGGTTCATCGGATGACAGCATCGAACATTTCACCATGCATGATGATCTGTATGCTGGCGATGAAAAAGGATGGCTGAAACTCTATATTCCAGCCCGTTCAGCGGTCGTACTCAGAAAGAAGAGCTGAGTTGTCAGAGTAGTCTTTGTGGAAGAAGAATGTATTCCCGAAGTTCCTGCGCGAATAGTTCAGACGTTCAGTGTCGTCTTTGTATTCATCCTGCAGAGCATTGTAATCACGGAATGACTGTAGGATGAGCGAATCGCAGAAGTTGTTCAGGGAATCCTCACTTATAGCACTTGCCTCAACGACAAGTGCTTCTTTGTATATTCGAGGCAGGTCTGTCAGAGGGGTTGAGTCTGTGATATTATAATATACAGGCAACTTCTCCAGAAAACCCTGAAGATCGTTGTTCAGCAGACGGTTACAGAGATAGTAATCACCGACTAATGTGTCGTTCTGTGCCGTCTCGCTTTCCATTACAATTTCAAAATATCTATTTACTGATTTTATGGATTTTCCGCAGTATGTACCCAGTGCTTCACATACATCGCGGCTTGTGAAACGTTCGTAAGACATAGTATCGGAAATATCTATCAACCCAGCACCGCCATATGGTTGAGGATAGTCAAACAATCCTTCGCCAAGTCTGCCGAGTTGTGCCAGAGCATAGCATCTCAGTTGATTCAGACGGGGTGAAGTCTTCAGCGATTCCTTACCCACATTGGCTGCCTTTTCGTATTTCCTGTCGATGATGTATTGTTCTGCTTTCAGTTCATACATGAATACATCGTCTGCATTTTGCATCGAACCGCACCATAGGATCATGATAAGCATGATGAGGTAGTTTGGCCAGAGATACCGACTTACGTGGTTTTCGTCATCAAACGAAGAGAAATGAAAGGAAATCTGCTTTATTATTACAACCACAAGACCGTATAAAACTAAAAGTAGTGGCATAATCCACGTCCAGCTTCCGAATGAGAAGTGTGCAAGAACATCCCTGTCTATGCTTGACAGGACAGCCAATAGCATGAACGAGGGGAAATAAGTAACAGCATATGTCTTGCCGCTCAGTTTTGAGAGACGGGCAGTGACAAACTGAACCAATATCAGAATGACTGTGATCATCAGTGCACCGAAGAAGTGCGAATATGTCGTTACACCATGTGAAAACGCGAACTGAGCTTCTGACAGCAATTCTGCCTGAAGGAAATATAGGTAGAAGAAGCTGAACAGGGCAAAGAGTATCATGCATGATGTCGATATGGCATCAACAGTCCTTTGTGGGAGTTTTTGAGTCGTAGAATACATATTGTTTGTTTTTTTAGTTGCGGGATTTATTTAGGTATCTTCTTTTGATCCACAAGAATTTCTGAAAGTGTGTGGGTCCCCACGAAGCGGCTCCTATCTACATTTCCTTTGATACCGTTCATTTTACCTTTTCCTGTGTATTGCCATATCAGATAATCGTCTCCGTTGGCTAACTGAGGCTGATTGTCTTGGTAGGCTGCAATCATGAATTGATACTGACGGAGTTGGCTGTTTGACGCGATGTACTTGTCATAGAAGTTCTTTCCGGTATATATGATTGGCTTCTGCCCGTTGAAGGCATGAGCAACCAACTTGCAGAAAGTCAGGAGCCTTCTCTGGAAAATCTCAATGCTTTCCACTCCAGTCATGATTTCCACATCAATCAGAGGAAGCAGGTCTTGTTCTTTGACCTTGATGTTTCCGATGAACAGCTTGTATTGCACCTCTACATCGATGCCGGGTCGGAAGAAATGATAGCTTCCTACTTTGAAACCATGTGCTTTCGCCTGTGTGAAATATTCGTTGTAGAATTCATCGACAAGTGACTTACCTTCAGAAGCTTTTATATATACAAACTTTGGGATGTTGGTCTTCGCAACCTCTTTCCAGTTTATTTTACCTTGATAGTGACTGACGTCTATACCCTGAATTCCCCCTTCCTTGTCTGTTGATACCTGGATGCTGAAGGCCCTTGGCTCTCTGACCTTCGGTGCCGGGGTGTCTGGCTTTGCTTTCGACGAAAAAGGAAGCGGGTCCGGCTCAAAGTTTTTGGTCATAGGCTCATTCTTCTTCTTTTTGTCTTTTGCAGTACTCTGCATTGGTACTGCAAGCATCACGGATACCAAGAATAATATGTATAGATAATATCTTTGCATTGAATTCACAATTCGTGATGCAAAGATATGAAAATATTTCGTTTTATACAAGTATTAGTGTTTATTGACTCCTCTAATTATAACATAAATTATTATTGGTGAACCGAGAAGTGGAGTAATTGCGTTAAGTGGAATGATGCCCGATTCCCCTGGAAGTGAACATAGCAAGTTGCAGAGCAGTGCAACAACACCACCGGCTAACATTGTAACCGGCATCAGACTGTTGTGATTGTTGCTTGAGAGCAACATTCTTGCGATATGTGGTACGGCAAGTCCGATAAATGCCACCGGACCGCAGAATGCCGTTGTCACAGATGTCAGTATTCCTGTTGCAATCAGCAGAAGGTTTCTTGTCTTCTTAATACTGATTCCCAAGTTCTCAGCATATCGATCGCCTAACAGCAATGCGTTGAGAGGTTTGGTCAGCAGTATCGCCATTGAAAGTCCTATGATACACATACCTGCAAACCAAGGCATCTGAGCCATAGAGACACCTGTGAAATTCCCCATCCCCCATATCACATAGCTATGCACACCTTCTTCTGTGGCAAAAAAGTTCAGCAGGGATATTGCAGATGTTGACACATAGCCCACCATTATTCCGAGAATCAGCAGTGTGAGGTTGTTCCTGACTATCGTGGAGAAGAACAGAATAAGAGCCATTACCGCCATCGACCCGAAAAATGCTCCAGCGATGATGGATAGGAAACCAGTCATTGAGAATACTCCGGCTGTGATTGTTCCTCCTGTAGCAAGCATCACCAATGCCACTCCGAGACTTGCTCCTGAGTTGATGCCTAAGATCGAAGGACCGGCCAGGGGGTTGTCGAAAGCCGTCTGGAGCATCAGACCGCAAACAGCCAGTGAGGCACCACAGAGCAGTGCTGTCAGTGCCTGAGGCAGACGTGATTCCAGAATTATGAAACCCCATGTTTCCTTCTCTGCTTCACCACCGGTGATTATGTTCCATACTTCTCCTGCAGGAATATCGACTGCCCCGAAGAATAACCCAGCTGCAAAAAGAACTGCTATCATAACAGCCAATACGATGTATAACGTTTTCTTGCTCATGTATTTTGTGACTATTATATGGCTTTGTTGTGCTCCAGTTCTTTGAAATATCTTGTTTCTTCTCCTTGTATGATGCCAATAATGTCTTTCAGCAGCAACTCCGGATGAAATGGCGTTTCTGTGAAGAAATCTATGTTACTGAGGTTGCATCCAAATACATTACGTTCCTTCCATGCCTTCATCCTTGAATATCTTGCATCGTCTTTTTCCATCTGGGCATAAGTCATGTCCTTGTTCTGGCTGTACCTGATGATCCAAATATCTGCATCGGCACATCTGTCGAAAACAGTTTCAGGAGCTAAGGCCAAAGATCCGTTCTTTTGTTCGTCGGCGAAGAGGTAATCACCTCCTGCATCCTCTATTATGTGACCGATCGTGCTGTTTCCACCCGGTACGTACCATGTTCCGCCAGTAATCAGGTCGCATGCTATCTTCGGTCTCACCCCACCTGTTTCGGCAGAGTCTTTCAGTGAAAGGTACAGCCTCTCAACTTCACCGAACAGGCTATCGGCCTTCTCGCCACATCCGAACAATCTTCCGTACATTTTCATCCACTCAGCCCTGCCCAATGGCGTCGGTTCCATATAGTCAGCACATTCTATTATGTCGATGCCAAGTTTCTCGATGCCTCCGAAACCACCGCTGTTCTCAAACGGAGATACAAGTATGGCATCGGCATTCATCTCTACAATTTGTTCTCCATTCGGAACATACTGTTTGCTCAGGTCTGAAAACATACCGTTACAGCCCAATTCCTCAAGCAATGCGCAGTGTGGCTCAATGAAGACGGCTGCATTCTTTTTTGCCACCTTGATGACGAAGTGCTGCAAGACCTGCACCGTGTTCCAAGGGTTCACTATTGTCACTTCTGTCCCCTCGTCAGTCTCATTCATCCGGAGTAGGGTAGAGTACTGCATCTTGACCTCAGTTCCACCATGCCTCTTCACATCTCCCTGCGACCCACATGCCGTCAGTACCCCCAGACACAAAACCAATATCGTCAACCTCATTGTCAATTACTGATTATCCAACAGCCATTTCCATAGTGGAGTGACAGTTATCGATGTTCCTGCTTCTTCGATAGTATCCTCTTCGTCCTTTGTTACTATCACCAAGTGCCGTACATCGCAAACTGAAGATAAAGCCCGAAGTCCATCCACTTCCCGTTTGCGCGTCTCAGCGTCTTTAATTGAATATGACACTTGTACCGCAAGTCCCTCTTCTGGTATATAGAAGTCAACCTCAGCTTTCGGCGTATTATAGAAGTAGCAGCATTCACCATATTTGTGTCTTAGATTTATGGCTACGATATTTTCCAAAAGAGAAGTGTTTGGATCAATCAGGAACAGAGCCAGAATACCATTATCTATAAGATAGTACTTCCTGTTCATTTCCTTGTCCTGAATTTTTCCTATATAGTTTTCAAAAGGCAGAACCAGCCATGATTCATTCATGTATTGTATGTATTCGATGGTTGCATCAGTACTGATTTTCTTGCCAGTTGAAGAGACTATACTTGCCATTCTGGTGTACGAAATGGGTTGTTTTATACTTTCCGCCAGTTTGCGAATCAGAACCTTCAACGCGTGATCGTTGCGGATGCCATGACGGGCAATAAGATCACCGAAGAATATCTTGTTGAAGAGGCTACTCAGCCATTGGCGGGTGTTTGCCATTGTTGCTGTTTCGGGCAGTCCTCCTTTGTGGAGATATTCATCGGCATGACGGACTATCTGTTTCCGATAGGTGAATTCGGCATTCTTCTTGTTCGCGTCGATTCCGTTTGCATAAATATATTCCCGAAAAGAATAGGGGAATACTTCGTGAATCATATACCTGCCGCCGAGGGTGGTGGCAATCTCATTGCTTAGCATCTTCGAGTTACTTCCAGTCAGGAAGACCGAATACTTCTGATCTGCCAGTCGGCGGGCAAATTTCTCCCATCCAGTTACCAGCTGTACTTCGTCAAGGAAGAACAATGGCTTATAGTCATACATCTCCTCATAGCAGTTCTTGATCAACTCCAAATCGCTGATGTCCAAAGAGTCTATTCTGTCATCTTCAAAATTGAAGAACAGAATCTCGTCAGCCTTATGTCCCTTGGCAATCAGTTCTGCTATTCTCTGATACATCAAGTAGGATTTTCCAGCATGTCTAAGTCCGACGAGAACATAGTTTTGTCCATCCATGAAATCAACTTGGCGTGGAATCAAGTCGATTCTTGTCACAAAATGCTGATACTCCGCTATTAGTGTTTTTACCAAATCCTTGTTCATATCAATACATAGATAATCAATTTCGATGCAAAGATAGTGATTTTATCGGATATACACGACAAAAATACGGGTTTTTTATCGTGCATATACTATAAAATTTCGTTTTTGATCCCTGCCCGTACTCATTATCAATTATCCATCAACACCGTGTTCGGACTCACGCCGACATCATACTTCCTGATGAACTTGCCGTCGGCAGAGTATCGGAGCAGATAACCGGGATTGTTGTAGTCGCCATAGCCATATTCACTGATGTGCAGACTGCTGATATAGACTTCACCGCTTGTAGGATCCACGTTTATCGCACTCGGATATTCAACTTCCTTTCCTTCGGTGAAAGTGCTCTGAACACCGGTCTTCAGGTCAAACACGTTATATGTAGTTGTGAGTTGCCAGTTGGCATCGTAGCTTGAGGCAATGATATATAGCTTGCCGTTATAATATGCCATCTGTGAACCTTCGCACAAATATGCAGCCTTGCCATCCTTGCTGATTTTCTGGATCTGAGGTTGCACGTCGGCGTAGTTTCCGTTGCTGAGCACATATACTGACTCGCCGTCATTCAATATGCTGATAGGGTTGCAGGCAACGGTTATGTCTGAGAGTTTGTTGAGCGCAGTATCCAGAACCACCACATTCGTGTTGTATGTGTAGTCAGGATTGTATGCATTGCATAAGTATATCTTTCCGTTCACAGCAGTGATGCCTTCAAGACATGCTCCGACTTTTACCGATTTCTTCGCTACTGCTCCGTTCTCAATTTTATACACACACCCGTCGTATGATGTGGTATATACTGCCCCGTCGTAGGCTACCATCTCTCTTGGCTGAGTCATCTTGACAGGCAGACCGGCGATAAGAGTTTTTTTGTTTACTATCTCAATCAGGTTCTCGTCGGTGCAGGCAATGTAGAGGTCATTACCGTTGATTACTGAATGGTTCGGAGTTGCACCCAGAGCCCTCCCGTTTACCGAGGCAAAGAGGTTGTTCGTTATTGAGTCGGTTGCAAGGTTTAGATACGACAGACTTCCGTCAATCTGGTTGTAGTAGTTACCCTCGTTGATGATGTAAAGACCATTAGTTACTTCCACAGGCTTTATTTCGCCTCCGTTTTCGTCATCCTTGTCGCAGGATGTCATCGTCATCCCCATAATCAGGATAAACAATGCATAGTTTGTCAGTTTGTTCATGTTCTTTTATATGAAGAATTCATTTTTTCTAAAAGTCCCAGCAAACACCTACTTTCCATCCTCTTCCTGGCATCGGGTAGCGAGCCACGATGTCGTACTGCTTGTCAAGTATGTTGGTGATACTGGCTCTCAGAGTCAGGTTGCCGATCTTTCTGTAGGCACTCGCCGACCACTCCATGAACCCTGCGATACGAGTTCCTTCGCTGTGTTCGTTGGTGGTCCAGCGTTCACTCATGCCATCGCCGGTGATGCTCAGGTTTGCCCACGGGTTCTCCCAATATGCCGTCAGACTCCCGCTGTGAAGCGGAGTGTATGCAATCTGGTTGCCATAGTATTTGCTCTCACTGTCAGTATGGTTCTCAACCTGCTGATAGCTGTAGTTCCCTGCAAGTCCTACGGCATGATGAACCGACAGATGATATTTCCCCGATATGCTCACATCACCACCGACTGCTTTTACTTCAGCCAGATTCAGTGACCTTACGACGAACATATTCATCGGAATGGTAACTATCTTGTCATTCACCTTATTTATATATATATCCACACTGCAATCCGTCTCCACTTTCTTTGTTCTCAGGGAATATGCCACTCCGACGTTCCATTGTCTTGTCTTCTCGGGCTTGAGGTTGGTGTCACCCATGTGGAAATAGTATAGCTCGCGGAATGAAGGCATCCTGATCATATCCTTCCATGAGGCCCTCACGAACAGGTCTTTGTCTTTCAGTACCCTGTAACTGATGCTTACGGAAGGTGAAAGACGGCTGACGTCATCGTTTTCATCATCATAGATACCCAACAGACCTCTTCCGATGACTGTCAGTCTGTCATCGTGATATTTTGCCGCAAGGGCCTGAAGTACGGAATGTCTCTTAGGTCTGATATCCTGTCTTGTACTGTTGAGGCTGTTGAAAATATAGTCGGCTGAATAGTCAAGACTCACCTTCTCTGTAGGGACGTATAGCAGTGCCGCACTTCCATATCCTTCTCTTTGCCAGTATTCGTTGCTGGTGATTCCGCCGCTCGGTTTGCCGTTGTGGTAGTCTGATGATGCCCAGTTCCATTTTCCACTCAGTTTCATGGAAAACCTGTCACATATCATAGTCCTCCACTGCATCTGTCCGAAGGCGTTCCGTTCGTGCAGCGTCTCGTCGTTGTCGTTGACATAGTAGTGTACGGCTCCGGGCAACTGACGATCATTGTCATAGTAATAGGCTTTCCCTTTCAGTTCCCATGGACGGGTCTTGCCGCCCTTTGCATTGATGTTCAGTTCACCGTGCCATTGGTTCATCCTGCTGTTCGTGCGGTCTTGCGATGTCTTCTGCTTTACGTTTTCCAATGTGAATGGATAGTCGTTTTCTGCATAGACATAATCCAGCATACCGTCAATCATCACCTTCTCTGACAGCTTGTGGCAGATTCTTGCCATCGGGTTCAGATACCCCCATGCCCCTACAGTCATTCTTGCTTCGCCCTTATGCTGGGTGAGGGTAGGGGATGCTATCGACAGAGTAGCCGCACTGCCCATGTTCCTTGCCGGCTGGAAGATGTCATTCCCGTCGCCTATCGCCAGATCTATTTCCCCGATGTCGTTCAGCGTGTAGCGTTGCAGGTCTATCTCCCCTGTCTGGCAGTCGCTGAGTGCAATGCCGTCATATATCACTCCTGTATGCTGGCTGCCGAATCCTCTTACCGACACGGTCTTCATTCCTCCTGCACCGCCATAGTCTTTCAGTGTGATGCCGGGCAGACGCCTGAGGACATCGGAGACATCGGTCACGCCGAGCCGGGTGAAGTCGTTCTGGTCTAATGAATGAACGGGGGCAGCTGAGGTCAGGTTCTTGCCGCTCTTTGCAGCATTAACCTCAACTTCCTGGAGTCTTACAGAATCCTGTACCTGACAGACAGCACTGTTTCCGAAATCTAACAGCCAACAGCCAACAGCCAATAGCTCTTTCTTTGCATGAAATTTGTTATTAAGTCCTTTCCTCGAGGACGGTTTATAACTATGTGTCGTCTTGCAGGTCTTCTGACTTGTCACCCTCTTGCAAACGCCTTCCCGTAACCCTTCGTCAGGTTGCAGTGGCAATGTTTGCCGG
>DCGE01000006.1:0-207 GCA_002314525.1 Prevotellaceae bacterium UBA1786 | reverse complement strand
TGGTATTTTTATTTCACCAAAATAATTGTGAAAAAAGTTACAGTGTCATCTCTCCTGCTATCGGCATGTTCATGCGTGTGCGGACTTCTTCGGGTGAGTAGCCGCGTCCGAAGAGTACCATGAGTTTCGTGATGGCAGACTCAATGGTGATGTCCCTGCCGCTGACCACTCCTGCATTGAGGAGCTGAAGTCCGGTCTCGTATCGGC
>DCGE01000027.1:6645-6934 GCA_002314525.1 Prevotellaceae bacterium UBA1786 | reverse complement strand
CGGCATCACTGATAAGAGCCATCGTCAGCCCACCTTTCAACTGTTCGACAAGATACGCAACCTGCTGGTGCTCGTTGAACTTATGGTGCGATTTCAGGGGTGTGTGGATGTCAAAGTGATGGAGCAGTACACTCGATGTCCGGGTGTCTTCAGCTAGAATCACATCGACCTCTTTCAGAACCCTGATGGCCCTCATCGTCATATCCTCCATGTTCCCCACAGGGGTAGGTACAATATACAGTTTTCCCATAATCGCCGCAAAGATACGCATATTTGTGATAAATACAAA
>DCGE01000027.1:6422-6547 GCA_002314525.1 Prevotellaceae bacterium UBA1786 | reverse complement strand
AATTATTTCGTACCTTTGCATCCGCTTTAGGGCACAGAGAATCTTTTATTGTTCACCAGAACAACATTTGAACTGTATAATAACAATAAAACAAACAAAACAATGAAACAAGGAATTCATCCAGA
>DCGE01000027.1:0-6409 GCA_002314525.1 Prevotellaceae bacterium UBA1786 | reverse complement strand
AATTATCGTCCTGTAGTATTCAAGGATATGTCAAACGGCGATATGTTCCTCTCTCAGTCAACTTGCAAGAGCAATGAGACAATCGAGTTCGAAGGTAAGGAATATCCACTCGTTAAGTTGGAAATCTCCTCAACTTCACATCCTTTCTACACTGGTAAGGCTAAGTTGGTCGACACAGCAGGACGCGTAGATAAGTTCTTGAGCCGCTACGCAGTAACAGCAAAGAAGAAGTAATCTCTTTTCTGTACGCAAGGAACAAAAACAACCATCCCGTTTCGGGGTGGTTGTTTTTGTTGTGTGGATTTGTCAGATGAGTCGGCGGAGGTATGGGATCTTGCTCAGGAGGGTGCTGATGAGGGTGGCGGTGACGAGGGTGATGAGGGCGGTGAGAAGGATGGTGAGTGGGGTAGGGAGACTCTGTGCAAGGTAGGTAACTACTGGGGTGAGGATGAGCATGTGCATGAGGTAGGTACCGTAGCTGACACGTGATGCCGGTTGGATGATGTGACGGTAGAACCAGCCTTCGGACTTGATGAGGCTTATGAGCACGAACCATCCAATGACGGTGAGGGCAATGCCAGTGGAACAGAACATCCAACTCATCTCGAGATCTACGGCAAATCCGTATGGTAGTGTGACAGGGAACTGATCACGAGGTATGCGCAGGTAGAATATGACTGCGGCTATGAGATAGCCGACAATGAGAAGTGGCAAGGCGATGGCGATGGTCTTTCTGCGGCTGATGGTAGGCAGGTAGCGGCGGAACCAGAGCCCGAGGAGGAGATAGCCAAAGAATCCGCTGATATAGTAGAAGGTGCCATAGTCGTTCCATGGGCATTCGCCCCAAAGATAAGGTATCGCTCCAAAGGAAGGTGCACCGAAGAGAACTTCCCATAACTTGCGTATAAATGGGAATGTGGTGGTGAACAGCCAGAGAATGATCCACCACTGCAGTTCGCGCTTGCTTACCTTTTCGGCCCAAGGACTGAGGAGTGGCATAAGGAGATAGACTCCTATGATCATCGGAACGAACCAGATATGGCCTCCGGCATCGGGAAAATTGAATGGCAGCCGTTCCCAACCTCCATAGACAGCGCAATAGACGCACATCCAAACAAGGCCTGGTAGGAGGACACGCATCAGTCTTCTTCGGAAGAACTCACCAGTAGGTCGTGACACTGGGAAAAGCAGAAAACTTGAAGTGATGACGAACAGTGGAACTGCGGCCCGACAGATAGTGTCGATGGCCGATACCCAGAAGGCATCGGATGCGGTTTCAACGTGAAAGCCATCGGCATTGAGGTAATAGTACTCGCATGCATGTACAAGCATGACCATCAGACAGGCGATGCAACGCATCCAGTCAAGGAAAGTGATTCTTGAGTTCATATGGTTTAGGGGTTGGTTATGAGTGATAATAGTTCGTCAATTGACTCGGGTCTGGTGGCCCAGGAGGTGACAAAACGNNTGGGTTTCCGTCTGGCCACGGGAACCCCATACTTCGAAGGTGGCATGTTGGGCGAGACGATCCATAAGGTCGTTAGGAAGTGTGAAGAACTGCTGGTTCGTAGGTGAGTCAATGAACGGATGGAGTCCTTTGCTGATTAAGCCTTGCTTGAGGCGCATTGCCTGTTCAATGGCATGGCGGCCTATCTTCGTATATAGTCCGTCGGTGAATAGAGTCTGGAACTGAATACCTAACAGACGGCCTTTGGCAAGGAGTGCTCCGTGCTGCTTGATGAGTGGGAAGAAGTGCCGGAGCAACCCCTTACGGGCTACCACACACTCGCCGAAAAGGAGTCCGACTTTCGTTCCGCCGATATAGAAGACATCGCAGAGCTGCGGAAGGTCTTCGAGAGTGATGTCACATGCATCACTGGCAAGACCGTAGCCGAGCCGAGCTCCGTCGATGAAGAGTGGAATACCGGCTTCGTGGCAGACGGTGTGAAGTTCTGTGAGTTCAGCCTTTGAGTAGATGGTTCCGAGTTCTGTGGGAAAACTGATGTAAAGCATGCCAGGAGCAACCATGTGTTCATAGGTCTCATCAGCATAGAAATCCTTGATATACTCACGGACTTCCTTTGGACATACTTTTCCGTCGTGTGATGGAAGTGTGAGTACCTTATGGCCGCATGACTCAATGGCACCAGACTCGTGGACGTTGATGTGTGCGGTTTGGGCTGCAAGCACTCCTTCGTGATGGTGGAGCAGTGCATCGATGACGGTGGAATTGGTCTGTGTTCCACCTACAAGAAAATGAACGTCAACATCTTCCGTGCCACAGGCTTTGCGGATAAGCGCCTTAGCCTCCTTGCAGTAATCGTCCTGACCATAACCTACTGTCTGACAGAGATTGGTCTCGAGGAGCCGTTCCATAACCTGAGGATGTGCTCCTTCCATGTAATCAGTATCAAAATGAAGCATTGTATTGTGTTGTTTAGTCCATTGGATAATTCACTCCCCACTCTTTGCGGAGTGAGTCCATCTGGTGCATGATCGAAAGGGTCTCGGCATGAGGCATCATCGGGGATTCGGTAAGACCCTGTTCGAGGCAACGCTTGCACTCGAAGACCTGATATTCATAGCCGTTGATCATGCTGTCGGCCTTGCGGTATGAGGCTACGAGCTGGTAATCACGATAGACCTCAATGAGCTCAGGACAGTTGATGTTGTCAATGCGGATATAGCCGTCAGTACCGCTTATGATGCCTTGTCGGTCGTTGAGGCAGAGAGCACCCGACTGAAGGTTTGCCATCCGTCCGTCGGCAAACGAGAGTGAGATGCATTCGTGCATGTCCATGCCAGTAGGTCCGAGATGGCAGTTGCTGACCGTCTTCACGATATCGGTGCCGAAATACATGCGGGCGAAGTTGAGAGTGTAGACTCCGAGGTCGAGCAGAGCTCCTCCGCAGAGATCAGGACGGACTATCCGCTCTTTTTCCTCCATCATATAACAGAGTGTGGCTGTCAGAGCACGAGGCCGTCCGATGATTCCGCTCTCCATAATCTCCCTGACTTTCAAGGACAGAGGCATGTAACGTGTCCAGATTGCTTCAGTGATGAATAGACCTTGTTTCTCTGCATATTCAATAAGTTGCTGAGCTTCTCTTGCATTGGCTGTGAAAGCCTTCTCCACCAGACAAGGTTTGCCGTGTGAGAGTGCAAGCATAGCATGAGGATAGTGATGTGAATGAGGTGTGGCAATGTAAACGATGTCAACGTCAGAGTCGTTCACCAGTTCCTCGTAACTTCCGTAGGCTTTTGCAACATCCCATTTATCTGCGAAAGCCTTCGCCTTGTCTAAGTTGCGCGATGCGATTGCATAGCATTCACAGTCCTGAGGCCTTCCATGAAGGGCTTCTGCCATCTTGTCGGCAATCCACCCAGCTCCGATAATTCCAAGTTTCATTGTATATGGTTTTTTAGTCGTTGATATGCGAGTCGTTCATCGCCGTTGAGGAGGTAGATGATTCCGCAATAGTGGAAACCATACTTCTCAAGCAGATGCTTCATCGGTGAGTTGTCTCGATGGGTGTCGATGCGCAGGTTGTCAATCATACGAAAGGCGAATCTTAGGACGATTTCCATGATGCCATAATAGCCCTTTCGCGAGGCGATTCGGTGGATTGTGCCGTATGGCTTTTTGTCATCAATCCAACAGCCTCCGTATATTTCCCTATATGTGGGATCTTCGCAGATGGCAAGTACAAAAGTCGCGATAATACTACCGCCGATCTCAACGACATAACTGAATCCACGATGAATATCGTTCCTGAGAATGTCATCGGACGGATAGCCATCAGTCCACTGGTTCATATTGCCCGACAGTCGCATTTTCTCCTTAGCCTCGCCGAATACCGTCTGCATCTGGGGAATGTCGGCTTCAGTGGAAGGCCTTATTCGGAACAGGCAATCGATGATGGTGCGTGAAAGATTCTGCATAGCATTATTCCTGTCCAGAAGTTCATGGATAGGACGTAAGTCGCCCTCGTTGATGCACTTTACGACGGAAAAACTCTGTTCCAGTTTTCCTTCAGCATCTTCGATCTGACCTGAGAGCAACCAAACGGGAACATTGTTCTTCTGACATCTTTTCCTCACTCCGTCGGCAACCTTTCCCATCAGAGTCTGACAGTCAGACTTCCCTTCGCCGGTAATGACGATATCTGTATCTTGGAGATAACTGTCGAAGGAAGCAAGGTCGAGCATGAGGCCAATTCCCGATTTCAGTTCGGCTTTCAGGTAGGTACATAGTCCGTAGGCCAATCCTCCGGCGGCACCAGTTCCGGGTATTGATGATGATAGGGATGTGGCATAGCCGGCAGTTTCGGTTTCATGAGCAAAATCCCGAAGCCTTCTGTCGAGCAGTTCCACTTGTTCAGGCGTTGCTCCCTTCTGTGGGGCGAACACGAAAGCCGCACCATCGTTTCCGTAGAGCGGATTCTGTACATCACAAGCTACTGTGACGTGTGGAAGGTCTTCTCTCTTGAAATCAAATCCTTTGTCACGAAGACTTTCAATCATCCCCCGACCTCCATCGCATGTTGCACTGCCTCCTATACCTATTATTATATTACTACACCCACGGCATACGGCATCTGCAATCATGTCTCCCACACCGTAAGTGGTTGTCAACATCGGGTTGCGCTTTTCCTTCGGAACGAGAGTCAATCCGCATGTCTCAGCCATCTCCATATAGGCAGTCTTGCTGTCATCCGAAATAATGTATGATGCTTCTATCTCTTCCATCAGCGGCCCATGAGCCTTCAAGGCAATCCTGTCACACGGCAATATCTGCTCGATGCAGGCCACCATACCTTCACCACCATCACTCATCGGCATCTCAATCACTTCACATCCGCCAATATGTCGACGGATGGTCTCTGTTCCGGCATGGCAAGCCTCTTGGGCTGTCATACACCCTTTGAACGAATCGAATGCAAGAATGATCTTCATCTGTGTGATAATTCCCGGAAATGATACTGCATGTCAGCTCATCAGTATTTTATCAATGGCTTCCATGATTTCCTCTTCCTTCTCGTATGGATGGATATGGAAATACCTGTTGCCGGTAAGCATGGCTGAAAGATGGGTCTTCGTATGGTTGTAGAATATGTGGCAAGGCTTGCCGATCTTCTCTGCGTAAGCCAGTTCATAGCCCACACCCAACGAAGGACAGGTACATTCACCTATCAGCAGGTCGCTCTCGCGCAGCCAACCCATGTCCTGCTCGTATATCTCGCAGTCCCTCTTACCCTGTTCCATCAGGTTCAGATTCGGACGGCCTATGTGCTCAGTGAGCACAATGTCAGTACGTTGTATGTGATTGATAATCCTCGCATAGAGGCCTGCATCAATCCTACCTCCACGAATAGAACCTGCAAAATATACTTTCTTCATAAAACCTTATACAATAAACCTTTCCAAAACGCAAAGGTAATACTTTTTTTCCAAACACAATCATTGTGACTGTTTTTTTATCTCAGCATTCTATCAGGTTCCTCATTGTCAGTCTTCTTACGCTCCACTGACAGGTATCGCTTAATCTTTAGATTGCGCTCGTTCAATGGCTCACATTACTAACATCAGCTTTGTAGGGTTAGTAACCTTACATGTGTCACGTTAGTAACCTGGTATCATTCACGTTAGTAACCTGACACCGTTCATGTTAATAACCATACATAGTCATTTTCCGTCATTTACTGCTTCAAAGTGGCCTGTGGTGTGGATGCTGAGCCATACGTGGAATAGTTGGTTCGCATTATCTCTTTCATAGCGAAGATAATGTGTCTTGTAAGTGTTTTAAGAATAAAACTCCGTTACCTCCATCCATCTGTACATGATGGAACTGGAAGGAGATAGGAAGAGTGGTCTTGAACCATCTTTTGCGATACTTGCCCCACATCACCATAGGGTTGCAGAATCGGTCGGTATATTGGTTGACGATGCTGTCAAGTTCAGTGGCAATCATGGCAGAGGTCCCTACTACCATCATACCCTCACGGAAAGAGCTCTTGCATTCGGCAGCCACTTGCTTTGTCAGTTGCAGATAGTCTTGGCTGAATTGTTGTAAATCATAGTTGAAGGGAATGTCGCACGAATTGATTCCACCCTTCGAATTGTTTACGATAACATTAATTGCAAGTACGTCATATCGGAATAGTTTTCCTTGTTCGGGAAGCAAATAAAACTCCTCAATATCACTTGCTGCCTTGCCGATACACCAGCATAATAGCATGTTGAAACTCACGCTGTGTTNNCAAAGGTCTTTACCAATGTTACCATCGGCATCGGTGATGACATCCAGAGTTTGAAGGCCTCGGCACGGGATGTGTCTTGTGGGTTGACTTCTTTTTTCATTTTATTGATGTTATTGTGTCGAACTTCATGAACTGATATACACATTCTG
>DCGE01000164.1:586-4629 GCA_002314525.1 Prevotellaceae bacterium UBA1786 | reverse complement strand
CTATAACCCTTAGGGCACGGATCATAATAAGTCTTTGAACCCTTGTTTCCGTAAACACCCTGCGAATGTTGATATCCTTCAGGATTGCCCCACAATGAATTGGAAGACTCATCTGCAGGAAGCCAGTCACGGTTTCCGCTGGTGTATTGCAGGCGGTTGCCGATACATACTGTTGGGTTGGCAATACTGAAATCGATGTGACTGCCTGAAATGGCTGATCCGGCGGCATCGACGTGAGTGATTTCAACCTTGTGTCCATCAATGTCATACACATCCACGTTCTTGATTGAAGTGTCACCGTTATTGATTACAGGCGAGCCCGGGAAAGGATCCTTACGCCCCCACTGATAAAGAAGCCCAAGGCAATCGACGGAATTGTAATCGCTGCTCAACGCACCCAGATTGAAACTCATGATGTTGTCATTTGAAGCGGAGACTAGATCAACAGCCGTCTCACGAGGGAACCAGATATGCCAGCTCCATATAATCTTTCCTTTTTCATCCACTGCCGCAATAAGAGCGTTTCCGAAAACCCTGTTTGCAACAAAGGTAATGACTCCGTCGGAAAGGCTCACTTCATCAATCATTCCTTTTGCAGTTTGCCATACAAGCTTTGCACCTGCCGGTTTGAGAGATTCCGGAGCCTTCAGACCGCTTACGGACTTGCCATTGCCTTTGACCGTAGCGTCAAAGCTGTACTGCCCGCGATGAGTGATAAGGTAGCAATTGGACGTACCTCCATCACTGAGGACTTCAGGCTCATATTCTATGACAAGTTCCTTCTGTTTTACAACAAGCTTTTTTGTCACCAGATAATTATCTTTGTCCGGGGCGTAGAACTGGATGGTAGTTTGCCGAGGATCCTCTGAAGGATTGTTCTTGACACTGAGATTAAGAGTATTGCCGGACAAGCTGAAATCAATCCATTCACAATTCAACGCCTCATACGTCCACGCAGACTGATTGGTGGTAACTTTAATTGCAAACTCTGAGGCAGCCGCCGGAACTTCCAAGGTATTGTCACAGTCAAGGCTTATGTCAGGATCAGGTATTCTTGCATCCTGATTGACCAATACCGATGCGGTTGCGACCTTACCGGAAGAAGATTTCGCTGTCAGAGTGATGGTTGCGGTACGTATCTCGGTCAGATCATTTTCACAGACATTGAGTTCAAGTACGCTGGTAGCCTTGGTTGCAGTAATCCAGGAAGCCGATCCCAAGTCAAATGACCACTCCGGTTGATTGGTTTTGATTTCAAGTTTCACACGGTCTCCGAAACGTGAAACAGAGAACACCTCACCGTTTGTAACACTTATTTCGGGATCCGGTTCCGGTTCCTGACACGAAACAAAACTGCATATCACCGCGAGAATCAAAATAAACCATTTCTTCATAATTGTATTCTATAGTTAAACACACAAATATAAAAAAAAAGGCGTTCACAGAAAAGTGAGCGCCTAATTAATTAGTATCTGGTCCTATGTTATTTCTTGCGTGAATGAGGAACAGCTATTGACTTGGAAGTATTGAGCTTGCTCACACCAGGACGGAATCCGTTGACTGATGTTGGGACAGCAGGTGCCTCAGCTACATCAAGAACGAATGATTCCTTGGCGGTACCATATTTAAGACGTCCAAGGCTGATATAATAAATTAGAGTGAAGATGAACTTGTTATTAATCTGATCGTAGTAGCTGATCTGACTCCAAGAGCCATTCCAAGTGTAAATTTCCTCTGCATAGATAGGATAATCCTTCCCCTGATAGGAATAAACTGACTTTGTATCAGTCTTACGTACCATACAGTTTCCATCCTTATCCATATCGAAAATGAAATCACCACCGCCTGCAAAACCACTGATAGTGCAGACATAACCATTTTCAGACTCAGCTACAGAGAATGGAAGGTTTGACTGGCTGCCTGGAAAATAAAGACCAAAATTGTATGTACCTGATTTAGCAGTAGGCACAGCAAGAGCAACCGTCGAGAAGTCAAACCTGAATACATCCGAAATTGCATTACCCTCACCGTCAATGAAGAAACCTGCTACCTGATAATCCGAAACAGAAGAAAGGTTAACCATAGAGATGATATCATCGCCCTGGTATGCAAAATACTTCACAAGCTCTTCCTCGAAAGTCAACTCGTCTTCCTCTGCATAACCGGCTATCATTTCATACTGGCCCTTAATGAAGTCGGCATCACTGATTGCTGACATTTCTTCCTTGGTATTGTAATCACAGATCCAGTACTTCTTGCCTGACAAATCGTTTGTAGTTACTGAAATATTGGCATTGTTGCAACCGATTCCATCAGACGAATATGTAAGTTTGAGAGGCTCTGACATAATCTCAATCGGACCGACTACGATATCAGAGGCATTGACATTGCCATACCAGTCCATAACCGCACCAGCAGGAATCTTTATGCTGATATAATCGCCTGCAACAGCTTGTCCTGAAGGCTTAACGACAACATCATAGTATGTGCCATAATAGTTTGTCATCTTAGCCATAGGCCAAGTGGTCTCTGACGTCTCTCCAGAAGCTCCCGTACGATTGACTACCGTGACATATCCGTCTTTAAGGTCAACTCTGGCAACACCGTCAGGGACATTGACGGAAATGGCCTTACTGTAGTCCTTGAGGAATAAAGATGTAATCTCAGGAAGTTTGTACTGCAAGTCAGCATTTGGAAGATAACCGCAAAGAGTTCCAGAATACTTGACTGTATATTTGCCATCAGAAGAAACACTGAACTTTCCGGCCTCAACAGCCTTACAAGGATTTCCAGTCACATCGACGAAAGTGCCTTCCGGATATGCTATTGTATAGTAGGTACCCGGGGTCTTGAAATCGGCAAACTCGAAGGTGACTTCTTTTCCATTGACTGTAACAGCAGCTTTTGCTCCCGATACTACAGGACTGCCTGAAGCATATACTTTACAGTAACCGACTCCTTTCACAGTCTTGGTCTCATCATATTTCACAGCCTCAGAGAAAGTGACAGTCACTTTATTGCCACTGATGGAAGCCTTGGTGAGGAAAGGTGAATAAGTGTCATTGGTTACGACTGACTGAACAGCCACTTCACTAGGAATACCTGTCTTGCTGCCTGCGACTGCATATACCTGATATGCAGTATTAGGTTTGAGGCCAGTGAGCTTTACGGACGCACTGGTTTTCTCGGCATAGTTGAACTTGCCGGACTGAACTCCCTTGTAAGACATTGAATACAACTTAGCTGAAGCGCGCTCACTTGGAGCAGCCTCCTCAGTTACAAGGTAGGTGTAAAATAGAGCTTCACTCTTCGGACTGAGAGTCACGACGAATGAGCTGTCCATAACCTGCGATACCTGCACGTCGATACCTGCAGAATAAACAGGATCCTGAGGTTCAGGAATAGGGCCATACATATCCTGACAAGCCGCTACCATCACCGCAAGTGAAAGAATAGTAAATATCTTTTTCATTTCGGATAAACTTTTAGATTAGTTCTTTGTTGCAACTACACCATGACGGCAATATCCTACAGAGCCTGCACCCTCGATATAGAGATAGAATCCCCATTCCTTCTCAAAGTAGATAGTCTTGCCTTCGTCAGCGATGGTCATCACATAGTTGCCCGTCTTATAAATATAGTTGAAATCCATATCTACATTGTAGAGAGTAACAGGGGTGGTACCTGAGTAGAGATACTCGGAAGTCTGACCGAGGGGGATGGTTATGGTTCCCTTCTCCAAATCGACGTTTCCATAAAACATAATATCATCACCTGCCCAAGAAGAACTCATACCGCCGATGTTGAAGAACCAGCAGACTGATACGTCCTTAGGATCCTTTCTGATCTCCATCTGCCACGTATTTGGTCTGACTTCATCAACACAGGTGTACCATCCGAGGATGCTTGCAAGAGGATGATCGTTGTCAGTGATGGTAATCGTACAAGTCTTGTTGTATCCGAGATTGAGTTCACCGGCACTTACGAGTTCGACCTGGAACTTGATGTCACCTGTGAAGACGCCTGGATTGTCAAGGATATCG
>DCGE01000164.1:0-566 GCA_002314525.1 Prevotellaceae bacterium UBA1786 | reverse complement strand
ATCAATGTAGGCTGTACGGTCCGTGCCATTGAAAGTAACGACACCGGAGTTGTCAGCAAACTTGAAGTTCTTTCCTTCCTTTGCCTTGTTGGCATCACTCTCAACTACAGAGTATGAAACTGATACCTTTGCAGGATCTACGGAAGCGACGGTCAATGGAAGTCTGACAGACTTTCCGTCTTCTGCAACGGAAACTGAAAGCTTGTCAAAAGCTACGAAAGCCTCGTCATCGCTGAACTCAGGAGTTGTGTTGAGATTGGAACAAGATGCCAGTGCGATGAGACAAGCGGATATGGTGAAAAGTGTTGTTATTTTTTTCATAATCATTTCCTCCTTCCATTAATAACCTTCATTCTGAACTAGATTAGGATCGACCTTGATTTGGCTCTCCGGAATAGGCATTGCAAAATACTTGCTGCCCCAAGCGATGGACTCGATAACACCGGTTCCTGTTTCATCGACACGGTTCATATCAGTCTTGGTACGCCCAAGGTCAAACCAGAGGTGGCCCTCCCAAGCAAACTCCTTGGCACGCTCAAGGGCGATACCGGAAGCTGTTGCAGCCT
>DCGE01000106.1:1407-2852 GCA_002314525.1 Prevotellaceae bacterium UBA1786 | reverse complement strand
CCAGACCCCGAAAGCCATCTTCCCTACCACCCTCCCAGCTGGTGTTGTCGATGGCAACAAGGTGACATTCACTCTCCCATCCTACTCCATCAACATCCTCCGCATCAAGCAATAACAATCCCCCTCACCATTCATCCCCCCAGCATAACACCCCAACAGCCGGCTATCTAAATTGATAGTCGGCTGTTTCTTTATGGAAAGGCTCGAATGCAGTCGCACGAGAAGGTATCCTGAGTCGCATGTGAGCGCAATGCCAGTCCATAGCAAGCACAACTTAAGTCTGTAAGATAGTTATCCTACAGCTTGAAGATAGTTATCTTACAGACTGAGACTTAAGTATCGGTTGACTGAGTGTATGGTTGCGGTTGAGTTATGGTGTGGTGTCGATAGACTGAATATATAGCTGACCGGCGATGGTAAATTGTTTGCCATGCTTCTGGATGATGATTCGACCGTTCTTGACCAGTTTGAGTGCTTTGCCGGAATCATTCTCTTGATTGACTTCTGCAATATCAGAAGGGTCTGATGCCATGACCTTGTCGATGAATTCCCATATTTCATCATGTTTGTAAGTCTTGTCCTTGTCAATAGACACACCATGTATCTGGTAATCAAGAATATATTTTCTGACATTATCACCATTGACATACTCATCACCCATCTGTGCTGCGGTCCAAGGGTCGTCGGTGGCATAAAGGAAAACAATCGGTTTGGTGGCTGTCTGAGTCTTCTGCTCTACCATGGAGAAGAGTGCATAGTTGTCGTATTTCACGGTTTTGAGCCATGGGTTCTGAAAAGTGGTGTAATCAAGTTCCTCTCTCGTGAAAAATGCTTGAAGTGAATCTGCAAAAGCCTGCTCCTCCGGTTCTTTGTAGATATTATGGAAATCATACGTATATTGACCCAGTTGGAGGCATGCCTGATAATAGTATGCCATAAACGGACTGGTCTCCCATTGTTCCTTTGTCATTGAATAGTATTCGGATGCAAGATTTCTTCTGATCTCAGATAGAGTATAGAATTTATTTGGTTTTGAAACAGCCTTTGATTCTGTTTTAGTTTGCCGGATATACTCTTTCCATGTAATTGAGGCATCAGGATCATCACTGAGAGCATACTTCGCATTGAGGTAGCTGCCTACAGGATGTGGCAAGGTGTCGCATACACTCATGATGGAATCCTTCAGTCTCCGATTGGAGTCGAGAAGCTTGCCAACGATATTCTGCTGTGTGTATGAGTGAAGGGAAAATCCCTTTTCCAATGTATTGACAAGATACGCCTTGCGGCATTCGTAGTCTGTAGCCTTTGGTTTCGATTTACGATACAATGTCGCAAAGAAGTTGATAGCAGCAGAGTCTTCGATCATTTCACGGTACATACTGTCAAGTCGTTCACGCAACTCCGGAGTCCAGCCGTTATTTTCAAAATAGAAGTGAAGGCGGGGG
>DCGE01000106.1:897-1378 GCA_002314525.1 Prevotellaceae bacterium UBA1786 | reverse complement strand
GTACGGCAGAACGGAGCAGAGTTAGGCACGAAGATATCGGCATCATCAGGGAAAAAGGCATGTTGCATGGCAGTGGTGATGCCTCCTTTGCTGATGCCTGTTATTACCCACTTACCCTTCAGAACTGTTTTCAGAGCCTCAAGCAGTGCATGGAAGTCCTGTGATGCTTCGTCGGCATTCAGCCATTCAAGCTTCTCCCAGCATTTTTCTGGAGATGAGTAGCTGAAATAGCGATGTTCAGGTATGAGAAGATTGCTGTGATAGCGATGTGAGATTTCTGCTTTACTTTTGTTATTGAAGTATAACGAAGCATTTTTCCACACGCCGTCAATTTCATATCCCCCAAAATAGAACTCATTGCTGCAGGTGGCAGGATCGTTGTCATCGCGGACAATCATCACGCAACGCAACTGAAACTGTTCACCATCGTGTGCCTGATGAGATACCGGCTGGTGGTAATAAATGTGATAAACGCTGGCAT
>DCGE01000106.1:659-825 GCA_002314525.1 Prevotellaceae bacterium UBA1786 | reverse complement strand
CCAATCCACTCAGGAGTGGTCGCAGCCGAAGCGCAAACGAGTCCCGACACTGTATTGAGCATCATGCACAGTGTCAGAAAGAATAATGATTTCTTCATTTTAGATATATTAATTAGGCGTCAGCCTTTGTGGACAGGGTCGCAGGTGAGGCCGATGCCGAGTTTCT
>DCGE01000106.1:0-620 GCA_002314525.1 Prevotellaceae bacterium UBA1786 | reverse complement strand
ACATGACGGTGGAATGAGCTTGGCAGCCGCGGAGCAGCGGGAGCATGGCGAGAGCGCGGCGGCAGTTGAGGTCGTGTGTGCTGAGGACGGAAAGAGCAACGAGCACCTCGTCGGTATGAAGTCGTGGATTGTGACCGCCGAGATATTCGGTCTTGGTCTTCTGAATCGGTTCAATGAGGTCCTGAGAGATGAGTTTGGTGTCGTGGTCGATTCCANNACATGTGTTTGGTGGCATTGAGAAGCAGTGACGCGCAAGTACCGAGAAGTGGGCTTGAGGAAGCGGTGATGATGGTTCCGTCCTGGAGTTCAATGGCACTGCAAGGCACATCGGTTGCCTCCTTGCGTGACTTGGCGGCAACGGTACACTTACGGTAGTCGGTGGTGATCTTGAGCTGTTTGAAGAGGAGACTTATCTTGTTCACTTCCTGTTCGTTGCATGCGCCCTTAGCCAATTCGTTGAGGGCAGTGTAGTACCGGCGAATTATCTCCTGCTTGGATGCTTCCTGACATACTTCATCGTCGCAGATGCAGTAGCCAAGCATGTTAACACCCATGTCGGTCGGCGACTTGTAAGGGCATTCGCCGTAAATGCCCTCGAAGATGGCATTGAGGACAGGGAA
>DCGE01000157.1:28139-28313 GCA_002314525.1 Prevotellaceae bacterium UBA1786 | reverse complement strand
GTGTCGCGACCATCCATGAAACAATGGATATAAGTGTTCTTGATTCCGTATTTCTGGCTGATCTCACAGAGTTTGAAGAGATGAGTGAGTGCGCTGTGAACGCCACCGTCGCTGGTAAGTCCCATCATGTGAACACTCTTGCCAGTCTTCTGAGCATATTCAAAAGCGCTCTTG
>DCGE01000157.1:1323-28020 GCA_002314525.1 Prevotellaceae bacterium UBA1786 | reverse complement strand
TACCCATCTGACCGTCAGGCAGACCGACATTCTCACCGCATGTGAGGAGTTGGCTGTGAGGATATGTTTCAGTGAGATAGTCAATATAAGGAGTAGGAGTCTGGAAGATTACGTCACCCTTACCCTTGTTTCCGATTCNNTTCCCCATCCGTCGAGAATCATCAATAATGCTTTTTTCATTGTTGTAAAATTTAGTATTGTCCTATATATTTAATAATGTGGTGCAAAGGTAGTAAAAAAAAATGACAATGGATGATTGATAATTGATAATTCATGATTAAACATCGTGAATTATTTGCAGATTTGCCCTTTATATGTTAACTTTGCACCCATGAATCTTACGAATAAACAGATTTTCTGGCTTTTGTCGGCCGTATGTGTGCTGACGCTTATTCCCTTCCTGGGACTGGCAGAGTATAATACAAAAGGTGAACCCCGTGAAGCAATCGTATCGCTGTCTATGCTTGAAAGCGGTGACTGGATACTGCCTCGTAACAATGGTGGTGAGATACCTTATAAGCCGCCTTTCTTCCATTGGTGTATCGCTGCTGTTTCAATGGTAACAGGGCAGGTGACGGAATTCTCGTCCAGAATTCCGTCGGCCATTGCACTGATCGCATTGGTGATGAGCACATTCGTGTTCTTTGTTAGAAGAAAGGGCACAGATACGGGACTTGTGACAGCATTGGTGTGCCTTGTGTCGATGGAACTGCATCGGGCGGGAGGAAACTGCCGTGTCGATATGGTTCTCACGGCTCTGACAGTCGGTGCTTTCTATCTGATGTTCAGATGGTATGAGAAAGGTTGGAAAGGTCTGCCTTGGATTTCCATCTTGCTTATGGGACTCGGCACATTGACGAAAGGACCTGTGGGCTTTATCATTCCATGCATTGTTATGGGAGGCTATCTGCTCCTTAAGAAGGAGAATTTCTGGAAGATATGCTGGAAACTCCTTCTGTCAGCCGTCTTGTCGTTTGTGCTACCTGCACTGTGGTACTATGCTGCCTATCAGCAAGGCGGTCAGGAGTTCTACGACTTGATGTACGAGGAAAACATAGGACGAATGACTCATTCCATGGGATATGAGTCGTGTGTGGAGCCTTGGTGGTTCAACTTCCTGACACTGACGTACGGACTTGCACCATTCACACTCGTACTTGTTTTCGGGTTGTTCAGCATTGACTGGAAAGGCAGCAATAAAGCCATTGCATGGAAAGACGTTCCGAGCAGGTTCTGGAAATGGCTCATGGGACTTGACAATGTGACTTTGTTCTCTTTTGCGGGAGCTGTGATAGTAATGGTGTTCTACTGTATCCCTCAGAGCAAACGGAGCGTCTATCTGATGCCGATGTATCCTTTCCTTGCATACTTCATCGCAAAGTTCCTGCTGTGGCTTGCAGATAGGAAGAAATTCGCTCTCACTGCGTATAACGGTTTTCTGGCATGTGCCGGTCTGTTAGCGTTTGTGGCATATATCGTGTTTAAGATGAGACTTGTGCCAGAAAGCCTGTTCTCAGGGCATCATGCCGCTGAGAATATTGCAACTATAAATGCGATTGGCGATATCAGTTCATGGTGGGAAGTGCTGCTGATCCTGATACCTACTTTCGTGTGCGGATACTGGTGGGTGTATGTAAGGACAAGTGAGAGGGGTCGGGGATTTGTGTATTTCTCACTGATAATGACGATAGCAATATATGTGGCAGTAGATGGTGCATATAAGAACCCGGCATTGAATGTGAAGTCGGTGAAGTCGGTTGCAGCCGAACTCCAGACTCTCAGTGAAGCACAGGATGATGGTCAGGGAACCATGTACGAATATATAGAAATCGGCGAGCAGGCATTAGGCGATCCGGTGCATTACTTCGAACTGAACTTTTACCTCCACAACAAGATAGAGAATTTCATGAAGCAGAAACCACGTAACGGTCTGCTGCTTATCGGAGAGGAAGACTTTGCACTTAGATTTCCGGATTTCGACAAGGAAGGCTATGAGTTCTTCGGCCCGTTATATACTTCTGAGAAGGAAGTTGTGGGACAGATACTTCAGGTCTATCGTTTCCAGAGATAGACGAAACGAAGGATAAGGAAATTGACGGGAACGACAGCAATAAGAGTGACGATACCCGCCAGCCGTTCGTTCATCCCACCCCAGATGAAAAGGTTGAGAACTCCAAGTTCGAGGAAATAGTTTATGACGTGGCTGATTGAAAAACCAGCCGCGTTTTTGATTGATGACTTCGCACGGAACGTGAAATAGGTGGTGAGGATATAGTTGACACAGAATCCCACAAGATAGCCGCATGTGTAGGAGATGCTCGGATTGATAATGCTGAGCATCAGGTAATACACACCGTAGTGTATTGCAGTAGATATTGTTCCGACAATGCCGAAACGTATGATGCGTCCTATTTCTTCACGATTGATTTTCATCAGTCAAGAAATTCCTGAATGTTATACTGAGGGCGACGTTTGACTTCACCGTATATCTTGCCGATATATGCACCTACGGCACCGATGGCAATGAGGATTACACCACCGACGAACCATACAGACAAAATCAGTGAGGCCCATCCGTGAACGGCACTGCCTCCAATCAGTGACCAGATTACATAAATGGCAATGAGTATGCTGATGAAGATGAATACAATTCCTGTATAAACTACGTAATACAATGGCTTTGTGGAGAACGATGTGATTCCGTCGAGAGCAAGATTCAGCATCTTGTTGAGAGTGTATTTTGACGAACCAGCCTGGCGTTCTGTGATATGGTCCTCAACGGTTGTGGAAGGAAAACCGATTTGAGGAATGAGCCCCCTGAGATATAGATTGCGTTCAGGATATTTAGAAAGTGCCTCAAGAACCCTCTTGCTCAGGAAACGGAAGTCAGCATGGTTATATACCATCTTTACTCCCATCTTGTCCTGTAGGCGATAGAATATCTGTGCAGATGTGCGTTTGAGCCATGAGTCAGCAGTTCGCTGGACTTTCACCCCATATACGACATCAAAACCATTGTTGTAAGCGTCAATCATCTGTTCAATGCACTCGAGTTCATCCTGTAGGTCTGCATCGATGGTGACGACGGCATCACACATATCCTTTGCCTGCATCATGCCAGCCATGATGGCATATTGATGGCCTACGTTATGAGCCAGGTTCAGTCCTTTTACGAATGGATACCTGTCGTGGAGACTCTGGATCAGTTCCCATGTGCTGTCGCTGCTACCGTCATTGACGAAGAGTGCATAACTGTCTCTGCTTATCTTCTGTTTTTCTGTCAGGTCGAAGAAAAGCTGGTTGAGTCGTTTTACTGACAGTTCAAGAACTTCTTCTTCGTTGTAACATGGCAATACTAATGCTAATCGCATAATTATCTGGTTTTTGATTTCGCAAATTCTGAATAAGTGGTAAACTCCTCACCTCGTTTCTTCAGCATCTTGATGAGTCTGTCAAGACGGTTCTGCATGTCGAGTCCGCTGTTGTTGCGGATGATGAACGGCATCTTGAACTCAGGATGCTCTTTCAGTTCGTAGAATTCCCACGGATGGAAATATGTGTTGAAATAGCCATCGTGATCGAGAACCAACCTGACAAATGCATGATAGAGTGCTTCTGGGAAGTTGTGAAGAGACAGCCAGAAAAGCGGGATGCGCAAGAATGGTGATACTGATGCCGGAATCTGCAGCACCTTGCCTTTCATGAAATATGTACGGGGGGTAGTGAGGTGCATGTACCGTCCCGGAATGAATGCTGGGTTGAGCGATGAATTGTAGAGATAGCCGCAAGACTCAATTTCCTCATCGCTGACGGGAAACATGCGTGGCTGGCGGTAGCCAAGACACTGAATACCCATCTGCCGTTCTATGATCTCCTTCGAATTCCTTACATCGGTGGCTTTCGGTTCCCAGTGATCACAGCCGTGACAGGCAATTTCATGACCTTCGTCCTTAATGCGCTGCATGACTTCGGGTGCGTTCTGCACGAAGTTCGCAGTACAGAAAAACGTACCTTTCACACCATTTGATTTAAGTGTGTCAAGAATACGGCAGGTACCGATTTTTGATACCTCCATCCCTTCCTCAAGAGAGAAGTCCACACCATGTTCGCGCGGAACATCAAACTCTTCTGTATCGAAACTTAGCAATACCATACTGATTATTTTTCTGCAAAAATACAAAAAAGTTTGGAGTATTATGACGTAAAACTTCAAAAAACTACAAATACTATGATAATGTTTTATGCTTTTTTCGTAAATTTGCAGTCTATGAATAGGTTTTTGAGAGTTCTGACATTCCTTTTTGGAATTCATTTGGCAGGTCTTTTTGCGACATTCATACTGCGATTATGCCAGTTCATTGAATGTGCTGATATGTTGTCTGAAAGTGCTTCTGACGATATGGCGCTTCAGGCTGAGGCTTTCCTAAAAGGATTGTGGTTCGATAATGTAATAGGCTGTTATATACTCCTTCTGCCGTTGTTCGCCTCAATGGTGTGCTGTATGTTCGGCTACAATGGAAAGTGGCTCAAAAAACCTGTATGTGTGTGGTTCAGCATCTTCTGGTCAGTGGTATTCCTGATTTCGGCTGCCAACATCCCATACTTCAGATATTTCTTCAAGAATATCAACTCAAGCATATGGAACTGGGCTGAATACGGTACTCAGACTCTCGGAATGCTCTTCGGCGAACCATCATACTATCCTCCGCTTATCGGGTTCATCGTTCTCGTCGTTGTCTTTTCGAAACTGACATCGTTCTTGGCAGCGCGTCTGGTGAAGGAAAATGACTATCGTGATTCTTGGTGGAAGACGTTTCTCCTCGGTCTGCTATGTACAGGATTGTGTATCTTCGGAATAAGAGGACGTACCGGCTATAATCCGATAAAGGTCAGTGCCGCGTATTATTGCGATGATCCGTTCCTGAACCAACTGGGAGTGAGTCCTACTTTCAATCTGCTCACGAGTACACTCGATGACTTCCGCCCGGAAAACAAGGCTCTCAACCTGATGGAAAGAGAAAAGGCACTGAACAACGTTGCGGAATACTATGGCTGGAACGGTGAGAAAACAGATTCCCTGCCTGAGACCTCCCAAAAGAAAAACCTCGTGTTGATTTTCATGGAATCGATGAGTGCCAATCAGTTAGGTGCGTTCGGAAATGATAGGAACCTGACACCTTTCCTTGATAGTCTGGCCTCGGAAAGCATACTCTTCACCAATTTCTATTCATCTGGAATTCATACCAATCATGGAATGTTCTCCACATTGTATTCGTTTCCTGCAATACTTGATAGGAATATGATGAAAGGCACAGATATCCCACATTACGAAGGACTTCCGACTGAATTGAGGGCGCGGGGATACAGAACAATGTTCTTCATGACCCATGAGTCGCAGTACGACAATATGAATGCATTCTTCCGTACCAATGGCTATGAAGAGATATATTCGCAGGAGAACTATCCAGCCGACAAGGTGGTGAACAGTTTCGGCGTTCAGGACGATTTCCTGTTCGACTATGCGGTGAAGACAATCAACAGCACTCCTCAGCCTTTCTTCGCAACACTCCTCAGTATCAGCAACCATCCTCCATACATCATTCCCGACTATTTCCATCCAAAGCGTGAAAAGATCGAGGAACAGATTGTGGAGTATGCAGATTGGTCGATCAGGACCTTCTTCGACAAGGCAAAGAAGGAGGAATGGTACGACAATACGATATTTGTACTTCTCGGAGATCATGGGGCACTGATAGGTGAGGCCGAATGTGAGATGCCTCAATCGTACAACCATATTCCGCTCATCATATTCACCCCTGGAGGACAACCGGATGTCAACAGTTCATTCGGAGTTCAGATGGATGTGCAGAAAACGGTGCTTGATGTGCTTGGATACGGATGCTCGACTGATAATTTCGGTGTGGACCTTATGAGGGAACAAAGGCCTTGTGCATTCTATTGTGCCGATGATATTATGGGAGCGAGGAATGCAGACCATCTGTATATCTACCAGCCATCTCAGTCGAGAGAACTATTGTATCTGGATGGTAAGAAAACCGATCAACCTGACTCGGTATTCCTTTCGATGAAGGACTATCTGTTCTGCAATATTCAGGCAGCGGAAATAATAACCAAAGAACATTGAACCTGATATGGAAATAAAGAAGATACTTGTAATCCGTTTTCGTAGGGTAGGTGACTCTGTGTTGTCTATGGCACTCTGTCGGAGTCTGAAACTGACTTTCCCCGATGCCGAGATTGATTTCGTCATCAATAAGGGCATTCACACCCTTTACGAAGAACACCCTGATGTGGATCATGTGATTACATTCGATAACAACGAGAATCATAATGCACTGAAGTATATCAGCAAAGTATGGAAGGTGATGCACCACACTCACTACGATTTGATTATCGACATGCGCGGAACCATCAAGACCCTCTGGTTTTCTCTGTTCTCGCTCTCGACTCCATATCGTATCGGCGCTAAGAAGAAATATGGAAAGCTGATCCTGAACTATCAAGTTGACTGCCATAATAACATGTTGAATCGTGTTCAGCAGAACAACCTGTTTCTGGAGCCGCTTAGGAAGTACTATGATGTGAAGACGAGTGAGGAATTCCGTCTGTATGTATCTTCCGCGAGGAAAGAAAAGTTCCGTGAGTACATGGAATCCAATGGCATCGACTTCTCCAAACCCGTCTTGCTCGTCACTCCTACAGCTCGCCAGGAATATAAAGTCTGGCCAAAGGAATATATGATTGAGATACTTAATAGAATCATCAAGGAATACGATGCTCAGCTTATCTTCAATTATTCAGGCGATGCAGAGAAGGCATGTGCCAAGAGATATTTCGCTGATATGAACAACGATCCGCATATCTTCATCGATATCGAAGCCAAATGTCTGCCAGACCTCTGTGCATTGGTTTCAAACTGCAATTTCTTCTTCGGCAATGAAGGAGGTCCCCGCCATATTGCACAGGCCCTTGACGCACCTACCTATGCCATCTTCCCTCCTGGAATCAGGAAGGGGCTCTGGCAACCTGGAGAGAACGAGCGTTTCTCCGGCATAAGTTCGGAAGATATCATGCCGTTGGGTGAGCAGGATACAAAGAGCCTGACTTACGATGAAAGAATGCGCCTGATTGATGTTGATTCTGTTTGGAAAGGCTTGAAAGATGCGTTGGACGGCAATATCGGATAATAAGTTCCTGTGCAGCAAATATACCCTTCTGGGTCTGTTTGCCTTGCTTGCAATAGTCTCTGCCATTATCAACAGAGACAGTAATAACTACGACATATATTGTGGCGTTTTCCGCCATACGATCGATGGTACTTCGTTGTTCCAGCCTTATCCGGCAGAATACCACGATATGAACCATTACGGTCCTTTCTTCAGCATCGTGATTGCACCGTTTGCTCTGTTGCCGAGGTTCGTAGGACTGATTCTGTGGCATCTTGTATTGGCGTTGTTCTATTATTTCTCCATCAGGAAATCCACTTTCCCTTGGGCCAAGCAGCTTTTCGTGCTTTGGTTCTGCGCCAACGAACTCTATACGGCACTCAGTCTCTCGCAGTTCAATATCATAACCGTTGGACTCGTACTCTTTTCGTATTATTTCATTGAGAAAGAACAAGACCACTGGGCTGCTCTGTGTATCGTCATAGGCACCTTTGTCAAGATATACGGCATCGTAGGACTTGCCTTCTTCTTTTTCTCACATCATAAGCGGAAACTGATACTGAGCCTTTTCGGCTGGAGCATAGTGTGCTTCTGTCTGCCAATGTTTCTGAGCAGTCCTGAATATGTACTCTCACAATATTCCGAATGGCGTCAGAGCATCTTTTCCAAGCATAGTGATAATATGTTTGCCTTCTATCAGAATATCTCAGCATTGGGAATCGTAAGAAAGGTGTCGGGCAACAATGACTATGCAGATGCATGGATAATCATTCCAGCCATGCTGATGTTCCTCGCTTCCTATCTGCGGATAAAACAGTTCGGAAACGTGCAGTTCCGACAGACGATTCTGGCATCAATACTGATGTTCTTGGTGCTTTTCAGTTCTGGCAGTGAGTCGTGTTCCTATATCATAGCCCTGACGGGAGTAGTGATATGGTACTTCTCATTCCCAAGAAAACGCAATCGATGGGATCTGTGTCTGCTCATTTTCGCTTTTATAGTTACCAGCCTGTCACCTACTGACATCTTTCCGAGAACAATCAGAAAAGAACTCATCCAGCCCTACGCCCTCAAGGCACTGCCGATATTGCTGATCTGGCTCAAGCTGTGCATTGAGACTTATATTGTTGACTACAAGTGCAAAAAAATAATAAATTATTAGGTATTTTGTGTATGATGCTTACAATATGATAAATCATGCTGGTACTTCAAACCTTCGTAATCCCTTCGTGATTCCTTCGTAATAGATTCGTAATATCCATTTTGACATTTTGTCAATCTGCCCGACTTACTATATCCGAAGAAGTTACAGATTCAGAAATCGTGAAATTATGTATGGATTAGTGACTTCTTTTTGAAAAACTACTGTTTTGTTTGAATAATTCCCCGAAAATGTGTAACTTTGCATTTGATGTTGAAAATCAAGTTGACTCCATACCGTTCCGAACTAGGAACTATATATCATCGGCAGACAAAGAACCACAGCCTTTGTTCGCTTGATGGCAGATACGGTTTTTTTATTGACGAGAAGGTGGAAGATCCTGATTTCTGGGTGGTTCAGGGAAAGGGCGTGAGAACCGCTGAGACTTGTAGGATCGCTCCTCAGAATGTAATCTTCCTTGCTACCGAACCCCGATCGGTGCTGACTTATCCCGATCCTTATCTGCGTCAGTTCGGTCATGTGTGCATATGCCAGCAGAACTGCAGAAAGGTTAAGCATTCACCTATCGGAACACAGGTACATCATACTCCAGCCATACTTCCGTGGTTCATAGGCTACAAGGAAGACAGAGACGGAAACGTAACTGCTACGAAAGACTATGATATGTTGAAGTCGGAGCCCATTCCACGGAAGACAAAACTTATATCTGTCATTTCAAGTAATAAGGCATTCACTCAGGGACATGTTGACAGAATACGTTTCGTTGAGAAACTTAAGGCTCATTTCGGCGACAGGCTTGATGTCTTCGGACGTGGCTCGAATCCGTTTGATGACAAGTATGACGTTCTGGCTCCGTACAAATATCATATCGTGGTTGAGAATTCGTCGGAACCATATTATTGGACGGAGAAAATGGGAGACTGCTATCTGGCTGAGTCGTTTCCTCTTTATCATGGCTGTACGAATATCGGTGACTATTTTCCTCGTGAGGCATACGAGCCGATAGATATCCGCCGTCCTGAAGAGGCAATCAGAATCATAGAACAACAGATCGCTGCCGAGAGATACGAAATATCCGTCGGAGTTCTCCATGACTGCAAGGAGAGGATGCTCGATGAATACAATATGTTTGAGTTCATTGCAAGGTTCTGCGACGGCTTGGATGCCAGTCTTCCGAAACGGAATGTTGTAATCAATCCATGTCATTCATCTGCTGATTGGCATAATCTGTGGAACTATACAATAGGAAGGAACTACTACAATCTAAAGTCACGCTTGTATGGAAGGTTTTGATCAGGAAACCAGAGTGTTGTATAAAGGCAGGAATGTCATCAAGGCGATGACAGTGAATGGCAGAGAGGCGGTGGTGAAGCGTTATCGCCGTCCTGATATATTACAGAAAATCACATATACTTTTTTTCGTAAGACAAAAGCGTATAAGGCCTATCATAATGCTGTAAAACTTAGGGAATTAGGTTTCAATACTCCAGAGCCGATAAGGTATGAGGAAACCCGTCGCTTCGGACTGGTTGACTATTGTTTTTTTGTCTCAGGTCATGATGACAATCCACCTATTGAGGAATTAACTGACAGAGATGACTGGAACAAGGAAATTGCTTCGTCTTTTGCACGTTTTGTGGCAGATCTGCACGAGAAAGGTGTAATCCATCGTGATTTGAACGATACGAATGTAAGATACGAGAAAACTACTTGTGACTATGGAGAATTCCAGTTCTCGCTGATTGACATAAATCGGATGACCTTCTATGATTCTAAACTGATACCTGTTGATATCTGTCTTGATAATCTGACCCGTTTCACAGGACGTATAGACCTCTTTGAATTTGTTGTAAGAGAATATTCAAGAGTGCGAGGGTTTGATGAAGAAACCACTACCAGTAAGGCGTTGAAGATCAAAATTATTCACGACAGGAACTGGTATCGCCGTAAGCGTTTTACAGGTTTCCTGAAACGTTGTTTCCGCTTTTAGAATAATCTGATTGCCAGTCGGAGATTAAGTACTGGATAGACAACGAAGTGGTTGGCAAAGTCAAGATAATCTTTCACATCGCCACGTACATTCGTCAGGTCGTTAATCATGTCAACACCATCATGGGTGGTTATGCTTGGAACTCCTCCCCAAAACATCGCACCTAATTCACACGATATGATGTATCGGTCATTTCCGGGAATCAGACAACCTTCATAACCTGCACCCAAATAAGGTTTGAAGGCATTTGCCTTGGCTTTTGCCCATACGGTTCCGTCAGCATCAGGTACCATATAGTAAGTAGCTCCGGCTTTGTAGCTGACAGTCTCTCCTTCCTTGTTGACAATATCCATATCGTGAGTGAACTGCCCCATATTGATACCCATTCGGCCGTAAGCCTTCATCTTTTCCCATAATTCCTTGCGTAATTCAGGATCAATGTCTTTATCTTTGAATAATGGCTCCTTGTTTTTTAGTTTGTCATAGATGTTGTTATAAACGTCAACACCCATGAGGGAATGCATATCGTAGATGCTGTTCAGTGCATGCGCCATTTCGGATGAACCGTAATAGAACCCGGCAGTGAAATGCCAATGCTTGTTTCGGAGAGGAAATACATCGACCAATAGTTTGAAATTATCAAATTTTGGAGTTCCTACCATAGTGATGTGGTTCTTTACCTCATATCCTGTGAGGTCTTTTAAATAGCTTGACATCTTTTGGAATTTCCTATCACTATCTGAAGGATCTTCGCCAACCTGAATGCCAAACCCCATATCGTAATTGAAGTTCGGCATGAAGTCGAATCCAGTTCTGATTTGGATACTATTGGTGATAGGAGTTGCCAAGTCAAAACCAATTCCTGTAGTACCTACTACTAATGCCCCGTCCAAGTGCTTGAAGAGCGGTGAAGATTGTTTCTCGTTTATCATAGATAACTCCTGAGCTTTGCTGGCATGCTGCCACATTACTAACGTCAGAACTATCAATAATAATCGCTTCATAATTGTTGATTTGTAATATTTTTCTGCAAAGTTATAAAAAAAATGCATGAAAATGCACTTTTCTTGAGAAAAGATGGCGCTGTTAAAGAAAAAAATACTATCTTTGCACGCTAATAGTGATGAAATTGTTTTTGAAGGGATGAAAGTAAGGATTGAAAAAATGCAAATAAATAGTATCAATATAAACATTTAAAGACATGCAAAAAAAGTTTTTATTCAGTGCAATCATTGCAGTTAGTATGGTAACTGTATTTGGTTTGTTTACTTCATGTAAGGATTATGATGATGACATCAATTCACTTCATCAGGAACTTATCGACACAACGACTTCTCTCCAGAAGGCTCTTCAGACTCAGATTGATGCAATTAACAAGGAAATTGCTGATTTGAAGGCTCAGCAGGCTGCATGCAAAGAAAACTGTCAAAAGGTTCATGCAGAACTTCTCGCTCAGATTGTAGCACTCCAGGGTGAAGTTGATGCCCTGAAGGCAAAGCAGAGCCAATCAGAGGAAGAACAGACAAAGCAAGCTGCAGAAATCGAGGCTCTCAAGAACCAGATCGCTGCTCATAAGCTGGAGATTGATGACCTCAAGGCTAAGTACAACGCATTGCAGACTCAGTACACAGAACTGAGTGTAACCATCAACACAGTTCAGGCTCAGCTCGAAAAGATTGATGCTCATTTGAGTCAGGTGGAAGACGTCGTTAAGCAGCAGGGTGAGACAATCGCCGATCAGGAAAAGGCAATCGAACAGCTTACTCAGACAACTATTGCTCTTCAGACTGCAATCAACGATGCAAACACTGCATTGGCAGCACTCAAAGTTCAGGTTGAGAATAACAATAAGGCAATCAAGGATAATACAGACAAGATTGCAAATCTGGAATCTCTGATGGTTGGTATGCCGGAAGGCCTCAAGAAAGCTCAGGAAGATGCACAGAACGCACTGACAACTGCAAAGGCTGCATACGATCTTGCTAAGCAGGATTCTGTCGATATCGAAGCTCTAAAGAAGACAGTTGATAAGAATACTGAAGACATCGATGCAAACAAGAAAGCAATCGGTGAGAATGCAGATGCAATCGCTTTGATCTATGGTGATATCAAAGATATCAAGGCTGCTCTTGAAAAGATAAGCCTTGATAAATATGCCACAAAGGAAGCTCTAAACGATTTGGATACAAAACTGAACAGTAAGATTTTAAATCTCCAGACAAAGTTAGATGAGACGGCTAAGTTGGCTAAGGATGCATATGACATTGCACAGGAGGCAAATGGTACTGCAGCTCAAGCACTTGCAAACTCAATTGCAAATAAGGCTGATATTGAAGGTCTTACAACAGATGTCGACACTCTGAAAGATAAACTTGTTGCTATTGCTACATGGCAGACAGAAGTAAACGATAAGATATCTGATATCTACGATCAGTTGGCATTGATTCCAACTACTTACTATACAAAGGACGTAGTTGATGCTAAACTTGCAACACTCAAGCAGGACCTTGAAGAAGAAATTCAGGAGATTAAGGATAAGTATGCTACAAAGGCTGACGTTGATTCTTATCTCAAGACTCTTCATCAGACTATCAATGGTCAGATGGATAACCTCCGTTCAGAACTTATGTACAAGATTGACCAGGTTGATGCGAAGTTTGCAAATTACTACAATAAGACAGAAGTTGACAATCTCTTGAAAGACTACTACACTAAGTCTGAAATCGACGAGATGTTCAACAACAAACTCGCTGACTATTATACTAAGTCTGAAATCGATGCTAAACTCAGTGATATTGACGGCAGACTCACTGCTGTAGAGGCTAAGTTCGATGAATACTACAACAAGACTGAAGTTGATCAGAAGGTTGAAGACCTTGAGAAAGCCTATCAGAAGGCTGACGAAGAACTGAATGATAAGATTGTTGCCCTGAACAATAAGCTCAATTCTGTTATCAGTGATCTCAACACTCTCAAAGATAGCTATGAGAAGTTTGTTAACAAGATGAATCAGTTGATTACAAGTATCGTTATTCAGGGTACATACAACCCAGTAATAGGTACATTCAACCTTCCTACAAACTTGTCAAGCAACATTCTGAGTGCATTCTATGGAAAGAGTACAAAGGATGCTCCAAACTGGCCTGTATGTAGCAGCGGTCTTACAAGTGAAGAAGCAACTCTTGTCGGTCTGTCTAAAAACTTCCCTGTATATTCAGGTGATTTGATGTTGAGTGATGACGACAAGGCATATGCGGGTAAGGTTTATCTTACAGTTAACCCTTCATCTGTTGACTTCTCAAATACTACATTCACACTTGTAAACAGTAAGGATGAAGAATCGGTACTAAAACTCGGTGCGCTTGCTCCATGTAGTGAGGAAATTACATTCGGTTGGACAAGAGGTGCTGCAGCAAATGGCTTCTATGAGGCTGATGCATATATTGATATGGCTGATGTTGAGTCAGTAAAGGCTACAAACTACATTGATGTTGAGTCACTTAAGGCAGTTGCTAAGGAAGCAATCAATAAGATTAAGGATCCAAGCAAGAACGAATTCAATGTTGCAAATGCATATAAGGTTATTGAAGCTAATCTCAGCACAACTCTTCCTGCTCTCGGCGTCAAGTCATGGTGGCAGTGGAAGGATGATGACAACAATATCCAGACATCAAGCACGTATTCACAGTATGCAATTGCTGGTGTTGCTGTCCAGCCATTGAGCTATGAATTCCTTAAGGACTGGGATGCTCCTCAGATTAAGACTATCGCTCATCAGGAATTCGAGTTTGCTTTCAATATTGATATGCCTTCATTCAATCCTATTGTTGAACCTGACGTCAAGGTAACTGTATATCAGGTTAAAGCTACGATTACAGTCGGTGGAAAACAAACTTCTATCCTTATCGGAGTTTGCACAACGAATGACACTTCTGCAACAGGAGCTCAAGGCGTTAAGAATGCATGGGACGCAAATCACACAGATCCAAGTGAGAAGGCTACTATTTTTGAACAGACTTTCACTGCTCAGGGTCTAAGTGATTTTGTCAATCAAATTAATACAAACATCATTTCAAAAGCAAATACTGATTTTGAAAAGTTGAAGAATGACATTAACAAGCAGGTTCAGGATGAGATTAATAAGATAACAAACAAGCTCAACACTAAGGTTATTGACCGAGTTAATAAGGTTATCAATAAGATCAATAGTGTCATCAAAAATGCTAACCACTATCTCCAGCCAACAATGCTGTACTTCAACCAGACAACAAATAAGTGGTGTATTATCAGCAATAGTATGGTTGTTCCTACAGCTGTTAAACTTGGTTCAAGTGCTACTAACTTTGTTTTAGTTGAACCTACTACATACACTGCAGAATTGCTTTCACCTGCATACAAGAAGTATGTAGCAGTTACAAACGTAATCAAGAGTGATTTCTCTGCAAATGCAAAGGGCGGCGACGGAACTTGTAAGAACATCCTTGCTGAAGCTAATAGCAATGGCGTTGGTATGAACGAGATTTATAGTGGCCTTTCTGATAGAGGTGTTTATCTGCCACAGGCTGGTTACATCTATGAAATCACTTACGTTTCCCTTGACTATTCTGGTAACACAGTAAAGACAACTTATTACTTCAAGGCAATCTAAGAGTGTTAGAAAAACATTGAATAAATACAATAACAGATTTTCCTACACCTTATAATATTATCATAGGGTGTAGGATTTTTCTTTTTATGAACAGATTATTATTATCATTATCGTGTCTGATTTCCGTCATAACAACATCAGCCCAAGTTCTGAATGACGGATTCTATCGTGCAAAGAATACTGTGACTGGCAGATACATTACAGTGACAGATGACTATGGGCGTATTGATGCTGCATCTACCAGCGCAGATATGGGTGCAATACAAACCTGGAAGTCGTTCGAGAATATTGTATCAAATCCTGGTTCTATCGTTTACTCTGAATACAATGCAAGTGCCAAAGGATATCGGCTCTATTGTCAGGGAACTGATACATATAAGATTATCTCAAACTATCTGTCGATGATTAAACCTGATGATGACGAACCGCATCTGTGGATTTATGCTAAGAAATCAGGAATGGTAGCTTATCTGTGTGATGAACTGAATACTGGGGTTGATTCAAGTTCTGTCGAGAAGTATACTACCGACAAACAAGTAGATACAAGACTTTGGGATGCATTACCCCTTTCAACCACTGGTGAAAACTATTTCGGTATGAAACCGACATTGTCGTATGGTGGTGCATACTATCTGTCGTTCATGGCTTCATTCCCGTTCTCTTTGTATTCTTCTGGGATGAACGTGTATTACATAAACAAGATCGATGCCTCTCTGAAGGTGGCAGTCATGAAGGAAATCGGCCAGAACAAAACTGATATTCCAGGAGCGACTCCTCTTATTGCAAGATGTTCTTCGCAGAATCCGTCCGATAACCGTCTTGATATTCACAAAAGTGTATTGAGTACCCCTTCTGATAACTTGCTTAAAGGTGTGTATTTCATGAAGAGAGTCGGCCGAACTGAAAGACTTGCGGATGAAAACCCTCATACTGATGTCGTAAAGAATGATACGGCAACGATGCGTGTGCTTGGGGTGCTTTCTGATGGTTCACTTGGTATGAAAGTGTACGGTGGCAAGTATATGCCGAAGAATTCATCATATCTCTCTGTTCCTGCAGGTTCTCCTAAGGAACTGAAGTTGGTAAGCGCCGAGGAATACGAGAAGATGAAGAACGTAAAGGTTGCATCTATTTCTCTCAGCAAGTCTTCCTTGACATTGGAAATTGGTTCAGCCCATGTTTTGACTGCAACGATACTTCCGGCTAATGCCGCTAACAAGTCTGTTACTTGGAGCACATCCAATTTTTCTGTCGCAAAGGTTAATAATGGCACTGTTACCGCGGTGGGTGAAGGTGATGCAGTGATTACGGTTACTGCAAATGATGGCAGCGGAGTTTCGGCTCAGTGCAATGTTCATTGCAATAAACCTGTCGTAAAAGTGTCAGTAATCACTTTGTCTCAGACATCATTAAACCTTCAACTCAATTCTTCCGTAACTCTGACAGCAACCGTACTACCATCTGATGCTACAAATAAATCAGTAACATGGAGCACATCCAATTCTTCTGTTGCAACGGTAAATAATGGTACTATAACGGCAGTCGGTGAAGGTGATGCAGTGATTACGGTTACTTCAAATGATGGCAGTGGAGTGAAGAGCCAGTGCAATGTTCATTGCTACAAGCCAGAAGTAAAGGTGTCGGGAATCACTCTTTCTCAGACATCATTGAACCTTCAACTCAATTCTTCCGTAAGCCTGACAGCAACCGTACTACCATCTGATGCTACGAATAAATCAGTAACTTGGAGCACATCCAATTCTTCTGTTGCAAAGGTGAATAATGGTACTGTTACCGCGGTGGGTGAGGGTGATGCAGTGATTACGGTTACAGCAAATGATGGCAGTGGGGTGAAGAGTCAGTGCAATGTCCATTGTTATAAGCCAGAAGTAAAGGTGTCCGGAATCACTCTGTCACAGACATCAATAGAATTGGCTCTCCAATCAAGTGTTATGCTGACGGCAAAGGTACAACCATCTGACGCGACAAACCAGTCCGTAACTTGGTCCTCTTCTGATACTAAGATAGCAACAGTATATAATGGTACAGTGCTTGCAGTTGGTGAAGGTGATGCTGTTATCACGGTTACTGCAAATGATGACAGTGGGGTACAGGCTCAGTGTACAGTCCATTGTTTTAAGCCTGTAGTTAAAGTCACAAAGATCATCCTTTCAGATACTGATATTGAACTACAGGTTCAGGCGAGTGCGGTACTTACTGCAATAGTATCGCCAGATGATGCTACAGATAATTCAGTCGTTTGGAGCAGTTCTGATGCAAGAGTTGCTACGGTTTATAATGGTGCTGTCTTAGCAGTGGGTGAAGGTAATGCGGTTATTACTGCTACTGCAAATGATGGCAGTGGTGTTTATGCTTCATGTAATGTTCACTGTTACAAGCCAGTCATAAAAGTCTCTGCAATCTCCATCAGCAACTCATCCTTAGATCTTGCAATTAATTCTACGGCATCATTATCAGCGACAATTCTACCAGCAGATGCTACTGACAAATCTGTGGCTTGGTCTTCATCCGATCGTGCTATTGCAACCGTGTCAAAGACCGGTGAAGTAAGAGCTATAGGTAAAGGTGATGCAGTTATCCGTGTTACTGCAAATGACGGCAGTGGGGTGTATGCAGAATGTGCGGTTCATTGCTACACACCAGAAGTAAAAGTGACATCAATATCATTTGACAAGTCGTCTTTGCGAATAGCTGTAGGATCGGAAGAGGCTCTCAAGGCAAAAGTCCTGCCTGTCAATGCAACAAGTCGTACTCTCTTATGGAGCAGCACGGACAACGGCATCGCAACGGTTTCCGATGGCATAATCCTCGCAGTCGGAGTTGGAAAAGCAAAAATTACAGCTCAGGCAACGGATGGCAGTGGCGTTTCGGCTTCATGTGAAGTTGAGTGCTACATGCCAGAGATTAAGGTGTCGAAAATCTCTTTTGATTATGACATGATAAAGATGCCTATTGATTCTGTTGCAGTTCTGATGGCTTCTGTTCTTCCTGAAAATGCCACTAATAAGACTCTCACATGGAAGTCATCAAATACATCTGTCGCAACAGTGGCAGATGGTGTAGTTGTTGCTGTAGCTCCAGGCGTTGCCATAATAACTGTCTCTGCTACTGATGGCAGCGGGGTGTCTGCTCAGTGTGTTATTCAGTGCTATAAGAAAGACATAAAGGTACAGTCAATCGCACTTGACAAACAGTATATCCGTATGCCTGTTGATTCTGTTGCAGTGGTCAAAACCACAGTTCAACCATCAAATGCAAGTAACAAGATTCTCAGATGGGAAACATCCAACGAACTTGTTGCATCTGTCTTCGAAGGTGTCATAACTGCTGAAGGCGAGGGAATTGCTCTAGTCACAGTATTTGCAACCGATGGCAGCGGTGCTTATGCAGAGTGTGAGATTGAAGTGTATGAGCCTATAGTCAGCATTGATGATCTCATAAATGATTCTGACAGGCCTGCATCGATTTATGATTTATCAGGACGTTGCTATACTTGTGGCATTGAATCATTGAAACCGGGAATTTATATTATCAACGGACAGAAGGTTCTTATAAGGTAACAAAAAACGGCAGGTTTTCTAAAGCCTGCCGTTTTTGTTTATGTCGCTATTTGCCGAGTGCTTCTCGTGCACTCCACATCTTCTGCCGTGAGAATGGCTTGATATTGTCAACTATCCACTGACGCATCTGTTTGCCGTCGTCGGTTTCCTGCTTGTAACTCATGAAATCAAGATCAATTCCGAGGGCATCAGCAATCCTGAGGGCGAATACAGGCCATATCATGCCGATATCACCAATTACAGGCAGACTTCCTTCGTGACGTGCAAAAGCCGACATCTCCATACGGAACGGAATCTTCGATAGTTTGGTCTTTGGCAAACCTTTGTTTATCGCCTCTTGAATCATGGCACTCTGTTTCTGCAGGTCCTGAGCCTTGCGAAGGTTCTCGTCAAGGTCGAATCGTATGAGAGTCTTGTCTTTGAGACTGTAAGTAGGCTGGTGTTGCCACCATGACCAGATGCCGTGGCCTGTATATGTCTCGAACGGACCGTCATGAATCTCCTGAGTAAGGGCGACAGCCGATTCTATGATTACGTCTGCGCTTCCCATGAGTGATGCAATTCGCTTTGAACGTTCTGCTATTGTAATGCTATCGCCAACTGCAAGACCTACATGTCCTCCTCCAACCAGTTGCGGAAGTGTGACCAGAACAGGAACGCCTTTCTCGGCTGCTGCACCCAGCATAGTCCTATCGTCACATCCCCAACCGGCAACTACCTCGAACGGAAGTCCTGTCTGACGGCAGACGGTATGTATCTCGTCGGCCAACATCTCAGTACGAAGTCCCATAGGATAGGCCATGTTGGCTGCCGCCTTGACTACGAAATGTCCTTCGCAGTCCTTACGCTTTGCGAGAAGTTCGCGGTCGAGAATCATCTCCTTTGCAAGTTCGTCGAGCTGCTCATCGGTCATGTCGGTGAATTCAAATACATCTCCGCGAGGCATCTTGTCCTCTGGCAGTCCGAACTGACGTGCAGGACACATCTTGACTCTGTCAAGTACACCGCCCATCTCGTGATTGATGACTGCAGAACTCGTAGTCACACCATCCACGATGCCTTTGTCTATGAGTTCGGCTATCAGTGTCGTCACCCCTTCATGGATATTTGGGCCACTGCCTGTGACGACTGCAACCTTTCCGCCATGTTTCTTGGCCTCGATAACCTTCTCAATTGATTTGTCAAGCGCCTCACGTGAACGCTCGTCGAGTTCGCTGTAGAACTGTTCTATGAGTTTACGATTGATTTCCATATTGTTTTGCTGTTTAATGACGTGCAAAGGTACTATAATTTGACGAAATACCAAACATATTTAAGATTTTATTTTGTACCTTTATCAAATTTCGTTAACTTTGCAGATTGTAACAAATAAACAGTCGTTTGATGAATTTTTTAGATAGGAATGAGTTCAATTTCCAACCTTCTCGGGAGGTAATTGATGCAATTAGAAACTTCGATATAAATAAGTTCTGCTTCTATACACGAATTTATGATGAGGGAAAGAAGAGTATTTTCTCTGTTTATCTCTCTGAAATGTTCGGTATTGATGAGAAACAGGTGATCTTAGGATATGGTGCGGAGGATATTCTGAAGAATGCGGTTCATTATTTCCTTACGAAGGGCGACAATAACAAGATGCTGATCCCAAAGTTTTCGTGGTGGTACTATAAGTCCATTGCAGATGAGGTTGAGGGTGAGACCATTCAGTATCCTGTTTATGAAACGGAGAACTCTTTCTGCTATGATATGGATGGCTTGAAGAAGATGATCAACGAGGTGCATCCCCGCATTCTTCTCGTTGCTTCTCCGAATAACCCTACAGGAAACGGGCTCACCCCTGACGAACTCGACAGAGTCATCAGTATGACTTCACTCGATACGATCGTCCTGATAGATGAGGCTTATGCGTCATATCTTTCTTCCGACATTACATACGTGAAGCGTCTGATTGATGCTCATCCAAATGTGATTATTAGTCGCACAATGTCAAAGTTCTACGGACTTCCTGGTCTCCGCATGGGATTCGGTTTCATCGGACAGAGTGAGGAGATGGAACGTTTCTCCAAGTATTCAAACAAATATCTTGGATACGACCGTCTTTCGGAAGATGTGGCAATTGCAGCGATGAAGAGTGATGCTCATTATCGTGAGATTGCTGATGTCATGGAAGAAGCGCGTAAGATGTACAAGCAAGAACTCGGTTGCCTACCTGGCTTCAAGGTCTATTGGAGTGTTGCCAACTTCATTCTCATCAAGTATCCGATTGAGAAGAAGGCTGAACTCCAGAAGGCATTTGCCGATCAGGATTATAAGGTGAAGTTCATGAACGAGCCAGGTCTTACTGAACATATGCGGATCACTCTCGGTCGAAAGGAACAAAACCGTCTGGTGTGTGACGTAATTCTTGATGTATGCAAGCGGTGATACTGGCTGCCGGAGTGGCCTCACGACTCCGTCCGTTGACGGATAACTGTCCGAAATGCTTACTGAAGATTGATGGTACGACTCTCCTTGAACGTACTATTGATGCGATTGTGGGAGCGGGAATCAATGAGATTACGGTCGTTACCGGCTATTTGCAGGATATGATTGTTTCTTTCCTGAATGAGCATTATCCTGATCTCGTATTCCATTTCATCCATAACGACATATATTCATCCACAAACAATATCTATTCACTTTGGCTTGCTCGCACTCAGGTGGAGGGAAAGGATTTCCTTCTGATGGACAGCGACATCTATTGTGATCCGATACTTGTGAAGACCATCGTCGACCAATCTGAATCAGCGTTGGCACTCAACCGTCACGAACTTGGTGAAGAGGAGATTAAGGTTATAGTTGACAGTAATAACAACATTACTGAGATAAGCAAGGTCTGCAGCATTGAGGATGCCATCGGTGAATCGGTCGGTGTGGAACGTATGACTTCCGCTTATTCAGCCGCTCTATTTAAGGAACTCAGGCTGATGTGCGAGGACGAAGGACTCGTCAATGTCTTTTATGAACGTGCTTTTGAACGTCTCATCCCTCAGGGACACACATTCAAGGTGGTGGATACAACCGATTTCTTCAGTATGGAACTTGACACTGTCGAGGACTTCAATATTGCTAATAATAAACTTTAGCCGTCTGCTGTTTGCCGTTATCAACAGCCAAAACAATGAGAATCTGTCTTTTCTGTGAACATAAATACGCGGTGGATATTCTCCGTCCAATACAGGTTGCATCTGATAAGGAAGGTGGCAACCAAATCCTGTGGTTCGTCGATGACCGTCACATACCTGACTTCCCTCTGAAGAATGAGGTGAACTTCACGAATTCCATACAGGCCGTGTATGATTTTTCCCCGGAGGCTACTTTCTGTCCGGGCAACATCATGCCATACTACCTGCCAGGTGTCAAGATTGAGATATTCCACGGCTATGCTGCAGAGAAGAAAGACCATTGGGTGATACGTCGGTATTTCGACACTTACTTCACTCAGGGACCGTTTTTTACGAAAGGTTTCGAACGTCTCTCGAAGAAATACAAGGACTTCGAGGTGCTTGAAACTGGCTGGCCTCGTCAGGACTGGATTTTCAACAACGTGCATACTTTTGATTCCCAGCGTGAGGAATACCTGGAGAAGTATGGCAAGAGCCGTATTGTACTCTATGCACCTACCTTCTCGCCTTCTCTTACCTCTCTTCCCTATATGAAGGAGAGTATCAGGGAATTTGCACAGAAAGAGGATGTGGTGGTGCTCTTCAAGTTCCATCCGCTTACGGCACAGAAATATATTGATGAATACAAGCAACTGGCATCTGAGGTCGATAATATCATCTGGATTGACGACTTCACCGTTACGAAATACATGTTGATGAGTGATGTGATGATAAGCGACACGAGCAGCACCATCTACGAGTTCCTTCTGCTCGACAAACCGGTCATCACTCTCCGTGCAGTGGCCAAAGATAAGTACTGGCGTAACATGCAGAAACCGGAAGAACTCTGCCAGGCCTATCACGATGTGCTCAACGATGACAAATACACCCAACTCCGACGTTGGGTCATCGACAACTACGATCCACATCTTGACGGCAGGGTAGGAGAACGAATGCTTGAAGGCGCCCGTGACTATATTCGTCGTCATGGCGTTCCGAAATACCGCAAACTGAACCTCTGGAGGGTTTATACCAGCATCAAGACATTTGGACGTATTAAGAAAAAATAGGCTTAGTGCATTACTCTACGATATATTCCTTGTGTATGTCGTATATGCAGTGTGCCGTTGTGTTTTTGTTCTGGCGAACTATCAGGCATCAGTTGCCGATTGCCAATTCATCAAGGGTGCCTTGCTGTTTGACACTTCGGCAATCCTCTACACAAATTCCCTGTTTATCCTCCTTGTGCTCTTTCCTCTCCACTGGAAGGAGACACCTCTCTTTCACACCATCCTCAAGTGGCTTTACGTCCTGGTCAATTCGGTATGTGTTGTGGCAAATATGGTCGATGTGGCGTATTATCCGTATTCAGGCAGAAGGACCACAGTCTCCATCTTCCGACAACTCTCCGAAGTTGATCATATCGCAGGCATCATCTGGACTGAATGCCTGAACCATTGGTGGCTTGTCGCCGTTTCCTGTGCGTTGATTGTCTTGTTGGCCGGATGCTACGTGAGACCTCTGGCCGGTACGGGAAACCTGAGACGCTATTATACCGAAAGCCTGTTGTCTCTCCTCATCATCGCACCTCTCTCTGTCATCGGAATGCGCGGAGGAGTATCTGCGGGAACAAAACCGATAACAGTCGTCCACGCTCTCCAGTATGCCTCCAGACCTTCGCAGGCGGCTGCGATATTGAATACACCTTTTGCCTTTATCCGTACAGCCGACAAGTTCTCCTTCATCAACCCTCATTACCTTGCGCCTTCTGAGGCCGATTCCCTTTTCTCGCCTGTCCACCGCTATTCGCCTACGAGAAAGAGCAGACGGAACATCGTTCTGCTGATACTTGAGAGCTTCGGAAAGGAATATGTCGGTGCGTACAATGACTCTCAGGGCTATACTCCGTTTCTTGACTCCCTTGTCTCTGTGAGTCTCTCCTTCCGTCATTCTTATGCTAACGGCCGTGTGAGTATGGATGGCATTCCTGCCATTCTGTCGGGCATTCCTATGTTCGAGGAGAGTTTCTTCCTCACTGATGCATCACTCAACCAGATAAGTGGCATTGCGGGCGAAGTCGGTAGAACTGGCTATTCATCAGCATTCTTCCATGGTGCGGAGAACGGCTCCATGGGTTTCAGTGCCTATGCCAATGCATCGGGTTTCCAGTCGTATTATGGCATGGATGAGTTCTGTGCAGATTCTCGCTTCCGCGGAAAGGAGGAGTTCGACGGAAAGTGGGCAATCTGGGATGAACCGTTTCTTCGGTTCTCGGCCTTCCATATTTCGGACCTGAAGCAACCGTTCTGTGCTGCAATATACACTGCCACTTCTCATCATCCGTATGTCCTGCCTGAAAAATATGCTGATGAGTACCCCGAGGGCGAACTGCCCATTCACAAGTGCGTTAGATACACAGACCATTCACTCCGTCGGTTCTTTGCACAGATACGAAAAGAACCATGGTATAAGAATACTTTGTTCGTGATAACTGCCGACCATACAAATCAGTCATGTCATGCTGAGTACCAGACTGATATCGGGAAGTATGAAGTGCCGATCATCTTCTATGATCCAGCTGGACAGATGTCTGTCGGCATGAGCGATGTCATTGCTCAGCAGACGGATATAATGCCTTCCGTACTGTCGTACTTGGGATATGAGGGTGAGTTCCTGAGCTACGGAAAGAATCTGTTTGCAGAAAACCCCATGGGATGGTATGTAAGATTCAATAATGGTGTGTATCAATATATGGAGGGTGACAGACTGCTTCTCTTTGACGGCACAAAGACGATTGCCGTCTATGACTGTCAGACCGACCGCTTGCTGCAAAACAACCTATTGGACGGCAGTCCTTCCGACTGGCTTCCGATGGAACGCCGTCTGAAGGCTGTCATCCAGTCATACATGGTCCGTATGGAGACTGACAGCCTGACGCCTTAGCCATTCTTCCTTTGTCCTTCTCCAGCGTTTGTGTGTCCAGAGCCATAGTTCCGGACGAGCCTTGATATCGGCCTCAAGCAGTTGCATGTATCTGTCTGTAGCCTCGAAGTCGGGAACGTCTTTCGAATCCTCGCAGATTGGTATGGCTTCTGCTACATAGTATCCTCGTCTTGGACTTGTCACATGGAAATAGTAGATCATTGCGTCCATCTTCTTCCCGATCTGTTCACAGCCGGTGAATACTGCCGTGTCATGATTGAGGAATCTGGTGAAGTGGTGTATGTTCTCCCATTTCGGCAACTGGTCGCTTATGAATCCGCAGATTATCTTTGTCCCTTCCATCCTGTGCTTCACAAGCGTTCTGACAGCCACTTTCATCGGTATGTTGATGCCTCCGTATTGAGTCCGCACTTTGTTAAACACAGTATCCATCGTCTTGTTGTACAGTGGGTGGTAGATCTGTGCGCATTGGCCGAACGGCGTCCAGTATTGCAGTGATGCAATCCACTCCCAGTTGCCGTAATGTCCCAGAAAACAGAACCAGTCGGTCTTGCCTCTCTGAAATCCACGCTCCACCTGTTCCATACCCACAAACTGCATTCTCCTCATCATTTCCTCCCTTGAGATCGAGAGCTGCTTTATGCTTTCCGGTATCAGGTCACAGAAGTGGTGGTAGAAGTCGCACTCTATCTTGTATAGCTCTTCCTTCGACTTCTCAGGGAAACACTCACGCAGTTGGGTGCGCACAACTTTCTTCCTGTAGAAGTGATGTACGAATGGGTATGCAATGTCGCTGAAAACATACAGCACTTCCAGTGGAAGCAGTGATATCAGCCATAATAATCTGTATACTATTTTGTCCATTTCGCCGCAAAGTTAATAAAAGTTTGGCGATAAGACCCCAAGTTATCGTTTTTTTTTGTAATTTTGCAATTCTAATTAGGGTAAAAATGAAAGTTACACTTCTTCAGCATGATTTAGTGTGGAAAGATCCGGATGCAAATGTCAGTCATTTTGATGCTGCCATTGACCGCAATCCTGGGTCTGACATCTATATATTTCCAGAGATGTTTTCCACCGGATTCATAACTCAGCCACGTGGATGTGCCGAGTCCGACGACTCCGAAACCCTGCACTGGATGATCCGCAAATCCCGTGAGACGAATGCGGCACTTGCGGGAAGTCTTGCCGTGGAGAGCAATGGAAAGTACTATAACCGTTTCTACTTTGTTAAACCCGACGGTGATGTGGTCACTTACGACAAGACCCATCTGTTCGTCTATGGCGGCGAGGGCATTCACTATTCAGCAGGTACCGAACGCGTCATCACTGAATTCCGTGGAGTGAAGATATTGCTCGAAGTATGTTACGACTTGCGTTTTCCTATGTGGTGTCGTAATCAGATAGGTCCCGATGGTAAGGCTATCTATGACATGATCATCTATTCAGCCGAATGGCCTCTCGCACGCAAACTTGCATGGGATACTCTCATCCGTGCACGTGCCATTGAGAACCAGTGCTTTGTTGCTGCCTGCAACCGCGTGGGCAGGGACGATTGGGGTGAATACTTCGGAGGCTCTGCTCTCGTCCATCCATACGGACATCTGCTTACCGATGAGGTTGAGCCCGACAGGGAATGTGAACTTACAGGTGAAATTGATATGGAACAACTGGAGCGTTACCGCACCAAGTTCCCTACATTAAATGATATTTTATGGAAAAAAGACTTTTGTTAGGTGATGAGGCTATTGCCTTCGGTGCAATACGTGCTGGACTTTCAGGTGTCTATGCCTATCCGGGTACGCCATCAACCGAGATTACGGAGTTCATCCAGAAGAACGCTTCTGAGGTCAGAAGTCGTTGGTGCACCAATGAGAAGACTGCCATGGAGGCTGCTCTGGGCATGTCATACTCAGGCAAGCGTGCATTGGTATGTATGAAGCATGTCGGCATGAATGTATGCGCCGATGCTTTCGTCAATTCTGCTATTACTGGCGTCAAGGGCGGTCTCGTCGTTCTTGCTGCCGACGACCCTTCGATGCA
>DCGE01000157.1:0-1305 GCA_002314525.1 Prevotellaceae bacterium UBA1786 | reverse complement strand
CCAGAACGAACAGGACAGCCGCTTCTACGGAAAGTTTGCGATGCTCCCGATATTCGAACCGTCAAACCAGCAGGAGGCTTACGACATGATGTCAGTGGCTTATGAACTTTCCGAGTCTCTCTGCCTTCCTGTACTTATGCGTGTCGTCACCCGTCTTGCTCATTCACGTGCTTCTGTCACAATAGGCGAGGGTAGGGCACAGAACCCTCTCTCCCCTGACTCAGGCAAGCACTGGGTTCTCCTTCCGGCAATCGCACGTCGTAACTATGTCTCTCTGATTGAGAAACAGCCGGTGATGGTTCAGTCATCTGAGGTCAGCCCATACAATGTGCTCTCTGCTCAGGACTCACAGCCAAAGGCTCCATTCGGCATCATCGCATGTGGAATAGGTTATAACTACGTTATGGAAACAGGCACTTCCCTTCCTGTCCTCAAGGTTTCTCAGTATCCGTTGCCAGTCGGTAAGATCAAGTCGCTGGCTTCTCAGTGCGACGCTCTTCTCGTTGTGGAAGACGGCCAGCCGTTCGTCGAGGAACAGATTCATGGTATGGAACTCGGCCTTCCTGTCAAGGGACGTCTTACTGGTGACCTTCCGCGTACCGGTGAACTTACTCCCGACTCAGTTGCCCAGACACTCGGATACTCTGCATCACTCACCTCGTCAGCCGAACTCCATCTGGCTGCACGTCCTCCTCAGCTCTGTCAGGGTTGCGGCCATCGTGACGTCTATGCCGCACTGAAACAGGTGGTGTCTGAATTCCCCGATGCCAAGGTCTTCGGCGACATAGGTTGCTACACCCTCGGTGCACTGCCTCCTTTCCAGGCCATCGACAGCTGTGTCGATATGGGTGCTTCCATCACTATGGCAAAGGGTGCTGCCGATGCCGGTGTATGGCCTTCGGTTGCAGTTATCGGCGACTCTACATTTACTCATTCAGGTATGACCGGCCTGCTCGATGCCGTCAACGACAAGGCAAACATCACCATCATCCTATCCGACAACCTTACTACTGCCATGACTGGCGGTCAGGATTCTGCCGGTACCAACAAGTTCGAGCAGATCTGTCTCGGACTCGGTGTCGAACCTGAACACGTACGTGTCGTCGTTCCGCTTCCGAAGAACATGGAGGAAATCACGAATACCATCCGTGATGAGATCAATTATAAAGGTGTAAGTGTAATCATTCCGCGTCGTGAATGCATCCAGACATTCCGTCGCCATTCAAAGGAGAACAAACAATGAAAAAAGATATAATACTTGCAGGTGTCGGTGGTCAGGGCATTCTCTCCATCGCAACAATCATC
>DCGE01000196.1:3145-6867 GCA_002314525.1 Prevotellaceae bacterium UBA1786 | reverse complement strand
CAAACTTGATCAGGTGACGGAACTTGAACGGACCCGCTTCCCTGAAGAGGCTGCTGATGCCGAGGGTAACGAGGGCGATGATGAGGACAATGGCGAGAATGGCAGCGGAGAGAACACCGGTTTCAAGGTGGATATAAAGAATGACAGCCAGAAGGATGAGGAGATGGAAATCCGATATGACGAGGATGGTCAGTTGATATTGTTTTAGATGAAAAGAAGTGTTATCATACTGTTGCTCACTTTGCTGGGGCCTGTAGTGGCATCGGCACAGGACAGTCTGGGTGTCAGGATACACTCGACGATGTTCGGTGTGGGAATGACTGACGTATATGATACATATCTTTCACCATACCGATATACGGGCGGTGAACTCAGGATGACTCGTGAGACCTACAGGATGACAAAGATGCTGGAGGGTAAGGTGTCGGTGCAGACCTTGGTGGATGTGAATCTCGGACACGCGGATAACAGGGCGGGCAATGCCCATGAACTGTTTGTCGGTCTGAGAAGTTCATGGAACTGGTTCTATCCGTTCCTTGATATGGCGCTTCCGAGTGATCAGCATTTGCGTCTGCTTGCCGGTGGTGGACTGAACGGCTACCTCGGAGGAATATACAACACCCGTAACGGAAACAACCCCGCACAGGCAAAGCTTAACCTGATGACAGATCTTACCGGTATGGCTGAGTACGACTTCCGGTTGTTCAGGAAGCCGATGAACCTCAGGTACCAGATTGTCATGCCGTTCATCGGTGTGGCTTTCTCACCGAATTACGGGCAGTCGTATTACGAGATATTCTCATTGGGCAATTATGACAGGAATGCCGTGTTTGCCTGGATGGGTAACATGCCTTCACTGTGCCATCTTCTGACATTGGACTTCCCTGTCAGTAAGTCGGTGATACGTGTGGGATACAGGGGTGAATTCAACCAATCGACATGGAACAACCTGAGATACCATCAGTATTCCAACTGTTTCATGGTTGGTTGGGTAAAGACGTTCGGCATAAGGAAGTGAAAGCAAAAATGAATGGTTGACATGAAAGGAATAAGACTCAACATAACATTGCTGTTCGGTACATTGCTCTTCCTCGTGGCAGGATGTGTCAAGGAAGAATATCCTACCGCAGACACTCCAAAGTCAAACCTGGAGGCCTTGTGGCAGTTGATGGATGAACACTACTGTTTCTTCGATGTTAAGAAGCAGGAACTCGGAGTTGACTGGGATGAGATACATGCCCGTTACCTGAAACGCATCTCCTCAAAGATGTCGGATGTGCAGCTTTTCGAGGTGTGCTGCGACATGCTCTCGGAACTGAAGGACGGTCATGTGAATCTCAGTGCCTCCTTCGACTTCGGACGGAACTGGAGTTACTGGCAGGATTACCCAGAGAACTTCAACGACAGCATACAGCGCAGTTATTTGGGAACCGACTACAATATAGCATCGGGACTGAGGTATAAGATACTTGAGGACAACATAGGTTATATCCGCTGTTCAAGTTTTGAGAACGGAATAGGTCATGGGAACGTGAGCGACATGTTGTCGATAATGAGTCTTTGCAAGGGACTGATAATTGACCTGCGAGGCAATGGCGGTGGAAACCTGTCGAATGCTGAGGTACTGGCGTCGCATTTCACTAACGAGAAGGTGTTGTCGGGTTATGTGTTCCACAAGACGGGCAAAGGACACGGAGAGTTCTCAAGTCCGATGGCTCAGTACCTGGAACCGGCAAAAGGAACCAGATGGCAGAAGAAGACTGTCGTCCTTACGAACAGACAGTGTTTCAGTGCGGCGAACGACTTCGTGAAATGCATGAAAGGTCTTGACCGCGTGACGATTATGGGCGATACTACGGGCGGAGGAAGTGGAATGCCGTTCACTCAGGAGATTCCAAGTGGATGGAGTGTGAGGTATTCGGCTGTGGTATATCAGGATAGGAACAGAAATCATATAGAATTCGGAATTGCCCCCGATGTGGCTGTCTCGATGAAGCAGGAGGATATCCTCAGGAAAAAGGACACATTGATTGAGGCTGCGAGGGAGTTCCTAAAGAAATAATATAAAGAATATGGAAAAAACATGGCGTTGGTTTGGNNATCACACTGAAGATGCTTCGTCAGATAGGTGTTGAGGGTATAGTTACAGCACTTCACGATGTGCCGAACGGTACAGTATGGACACGTGAGAAAATTCGTGACTTACGTGAATACATCGAGAGTTTCGGTTTGCGGTGGAGTGTGGTGGAGAGTCTGCCGGTAGTTGAGAGTATTAAGTATGCAGGTCCTGATCGCGATGAGCAGATTGAGACATACAAAGAGAGTCTGAAGAACCTCGGACTTGAGGGTATTCATACTGTCTGCTATAATTTCATGCCGGTACTCGATTGGGCAAGGACCGACCTTGACCACCCGAATCCGAACTTCACGAGCAATCTGTACTTCTCTCACTCGGAGTTCGCCTATTTCGACATCTATATCCTTCAGCGTGAGGGAGCAAGGGACAGTTTTTCACCTGCCATCGTGGAAGAGGCTGACAAGCTCCATGCGAAAGTAGTGGCAGAAGGACGCGAGGCAGAGTTCAATCATCATCTGGTGGAGAACATCATCATGAAGACTCAGGGTTTTGTCAACGGAAACATCCGAGAGGACGATGAACACCCGGTAGAGCTCTTCCGTCAGTTGCTTGACCTCTACAAGGGCATTACCCGTGAAGGACTCCGTGAGAACATGAAGTACTTCCTTTCGGCCATCATGCCAATATGTGAAGAGTATGGGATGAATATGTGTGTACATCCCGATGATCCTCCTTTCCAGATCCTCGGTCTGCCTCGTATCGTTACTTGCGACGAGGATATCGAGTGGTTCCTGAAGGCTGTTGACAACAAGCATAACGGTCTGACGTTCTGTGCCGGTTCACTCAGTGCCGGTGGACATAACGATGTTGTGGCACTGGCAAGGAAATATGCCAGCCGTACACATTTCGTACATCTTCGTTCATGCCATATATTCCCTAACGGGGATTTCACCGAGGCATCACATCTCGGTGGCAGGGCTGACCTCTTTGAGTTGGCAAGGATATTCGAGAAGGAGAATACAGAACTCCCGATGAGAGTAGATCATGGTCCGTTGATGCTCGGCGATGAGGATAAGGGATATAATCCAGGATATTCCTTCCTCGGCAGGATGTTCGCACTGGGACAGGTTGAGGGCATAATCGCAACCATTGATAATGAACTGGGAATCGAGTACAGACTTCCGTTTGTTCCGGTTCAGTAATTAATAGAATCCACTTTATAGTATGAAAAAGTTTTATGTATTCTGTGGTGTGGCTCTGCTGATTGTCCTGTCATCTTGTATCGACAAAGACAATGATGCCACTTCGATCGTCGGTGAATGGAGACTCTGCTCTATCAGGACTGAGATCCGTGACTACCCTGATCCCCCGGGAGAGGACAACCAGTTCAACAGCGATGTGTTCTATACCTTCAAGGCAGACTCCACATACGAGATCTTCGACGGTGACTACGACGAAGTGGGAACATGGTCTTACAGCGACAGTGTGCTGACGATGACTCCAAACGATTCATCGGAGAATTCAGTGACTTCCGTACGTGTCGTAAAACTACATGGTGACTCCCTGATCCATGAGTCGCAGTCGGAGTCCGACTTCGGTCCGATAATTGAGTACATGACTTTTGTTAAGGTGGGTTCTATAAATT
>DCGE01000196.1:2703-2964 GCA_002314525.1 Prevotellaceae bacterium UBA1786 | reverse complement strand
AATTTATAGAACCCACCTTAAAATAAAAACCAGAAAATAGATGCTGCTTCAAGTACCTATACAGGACGTCATCGGAAACATGCCACAGATTGACATCGAAGAAATCCAGCGACAGTTGGATTTCGAACAGTGGATGAAGAATATCGGCGTGTTCGAGATGATCCTGAAAGGATTGATAATCGGAATAATGGCTTCTGCCCCGATGGGACCTGTCGGTGTGCTGTGTGTCAGGAGGACTCTCAGCAAAGGCCGCTGGCCAGG
>DCGE01000196.1:0-2589 GCA_002314525.1 Prevotellaceae bacterium UBA1786 | reverse complement strand
GCCGGTAGTGTGGTACTGCTTGTCTTCGGTGCCTATACCTTCATGTGCAATCCGGTCAACAACGTCAAACAACCTAAGCCTTCAAAACCTGGAACACTATTGCAGAATGTTCTGACAGGTTTCTTGATTACATTCTCCAATCCGTCGATCATCATATTCTTCGGCGGTCTGTTCAGTATGTTCACATTTGTATTGAAGGACAATCCGCTTCCTCAGTCCATGGGTTATGTATCGATTGTAGTCGGTGCCTTGCTTTGGTGGTTCGGATTGACATGGTTGATTGACAAGGTGCGTAAGAGCTACAACATGCATATAATCAAATGGCTCAATCGTGGAATAGGCATTGCTGTGACTGTTGTGTCGGCATTGATGCTTACCTACACACTTACGGGCCACTCATTTCCGATGCTTAATGAATAAGTGACAATATGGTGAAAAATATACTGATTACTGGTTGTAATGGTCAGTTGGGTNNTCTCGACTGATATGAACATACTTGTAACAGGAGCAAATGGTCAGTTGGGCAATGAGATGCAGCTGAAAGCCAAGGAACATACCCAATATGAGTATTTCTTTACTGATGTCGAGGAACTGGACATCACTGATTGTGATGCTGTACGTGGATTCGTGAATTCGAATGAGATAGATTGTATCGTGAACTGTGCAGCCTATACCGCCGTTGACAAAGCTGAGAGTAACGGAATTGTCTGCAACATCCTCAACAACATTGCTCCCGGCTATCTTGCAGAGGCCGTAGAGGAACGGGGTGGTGCCATCATACATATATCCACCGACTATGTTTTTGACGGGACCAACCATACTCCGTATAACGAACAGGATCTGCCTTGTCCCAATTCGGTATATGGAAAGACAAAACTGCTTGGAGAACAGAACGTGACTGCCCATTGCAGTAATTCCGTGATTATCCGTACTGCATGGTTGTATTCTTCGTTCGGCGGCAATTTCGTGAAGACCATGCTGCGTCTCGGTCGTGAACGCGACAGTCTGGGAGTCGTATTTGACCAGATAGGCACTCCGACATATGCACGCGATCTTGCTGAGTGCATCTTCGCAATCATAAATCATGGCATCGTACCCGGCACCTACCATTTCAGCAATGAGGGTGTGATATCATGGTACGATTTCACCAAGGCCATTCACCGTATTGCAGGCATTGATACATGTGAGGTCAGACCTCTTCATACCGATGAATATCCGTCAGTAGCACCGAGACCTTCGTACAGTGTGCTCGACAAGTCAAAGATAAAGAAAACATTTGCACTCTCGGTTCCGTATTGGGAGGACAGTTTGAGGGAGTGTATCAACATTTTGGAAAAATGAACGAACAGGAAATACAGAAAAGGCGAACCTTTGCCATAATATCGCATCCAGATGCCGGAAAGACGACACTGACCGAGAAACTCCTCTTGTTTGGAGGACAGATCCAGGTTGCCGGTGCTGTGAAATCAAATAAGATACGTAAGACAGCCACATCCGACTGGATGGATATAGAGAAACAACGTGGAATATCGGTCTCTACTTCCGTCATGGAGTTCGACTACAAGGACTACAAGGTGAATATCCTTGACACTCCGGGTCACCAGGATTTCTGTGAGGATACCTTCCGTACCCTTACTGCCGTCGACAGTGTTATCATAGTCATTGACGGAGCCAAGGGTGTTGAGGCCCAGACTCGGAAACTGATGACGGTCTGTCGTATGCGCAAGACTCCTGTCATCGTGTTCATCAACAAGATGGACCGTGAAGGCCGCGATCCTTTCGACTTGCTTGATGAGGTTGAGGGTGAACTGCAGATCGCGGTCCGTCCTCTGTCATGGCCTATCAATCAGGGACAGAAGTTCAAGGGTGTGTATAATATCTACGAAAACAATCTCAACCTCTTCACTCCAAACAAGCAGCTTGTGACTGAGAAGGTTGAAGTTGATGTCAATTCAGAGGAACTCGATGCGAGGGTGGGGCAGCAGGATGCAGACAAGTTGCGTGAGGACCTCGACCTTATTGCCGGTGTCTATCCGGAATTTGATGTAAGCAGCTATCTGGATGCCGATGTTGCACCAGTGTTCTTCGGCAGTGCCCTCAATAACTTCGGTGTTCAGGAACTGCTCGACTGTTTCGTGGAGATTGCTCCGAGTCCCCGTCACATGCAGGCTGAGGAACGTATGGTAGAACCTGCAGAACCTAAGTTCACCGGTTTTGTATTCAAGATTACAGCCAATATCGACCCTAATCACCGTTCATGTACTGCATTCTGCAAGGTCTGCTCCGGTAAGTTCGTGAGAAATGCTCCGTATCTCCATGTACGTCAGGACAAGACGGTACGCTTCTCGTCTCCTACCCAGTTCATGGCTCAGAAGAAATCTACTATCGACGAAGCATGGCCAGGCGACATCGTAGGTCTTCCAGACAATGGTATCTTCAAGATTGGCGACANNATTGAGGAGGCATATCCGGGCGATATCGTCGGACTTCCTGACAACGGAATATTTAAGATTGGTGATACATTGACCGAAGGCGAGAAACTTCATTTCAAGGGACTGCCGAGCTTCTCTCCTGAGATGTTCAAGTATA
>DCGE01000019.1:3481-4795 GCA_002314525.1 Prevotellaceae bacterium UBA1786 | reverse complement strand
TTCTACCTTGTATTTTATTATATTTTTTCCATCCAGCGTGCGTATCTTCGAACCTTTTCTCGGAATGTTTCCGTTCCATGTGATGGTATCGGATATTTCTGCTCCCTTTGTGGGAATCAAGGCGTAGATAGTCTTTCTGTCTTTGCTTGATGTAAACCAGACGTTCTTTTCTTCGTTTGTATAGATGTCTGTTGAAACTGTTGAATAGATTGCTTCTCCGTTCGCTTTCAACCATAGACCGATCTCTTCCAGTCGTCTCACACTCTCGTCTTCTATCAGTCCTTCAGGAGTTGGACCCACCCCCAAAAGCAACGAACCGCCTTTTGCCACGATTTCACAAAGCATGCCGATGATTGTCTCTGTTGACTTGAATGTAGGTTTTGGAACCCATCCCCAGTCGTTCGTAAGTGAGATGCAACTTTCCCATGGATTGTCTAATTTTGTATTAGGAATCTTCTGCTCAGGTGTCTGATAGTTCTCGTGCTTACCCGGACAAGCTCTGTTTACGACTATCAGTCCTGGCTGGTTTCTTCTTGCGTTGTCAACTATTGCATCGAGGTCAATGTCCTCACGGGGTGGGGCGCACCATCCTCCGTCAAGCCAGAGTATATCCATCGGACCATAGTTTGATGTGATTTCGTCAACTTGGTTGTATACGAAATTCTTGTATCTTTCCCATCTCTCAGGATATTGCTTGATGGGGTAATTGTGGTATCTGTCGTATGTTGCCCTCGATGGCCACCAGTAGTACGGGCTGTGCCAGTCGGGTTTGCTGAAATAGGCTCCGGTCATCATACCTTCCTTGCTGAAGGCTTCGAATATATATTTGGACACATCGGCTTTTTCATTCTTTCCGAAAGGACTGTTCATCACTGTGAAATCAGTCTCCTTTGAATCGAAGAGACAGAACCCGTCATGATGCTTCGTAGTGAATACCATGTATCTCATACCTGCCTTCTTGGCTACTTCAGCCCATTGTTCAGGATTGAACCGTGTCGGATTGAAGTCGTTGATGAGCCCCCAGTACCATTGCTTGTACTCTTCGTATGTCCTTGTCGTATCAGGGGTGATCCAGTCTTCACTGGTGATGGTCCATGACTCACAGATGCCGGGTACAGAATAAAGTCCCCAATGCAGCAGAATCCCGAATTTCAAGTCCTGCCATTCCGCAAGTTTCTTTCTTACTGATGCGTCTTCGGGAACTACATATGTCTCCGACTGCCTATGAATCATAGACTGGCTTCTGCCCGTGAGAGCAAAAGCCAGTAGAAGTATGATTGAGAGTTGTCTCATTTATGCTTGTGTGTGAACAGT
>DCGE01000019.1:0-3434 GCA_002314525.1 Prevotellaceae bacterium UBA1786 | reverse complement strand
CTTTTTCCTTCATTCCGAAGAATATATTCCAGTAGTCGGAACTCTTTCCCCATACTCTCAGTACGATATCAACCGAACTTGCCGACAACTCACCCAAATAGATTTCCGGTTCTGTTGACTTGTCAATGTACTCATCTTCTTTTGCAAGCTTGTAAAGTACTTGTCTCACCTTCTCGGTATCTTCGCCGTAGTCAACTCCGAAAGTGAAATCCACTCTTCTCAAATCGTTGTGGCTGTAGTTCATTATTGTACCGCTGCTCAATGCACCGTTAGGCACGAATATCTCTTTGTTGTCTGGAGTCGTTACGATTGTATGGAATATCTGGATTTCCTTCACCGAACCGGATACTCCCTGTGCTTCTACGAAATCACCGACCTTGAATGGTTTGAGAAGAAGTATCAGAATTCCGCCGGCAAAGTTCTGTAGGTTTCCGCTCAGTGCCATACCGATTGCGATACCTGCCGATGCAAGCAAGGCTGCGAATGATGTCGTGTCAACGCCGAGTGCACTTACCACTGCCACAATCAGCATGATGGTGAGAAGAATATTGATGAAACTCTTCAGGAATGTCTTCACTCCCTTGTCCATATTCCGTTTCTCAATCAACTTTCCGAAGAACTTGTTGATGAGTTTGATGAGGAAACTACCTACAAGATAAAGGACAACTGCAAGAATCAGACTCTTGCCTACTTCCACTCCCCAGTCGAGAAGGTCGGAGAGCAATTTGTCAACATCACCGGTTTGTACCTGTTCTACGATGTCTGTTACTGTTTCTGATGCTTGTTTGGTTACTGTTGCTGCCGTTGAGTCAACTTGCTCAAGAGCTGCTGCGTTCTGCAGTAAAATGAAATTCATGATTCTGTTTGTTTTGTATTAAAATGATTTGATTGCTTCTTTGATGATTTCAAGAGTTGAACTGTCTTCTGCAAACACTCCATAGAGGCCTTGCGGCTCTTGTGCCGGATCGCAGCAATAGTCGTCACCGACTTCCCAGTTCTCATGCTTGGGTTTGGCCTGACCGTTCCAGCCCCAGAAGTTCACACCGTCGAGATGTGTCTCTTCCTCTTTCATAATCTTGAATATGAACTTGTAGAAAAGATCCTTGGCTTCAGTAGGAGTTCCTATGGCAAACAACTTCCCGTCTCTCGGATATCCGAATTCCTCCATTACCAGAGGCTTATTCAACTTCCTGGCTATGCTGACGTGTCTTGCAATATATTCCTTTGACATACCCTGCACTCTTTCCATGCATTCCATCAGAGAGTCCTTGCTCACCCATCCCCAGTTCATCGGCCAGAGGTGCAAGTTCATGTAGTCAATGTTCTCGTCGTTGCATATCCTCTCATATAGGTCGTAGTCCATCTCACAGCCAACTGCACCTTCCGAACCAATAGAAATAAGGTGGTTGGGATCAAGCTGTCTGATGAGAGCCGATGTCTCTTTGAGCCATTTCTCGAAATCAGTTTTTGCTGCTTTGCTGAAAGCACGTGGCTCGTTACCTATCTGCCATGACATGATTGCCGGATCATCTTTGTAATCAAGGCCTGTGTACCTGTTCTTCCTGCCTATGATGTCACGGACATACTGGTAGAAGAGCTCATGAGCCTTCTCGTTGGCTGCGAATTTTGCCACGTGATTCACGTATTCCTGATAGCCGTCGATGTTTGGCAGCGGACATCTGCCTTCACCTGCTTGTTCCAGATAATAGCCGTATCCACCGCTCCATTCCCATGCGTTGTTAAGGTATAGAACTGCCACCATATCTCTCTTGCCCATTTCCATCAGCAGATAATCAAGTCCGGCGAGTATCGTATCGTTATACACTCCTGGACTTACCTGCAGAGTAGGTTCCACCTTACACAAACCACCTCGTTCTCCGTCACTTCCTACGAGTATTCTGAGGTTGTCGATACCCATTGCCTTCATGTCGTCCAGTTCCTTGCAGAGACGTTCTCTGTTTCCACCCTGTCCTTCACTGCCGAGAATCGCACCATACCAGAAGTTCGTTCCTATAAATTCATATCTTGCCCCGTTTTTCTGAAGTTGTCCATCAACTACTTTCACTAACTGGCTTTTCTGGGAATTACAACCAATAGCTGTAATGATTAAGCCAAATATCAGACCTGTTAAGCAAATTTTTTTCATGACTCGTTTTTATTACTTGAGAAATCACATTCAAAATGCAAAGATAATGATTTTTTTCGTAATAATCATTGCTAAATACGTTTTTTTCTATAACTTTGCGAAAATTTTTCAATCATATTGCGTTTATTATCTAAACTTTAGTTTGTACATATAATACGATTGTTACTATGACAAAAGAAGAGAGAGAGAGTATTATTTCATTAGTCCGTAAAGAAGTCGTTCCCGCCGTCGGATGTACCGAACCAATTGCCGTCGCACTTTGTACGGCAAAAGCTGTTGAGGAACTTGGCTGTCTACCCGAGTCAATCACTGCTCATCTTAGTTCCAACATCCTGAAAAATGCTATGGGTGTCGGGATTCCCGGAACCAATATGATAGGACTTCCAATTGCCATAGCGTTGGGTGCGTTATCCGGTAAAAGCAGCTACGGATTAGAGGTATTGAAAGACGTAGATAATGCTGCTGTTGAAAAAGGAAAATTATATATCAATGAACAGAGAATCAATGTTTTGTTAAAGAATGATGCTCCTGATAAACTTTATATAGAAGTCGTAGTAAATGCTGGAGTACACTGTGTACGAACAATCATAGTTGGAACTCACACTCATTTCTCACTTGTTGAGAAGGACGGCGAAATCATATATTCCGACAGTGATTCAGTTCGTGGCTCTTCTCAGACGGCAGATTCAGCAGATAAATACGACAAATGGCTCTCAATGTCAAAGGTTTACGAGTTTGCTACAACCACACCTCTCTGTGAGATTGATTTTATCAATGAGGCTCGTGTTATCAATGAACGAGCTGTTGAGAAATCACTCACGGGCAATTACGGTCATGCACTCGGAAAGGCTCTCACAAGACCTCTTGGCCGTGGAATTATGGGCGACAGTATGTTCTCTCATATACTTTCATCCACTGCATGTGCGTGTGATGCTCGTATGGCTGGAGCTATGATTCCGGTAATGAGCAATTCCGGTTCGGGTAATCAGGGTATATGTGCCACTCTGCCGGTTGTTACCTTTGCCCGCGAAAACCACAATACCGACGAGGAACTCACGCGTGCCTTGATGCTGTCGCATCTCACTGCCATCTATATGAAACAGTCGCTCGGCAGTCTTTCTGCACTGTGTGGCTGTGTAGTTGCATCAGTAGGTTCCAGTTGTGGAATTACCTATCTGATGGGAGGAACGTATCTCCAGATAACGTATGCCGTGAAGAATATGATTGCCAATCTGACAGGAATGATATGTGACGGAGCAAAACCATCATGTGCCTTGAAACTTGCATC
>DCGE01000115.1 GCA_002314525.1 Prevotellaceae bacterium UBA1786 | reverse complement strand
GCCTGTCTAGGGCTGTGTTTACAGCCCTGTAGTCAGCGTCGGACAATTCTTGACAAGCTTCGTAAAATGACCTGTAGCGGATGTAACTCTCGCGTTTCATATCAACCTTTCCGTAATCTGAAAGTTATATGCTAGATACTCGGTCCATAATTCGGCAAACTGAACACCAAAATACATTGCCTTTTCCTCCGTTTCTTGGCACAAGCGGAACCCAATGTACGCAGTCGTACCCGCAGGCCGATAATCCGTATGCAGAAAACCGAAACCAGCAAGCGCGCCATAAGACGCAATACCACCAACAAGGGCAGCAGGTCTATTAAGTCTGCCTATTTTAATTTCATCAATATCCTCCTTGGTATAATAAAACCACCATGAAAACCAATACTCATTATCCAAATCAGAATCAGTAATAGGTTCAAAATCCAATCCCCACAAAGCCCTACTGATTGTCTCCAGTTTCATGAGCGCAATGATATGCGAATCAACTCCGACACGGGTCAATCCTACCTCATCAATAGGCTTCAAGCCTAATACCACACAGGCATCTTCATAAGTTTTGATTGTTGTGTAATCATTTAATGTTGGTTCTCTCTGTTCCATAGTCTAGAAAATTTTATTAATCTGATTGTTATTTGATTCATGTTTTCTGTACTTATCCGGATCCGGAATTTCGATGTTCAGATACTCCCTTGCATAATCCCTGAGTTGTTCGCAATATGAACTGAAAGAAACGGTGTCCATATCTGCAGTGCTACCAGGAAAATCAATCACTTCACCGGTATGTTTGTTGACGACACTCGTCATAGCAAACATATCACGGAAGTAATCATGCACCTGCTCAACACTGACAAACTCCCACCCTGCCTCAAGCAGTCCGTCCAACATCATCGGATATATGCAACCCCATAACCATCCGTTCTGGTCTCCTGTGCGAATCTTCCTGACCTTCCGTATCGAGAACAGGTAATTCCCATCGAGAGCCTGCCTCAGCCAATCATAAATCGGTTTGAGGTCGAACAGTCCATGGTCCTTAGATATCTGAATCTTAGCATCCATGTCCTATAGTTTTGTCATTTCAATTTCAAGTCCCGGTTTGGCAGCACATACCAGTTTGCCGGTAGCAGCTGTAACCTCATCTACAAACTTCTTCTCATCAGAATTATGACTCGATAAGTGGAGCAATACTATGTTCTCGACACCTGTCAGATCTGTCTCCTTCAGGAATCCTATACAAGTACTCAACTCCATGTGCGACCTAAACAATCTTTCACGCTGAGACAACAGAGTCTGACCGCTTCTGATTGCTTTAATCAGTTCCATATCCGAATAGTTGCACTCAATCATTATCTGACTCAAGCCAGAGAATCTGTACTCACAAATACAACTGTCAGTTAGGAACAAAATCTTACCTGTCTCCGGATGATCTATCAGATACCCCACACATGGAACATCATGGTTGGTAGGGAACGGAAGCACTCTGAACTGACCGAACATATAGCCTCTCTTCGGTTGGATTGCAATAGACCTGGAATCCCAGACTCCTTTTGCAGTCCACACGTCCTCCAGTGCGAGAGTATGTATTCCGTTCTCTACCATTGCCTTGATGTACTTAGCATGGTCATTATGCTGATGAGTGATTAGGCAGCCCACGACTTTTCGAATATTGAACCCAAGAGCCTTTTTCACATTGGTAATATTAACCCCAGCCTCAATAATTAAAGACTCCTGACCGTTATCCAAGATGTAACAGTTACCTGCACTCGAACTGCCTAATACCTTCAGTTTCATATCGACAATCTGTTAATATCCTGGATCATCTTCTTTAGGTTCTGCCTTCGGAGCTTCTATCACCGGTTGTCCGGTGACGTCCTGATATTCCACCTCTTCCATGGACATCTCCTTTGTTGCCTGGTTCTGAACCTCGCCATTGCGGACCTCGTAACTGTCGCCTTCCTGATCAGCGACTATGGCATTCTGCATCTCAACGCTCAAATAGCCATATTTACCAAGGAGCAAACGGACCAAAGTCTTGATTGCCATTCCATGGAAGTTACCCATCCAACCTACTTGCTTGCTGTCTGCCTGTACAGGCATGTTGGCAAGTGCCATGAGACTTTCCACTGTTGCATCCTTCTTGAGACCCTTGCTGTATCTCTTGGCATGGTTCGCCATCTGCTCCACTGTCATGTACATCGTCTTGGAGAAACCATTCAGTAGTTCGATGTAGCAGAAGTAACCAACTACCTTGTCACTGATTCTCTCTCCATTGAATGCTATCTCACCCGTCAGTTTGTTGACTTGCTGAAGTTCTCCTTCATACACCATGTCCGCGTTGATTGTCTTGTACTGACCTGTACGCATGGCCATCTGGATATATCCCTTGTAACCAATCTGACATGTTGGTTCCATCACCTTGACCCAATTCCCATTGGCATCTTTCTTGGAGTTGTTGAAAGGGATGATGTATGCATAACCCAACGCCTTGTTGATCGGCAGATGGAGGACCGCGGCCTTCAATGCTTCCATTACGACCTGCTTAGGGTCGCAGAGTTGGATGTTTGCATCCGAATTGTAGAGGTCGATTACCGAGGCAACAAATGTGCCGGCATTCTTTCCGAGTGCGTTTTTGAACTGCTGCTGAACACTATCTGCGTTCAGAATACCCTTGAGGACATCCACCTTCTTAGGTGCTTTGGCAACAGCAGTCTGCTGTGCCGGTTGTGTAGCCACTGGAGCCTGGCTTACTGGCTGTGAATTGTTTTCCATTTCTTTTATTGTTTAATGTTGAACTATAGTTTGGTCTTTTGACACTACCAGGTTGATTACTTGTGAGAGTGTTGGAATGAGAGTATTGACCGACTCTCTATTATCGATGAAAATAGGTGCTGTGATACCCTTGTTGCGACAGATTGCATTGATAATATCCAGTCCGGCATTGATTTTACCGGCATTGTTTACATCCGGATATGGAGTACCATTGACTGTACATACGCAAGTCAACTTCTCACCGCCATTAAGCTGCTCATCAACGAAACTGAAGGATACCATCTGGAACATACCATTGATTCTCTTGAGTAGTTCGGCGTCCTTTGACTTCTGAAAGTCCGCTGCCAAAAACTCTGCTGACTCCAAATCTGCAAGTTCCTGATTGGCAGCAACTCTCCTTTCCTCAAGCCTTAAGACCTCTGCTTCCGCTTTCGCCCTTTGTTCCTTCTTTGCGATTTGGTCTATCAAGGTCTCAATGGCGGAGGATAGAATGGATTTACCGCTTATCAAATCGGAACTGTCCGTGTTATTTGGTTCCATAGTGAGTTGGTTCTTAAGCTCGCTGATTTCGTTCGTCAAGGTTATGCATTCCGGATCATCCTTGACCTTGTCTTCTGGAGACGCCACTTCAGGAACCTGTGACTGGGCTTCCTTATATTGTGCTTCCGCGACCTCTATCTTCCCAGCTAAAGCATCACGAGCGTCGATGGCTTTCTTCATCTCTGCATCCACATTGTCCTTGTCCTGCTTCATGGCACCGCCACGTCTACGGTTCTCCTCGAGTTTTGCCGCTTTGTCACGATTGAAATTCGCTACCAACTCCTGTTGTTTCGCTTCTATATCCTCAGGCTCCAAAGGACGTTTACAGGTTGGGCATACAAACGCACCTTCAGGGAATTGTAACTGCTGCGCATTGATAGTGCGATACTCGGCCCTGAGAGTATCAAGTTGTGCGCCCATCCGCGCGGATATATTCTGAAGTCTCTCAACGTCCTTGTCTGCCAGGTCCTTTTGACATTTCAGTGAAGTTATCTCAGATGCAGCATTGAACACACGTTGCTTAGCCTCGTTATATGCTCCCATCCCTTCGGATTTGAGTTCCTGCTTACGCATTTCAAGTCGGGTCTGCTTCTCGCCTATCTGCTTCTGAATAGCAATCTTCCTTTCGTTTTCTGCCTGTGCAACCTTACTAGCATCTGCTATCTGAGCATCTATCTCAGCAACTCTCGCCTTCTTGTCCTTGAGTTCCTTTTCCAATGCATTCCAGTTCTGGTCCTCCGGCATGAGTCTCTGAGCAGTTTCAATGCTGGCAGGGATGGTGTCAAGTTCGTTCTTGATAGCACGCTTCTTTGCTGCTATCTCTTTAAGGAAGGTTGCCAATGGTTTACCAGCCAAGTTTGCCAAGAAATTGACAAATTCAGGTTTAAGGGCCGCGACGTCCTGGTCAGTTACATCTCCTGCCATTTGGAGGAGCATTTCTTTCTGAACATCCGGTCTAAGACTTGTAAAATAGAAAGGATTGGTCACGATCTTGAAAAGATCCTCCGGCAGAACAGCTGCCACCTCCAAATCATAATCCTTCTTCGTTGCCTGTTTCACATCATTGATGAAGAACTCAGTCTTATGACCGGTCAACACTTCTTGAGCAGTGCCACGTGGTTTTGTCCATACCTCGCAATACCTTCTGCCAAACTTGATTGCAGAACCGTCCACATTGATAACACATTCCACTGAAGGCTCTCTCTTTAGGATAGCCTTGCCGTCGGAATCCAACGGGCAAATATTGAAGTTACTGTCCGACCTTCCCGAACTGTCCTTGCCAAAAAGACACCACGTGAAGGCATCGAACACAGTTGTTTTACCTGTGCCATTCTCGCCACAAATAAAACTCTGGTCCTGGAACTGAAGTTCCAGTTTTGATATCCCCTTGAAGTTGAAAAGGGATAAACTCTGTAGTTTGATTTGTTTCATGTTTATTGAAATATTTATTAAAGCTGATTTCTTTTCTTCGCTCTTGATGTCCGCCTCTGTTTGCGACTATCAACTTCACCTACTTTAGAAACTTCTATAGCTTTTTTTACTATCGGTGCTAGGAAGGTTGATTGCATTTTTTCGCCTTCGTTGGCGGCCATCAGTTCCGCTTTGCTATAAGTTTTTTTACTGTTCTTGCCAGGACCTTGCCTTGCAGAAGTCACTAACCCATCACGAACCCACTTCTGTACTCGTTTATCTCCGAATGCAGAATATGCTTCTCGCTGTGACAACATATCCTTACCCGGAGCAATACTCTTGATGTAGTTAGCCACGCCAAGTTCTGCCATCTCCATGCAGATATTCTTGAACTGCCATAATTCCAGTTGAAACTGACTCATAAAACTAGTCCTCGTTAAATGGTTTTTCTCCTTCAGGAAACCATCCGCGTCGCTGTGCGTGTCTGCCGAACAGGACGCACCCTGCGAATACTACCAGTGCAATAACTTTCGGAACGATGAATTCTGAGAAGGTTACAGAATCATCAGGCTCTCCAGCCAAGACAATGATTGACATAATCGCAATAACTGCGAGACTCCACATGAGAATCTTTTTCATTAGTTCTTTCATATTGGTATTGTTTTTAGTTGAATAATTCTTCTGCCGGTACTCCCAACTCCTGGGAAATAAGACTTGTCTTTAACGCATCAGGTCTCTGCGTTCCATAAATCCATGCCCTCACCGTCGTCGGATGCGACTTTGTCAGATCCGCAATCTTGTTTATGAAATCCGACTTAGGGGCTATCATACTTA
>DCGE01000181.1 GCA_002314525.1 Prevotellaceae bacterium UBA1786 | reverse complement strand
TTAACGATGAGATAGAATGTGTCGTCGTTAGGATTGTACTTGATATCAGGTGCATAGACACCTGAACTGAGACCGCTGCCATCACCGAAGTTGAGCTGTGAAGGACGATTGAGAGCATAGCCTGCGAAATCCCAGTCAACGAGGTTGGTGCTGTGCCAGATAGGTACACCTGGATAATAGCAGAACGAGCTGTTGGCAAGATAGTAGTCGTTGCCCTTGCGCGTGATTGACGGATCAGGTGCACAACCTGAGAGAATCGGGTTGAGATACTGCTTTGAAGCATCGAACTGTGGTACTTTGTCCTGGCCTTCGTATGTGAATTTTGAGAAACGTGCTACGTTTGGTTTTGGCTTCTCTGGCAGCTGAGGACGCTTGACGGATGTGATTCCCATGAGTGGAAGCATCGTCTCGGCGTACCTTACTCCGAGCTCACGATAGCCGGCTGCATCGAAATGGAGGTTGTCCGGACCACTTGTACAGCCTTCAGCCTTGATGACGTGTGCGGTTGGGATAACTGACGGCAGGCGGTTGATGACTGGGTTGTGAGCGACACACTGGCCTTTGCCACCTGCGATCACCACTTCACCAGCAAGGAGCGGTACTTCAGTGGCTTTGAGGTTGAGGTCCTTGAGAAGGCGCTCATATACGGTCTTGACCTTGTCGGGCCAATCTGCCTGACCTGTGTTGGTCTCACCCTGATGAAGGAGGATACCCTTGATTACTCCGTCCTTCTGGGCCAGACGAGCCATATCAACGAGACGCTTGTATGGGTCGTTGTCATAAGCCTGAAGCATACCTTTCATCCATCCTGGGGCTTTGTTCTTGGCATAGTCCTCGATATATTCCTGCATGAATGCGATGATGTCGCATCCACCTATAGCTACATTGATGATACCTACTCTGTGATCGGCAGGAAGGTTATTGATCATTGTACGTCCGAACCAGTCAACGGGTGTAAGTCCGTTGCCTTCGCGACAGAGCGGTGGGGTAGCCGGGTACCATTGTCCCATCTTTCTTCCGGCTTGTGGGAAATCAACGGCTGCCATCATCTGGAAACGCGGATCGACAGTCTTGTCGGCTTCTTCGGGACGGGCATTGCCTTCCATGTTTGACTGACCGAAACACAGGAATACATAGAAGTTAGGGTCTGCTGTTGAGACTTCCTTCTTCTGAACAGCCTTTGTACGGGCTTTCTTCTGAGCAGAGGCTCCTACCATGAACGTCAGAGCCAATGCAATCAGCAATAAGATTTTCTTCATAGGTTTATATTTTTGAAATAGTATTTTATGGTAGTTTGTCAGGATCAGCGGCTGTGTAGTTGTCCATGCGGAGACGATACTTCAGCAGGTCATCGAGTTTGTGACGAGGTTCGGGACAGTCCTGCGGCAGTGGCATCTTACTGAACTGCTGGAAATAGAGCAGACAGGCGTCTCTCCACCACCATGCATCCAATGCCTGACGCTGGAACTTCTTCAGTTGGCGTTGGTACCTCTCCATGTCAATGTATTTCTCAACAGACTGCCATGTCTTCTCAAATCCTTCTGCCTGACTGATACCCATGTCATAGCGATGGCACAGACGCTCCCATACACTGCTCCACGGCACATGATGGAAGTAGAGAAGGAATTTCTCGGGACATGTTTCTATATTATTATAAATGTCTGCGAGTTTCTGTGGGTACTGGGAGACATTGTCGGAACCTGTCTTTGTCCTGTTGAATCCCAATCCTATGGAATCGGCTTTGTGGTAGTAGCGTGGAAGCCAGTCCTCACGCATTCCCGGCTGATAGTACCATGGTTCAGGACCATAGTGATGTCCTCCGGCAAAGATGTGGTGAAGACCTAAAGGCATCATGTAGTTCACTACTGCCTCGTGTGTCTGACAGAGCATGTCGGTCATCGGTCTAACGAACTTATCGGCCTTTGAGAAAGTCTGCTGAAGCCATTCCTGGGCAATCTGTTCACTGGTCAGGTCAGGATTCCATGCCAATCGTCCGAAAGCGTACCAGTTGGCCTGAGCCATGTCGCTGCCACACCAGTTGACTGAATTACCGATGTTTGCCACACCAGCAATGGCTGTGAAATGACGTTTGGACCTTTGATCGGAGTACTTTTCAATATCATCGAAAAACTCACGCCACATAGGTGCAAGAAAACAAGTGTGGATGCTTTCGCCTGTGTATTCCTGTGTAATCTGGAACTCGGGCATCATACGTGTCTGTTTAAGTCCGAAGAACAATGGACTTACCGGTTCCCTTGGCTGAAAATCAATAGGTCCGTTCTTGATCTGGACTATCACATTGTTCATAAACTGTCCGTCGAGAGGCATGAACTCTTCGCATGCCTGATTGGCTCTGTCGGGACTGTTCTGGGCATAGACAAAGGCTCTCCACATCACAATTCCTCCATATGGTTTCAGGACTTCTGCAAGCATGTTTGCTCCATCGACATGAGTCCTTCCGAAATCCATAGGACCTGGCTGGCCTTCGCTGTTGGCTTTGACGAGGAATCCGCCGAAATCGGGAATGAGCTTGTAGATCTGCATCACCTTCTCCTTCCACCACTCACGTACTTCCGGATCAAGCGGGTCGGCTGTCTTCATGCTATCGAGGTTCATCGGTGAGGCGAAATTCACGCTGAGGCACAGTCTGATACCATAGAGGCGTAGGATATCTGCGATATCGGCTATATGAAACAGTATCTTCTCATCAAGGACCTTAGGACTTGCGTTGACATTGTTGATGACAGCCATGTTGATGCCGACCGAGGCATTGGCTCTGGCATATTCCTTTATGATATCCTTGTTGAATTCCACTTTACCATCCTTGAAGAATATGGAACGTCCTGCAAATCCTCTCTCAATGGTTCCGTTCATGTTGTCCCAATGGTCAAGGACACGGAACTGATATTTTGGATTGTCGATTATGGTGACGTCCCGCTCTATTTTACGTCCTGTTTCCTGACGTCGGATCAGTTCATATGCCCCGTAGAGTAAGCCTACATCTGTTCGAGCCATGAGTGTAATAGTATTCCCCTTTCTCGTGATGCAGAATCCATCATCAGAAATAGGAATATTCGAACCTGCCAATACGATGTCTTCGTTTCTTCTCCAGAAACTCGATAGTTCTTCAATGGCAATTTCGACCGTCTTGGTAATAACTAAATTGTCCTGAATATGTATCTCAGTTTTCTGATGGGGTTCAATCATTCTCAGCCACAGGCTATGACCATCTTCGGCGGAAGCATTGCCTTTGCAAACGAATAACAAGATAAATAATAGGTAACGGAATAGGAACTTCATATTAAGAGTGAATAGTGAATAATTAAAAAACAGGAGTTAGCAGCTGGAATCGGGATTTCACTCCTAACTCCTAACTCCTAACTCCTAACTAAGCTCTGCTTATCAGCAATACCAAGAAACGATAGTTTCGAAGAGTTCCTGCTGGCCTGAAGTCTGCTTAGGCTCTCCGACCTTCTTGCCGTATTCGTAAACCTGCTCGAATGTAAGCTTACCATCTTCGAAGTCCTTACCCATACCGCTGTCGAATGAAGCGTAACGGTCAGCAACCATCTTCTTGAGTGGAGATTCTTCGAGCAGACGTGCTGCACTTTCGAGAGCGCGTGCCATTGCGTCCATACCAGAGATGTGAGCGATGATGATATCGTTGAGGTCTGTAGAGTTACGACGAGTCTTAGCGTCGAAGTTTGTACCACCAGGAGCAATACCACCGTTGCGGATGATCTGAATCATAGCTTGAACGAGTTCGTACTGGTCGATAGGGAACTGGTCTGTATCCCAACCATTCTGGTAGTCACCACGGTTAGCATCGATTGAACCGAGCATACCAGCGTCAACAGCACATGCAAGTTCGTGCTCGAATGTGTGACCAGCGAGAGTTGCGTGGTTAACTTCGATGTTTACCTTGAAGTCCTTGTCAAGGTTATGAGCCTTGAGGAAACCGATTACAGTCTCAGTGTCAACATCGTACTGGTGCTTTGATGGTTCCATTGGCTTTGGTTCAATAAGGAAGTTGCCCTTGAAGCCCTTTGAACGAGCATAGTCACGAGCCATAGTCAACATAGTTGCCATGTGTTCCTTCTCACGTTTCTGATCTGTGTTGAGGATTGACATGTAACCTTCGCGACCACCCCAGAATACATAATTCTCAGCACCGAGAGCGATACCAGCGTCGATAGCGTTCTTGATCTGAACGATAGCACGAGCAACAACGTCGAAGTCTGGGTTTGTGCTTGCACCGTTCATGTAACGCTTGTTGCCGAATACATTAGCAGTTGACCAAAGGAGTTTCTTGCCTGTTGCAGCCATCTTCTCTTTGAGATATGCAACGATAGCCTGCATGTTTGCTTCGTACTCTTCTACGGAGTCGCCTTCAGCTACGAGGTCAACATCGTGGAAGCAGAAATAGTCGATACCGAGCTTTTCCATGATTTCGAAACCTGCATCAGCCTTGTTCTTAGCAACTTCGATTGCGTCAGCACCTTCGTTCCAAGGGAACTTCTTTGTACCACCACCGAACTGGTCAGCACCTTCAGCACAGAGTGTGTGCCACCATGCCATTGCGAAACGCAACCAATCCTTCATTGTCTTACCCATGATGACTTTGTTCTCATCATAATAGTGGAATGCCATTGGATTCATTGAATCCTTGCCTTCGAACTGGATTTTCTTTACTCCAGGGAAAAATTCTTTTGCCATAATTTTTGTTTGTTATAAAAAAGAAAAAATGTTATACTTAATATATCACTTGATTACGTTGTTAAGTCTGTCAATCCACAAGTTGTAGGCATCGATATAAGCCTGTTTGTTTGCAAGGTCTGGCTCAATAGTGCGGATGTGTTTGAGTGTAGAGAATGCCTCATTGCAGTCCTTATAAATGCCGGCACCGATACCAGCACCCTTAGCAGCACCGATACCACCATCTGTCTCATAGAGGTTGATAGTGGCACCCGTTACTCCTGCGAGGGTTGTGCAGAACATAGGATTGAGGAACATATTTGCGTGTCCTGCATGAATATCCTTGATACTCATGCCCATGCCTTCCATGATATCGATTCCCTGCTTGAAGGAGAATACGATACCTTCCTGAGCAGCACGGAGAAGATGTGCCTTCTTGTGGATATTGAAATTGAGACCTTGTATTGAACAGCCTACTTCCTTGTTCTGAAGAATACGCTCAGCACCATTTCCGAATGGGATGATGCTCAGTCCTTCTGAACCGATTGGAACTGTGTCGGCCAATACGTTCATATCACTGTACGAAACACCTTCAGGAGCGACATTACGCTTCATCCATGCATTCAAGATGCCTGTACCGTTGATGCATAGCAGTACACCAAGACGGGTGAGCTCCTTTGTGTAGTTACCATGAGCGAATGTGTTGACACGACTCTGTGGATCGTAGTTCACTTCACCGAGCACTCCATAGACAACACCGGAAGTACCTCCTGTTGCAGCAACTTCACCTGGATTCATGACATTGAGCGAGAGGGCGTTGTTAGGTTGGTCACCACCTCTATAAGAAATAGGTGTACCTTCCTTGATTCCCAATTCGTCAGCAACAGCCTTGCAAACTGTTGATTGAACAGCGAAAGTAGGAACGATATCAGCGATGATTGACTCATCAAATCCGAAGAATCCCATCACGTCCTTGCTGACTTCCTGTTCCTTGAAATCCCAGAACATACCTTCTGACAGTCCTGAGATGGTAGTGTTGATATCGCCGCCGCTGAGTTTCATGGCAATGAAATCGCCAGGGAGCATTATCTTATAAATCTTGTCGAACAACTCAGGTTCGTTCTCCTTCACCCAAGCCAGTTTTGCAGCTGTGAAGTTGCCTGGGGAGTTGAGCAGATGACTCAGACATCTTTCGTGTCCAATTCCGTCAAATGCCTTGTTACCGTAAGGAACAGCTCGACCATCGCACCAAATGATACTTGGACGAAGAGCCTTCTTATCCTTGTCAATACATACAAGACCGTGCATCTGGTAACTGATACCTATTGCCTTGACATCCATCAGACTAACACCCTTGGCACATGTCTGAAGTTTCTTTGTTGCTGAGATGAGATTATCCCACCACATTTCTGGCTCCTGTTCTGCCCAACCTGCCTTCTTTGCGATGATTAGAGCCTCTTGCTCTGGCCAGAATGTTGTGGCTACTATCTGTCCTGTAGTAGCATCCACCAATGAAGCCTTCACTGATGAAGTTCCTATGTCATATCCTAATAAAAGACCCATTTTTTATTTTCAATTTGACTGTTTACCGTTTATAATTTATTTGTCAATTCCTTCGATTGTCTTGAAGTTGCCGTTCTCGTCCATTTCAAGTTCACAGACCTTCAGACTGCGTAACCATGATTTTCCACCTGATGGAACGCTGTCATGATGGAACAGATACCACTTGTCCTTCCACTGGAGGATAGCGTGGTGGGTAGTCCAACCAACTACAGGAGTAAGGATGACTCCTTTGTATGTGAATGGTCCGTACGGATTGTCACCTACTGCATAGCAGAGGAGGTGGCTGTC
>DCGE01000188.1:15837-16692 GCA_002314525.1 Prevotellaceae bacterium UBA1786 | reverse complement strand
TCCATTCTTCGAGTATTTGTTTGTTCAACATGTTTGTTTGAAAAACTATAATTTTTCTTTGCAAATAAAAAATTTTTTCCTAACGCCCTAATTTCCTTCTCATTTGTCTGTAAAGGCTTGTGTACTTATTGGTGACAACTCTCTGTATGTTAATAGGAATAATAACTTCAATCATATAAGGCATCAATTTTATCTGCCTCTTCATTAAATTCCTTAATTGCTTTTTCTATTAATTCATCTTTAGACAGTCTTATTTCTTTAAGTTCTTCCTCTGTAATTAGTGGAAGATTCTTTTTCATTTCTTCAGTTAATATCATATCTATAAATACTATTTTATTTCTTTATTCTACTGCAAATATACGATTTTTTTCTAATATCAAACTATTTATTAATAAAAATACAAACAATTATGGGAAAAAATAAGATTAGACTCACAGAGTCACAACTACACAAAGTGATTGAGGAATCAGTTAAAAGAGTTTTGAGAGAAGGACGTTTTTATCCTAACTTAGATGACTATGAAGAACAGGAGATGCTTGAGCAAACAGAAGATTTTATTCGACATCGTGATATGGATTCCGCTGAAAAATTACTCGATAGACTTGATGATTCGTATTGGACACTAAAACCAATTCATAATGATTGGTTTAGGAGACTTTGGAGGGAAGTTGCAACTTCTTAGTATAAACTAACCCACCTTTTTTCTCACACAAAACAAACTCTCTATTAGACTTCGTTAGTCCAATAGACTTATTAAACATAGATTGAAAGCGTTAGGGTTCGGACGCTTTCTTGTATTAGATAGATGGGGCTAAAAGTATATTATTGCCTAAAATTAACATGCGTCCAAGAGAA
>DCGE01000188.1:12857-15734 GCA_002314525.1 Prevotellaceae bacterium UBA1786 | reverse complement strand
TTGCAAAAAGATTGAAGATTTTAAAGTATTTATTAGTATATGAGAAGACTATTTACAGAAGAAGATATAAAAGAACTTCAACAAGAAGTAGAGCTAATTAGGTCTAATGGGAGGTCTAAGTTTTTAATGGAAAATACACAGAACTTGCATTTTTCAACTATAGAGGAATTTAGGAATTATTACCAATCAAGACCATTTGAAGAATTTGATAAAGAATTTAGGGGAGGCTAATGATGATAGAGGTAACAAAAGATGTTGAAAAGATTTTAAATATTTTCTTTGCAAAAAAAATGCTAGCCAAATGTAAAAAAATGAAGAACCTCTCGGATGGTTTTCCGGGAGGTTCTCTGTTTATTATATTTCCATGTGCCTTATAGCTTTATCTTCTTGGTCTTTGACTCGTTGTGGAGTCGGTCGAGGGCGGTGACGACGAAGACGTTGCCGGATTGGTTGCCGATGAGTTGGTAGTAGGTGTTGCGGGTGACGGCTACGAGATGCTTGTCGGCATCGGGTGCATTGATATCAATCTTCTCTCCGTTCTTGTACCTATAGACAGCATAGCTCTTGGCTACGTTAAGTTCCTTCTTGCCTCTCGGGGCTTTCCATACGAGGAAGATGTTGCCAGTCTTGCTGTCGATGTCGACAGTGAGTTTGCGGACCTTGTTCGGTGCCTTGCTGTCGATCCAAGGCATGAGAGGCTGGAGGGACGGATTCTTGTGGTAGTAGGTCTGAAGGAGTGATCCATAGGAGCCGATGTTGCTCACAACGGCAGCAGCATACCACTGGCAACTACCCTTAACATTAGGGAGTGAACGCTGGATGCGGTACTTGGCTGCCATCTGGTGGGTGGAAGGATTATCGGGGTCGGCACCCTTGACGGTACGTTCGACATCCTGACCGATGAAGATGGGACGATCACCGCAATAGTCGTTCCACCATTCGGCAAGTACCTTGTAGTCAGCTGCCTTGGTGCCTATGTTCCAGTAAATCTGAGGGATGTTGTAGTCAACCCAGCCTTTCTTCACCCAATAGACGATATCGGCATAGAGTTGGTCGTAATTCTGGAGGCCACTTGTGGCACTGCCTCGTTCGCTGTTGGTTCCTGCAGGGTTGTTGCGGTAGATTCCGAATGGTGAGACACCGAACTTCACCCAAGGCTTGACAGAGCGTACGAGCTTGTGGATGTCGCGGATAAGCATGTTGACATTGTCGCGGCGCCAATCATCGATGCTGTCGAACCCACGACGGTGAGTAAGGAACTCCTGTTCGTCGGGCAGAACCCTGCCGTCGGGATAGGGATAAAAATAGTCATCCATGTGGAGTCCGTCGACATCGTAGTGAGTGAGTATATCCTCAATAACGGCACAGGTGTATTGGCGGTTGATCTCCTTTGCCGGGTCGAAGATGACGAGGTCGCCATATTGGAATGTGCGTTCGGGATGGAGGACAATCTGATGATTGGAGGCAAGCAAGGTTGTGCCTTTGGTCTTGGCACGATACGGGTTGATCCATGCATGGCACTCCATATTACGCTTGTGACATTCATCCACCATCCATTCAAGGGGATCCCATCCGTCGGAAGGTGCAAGTCCTTGCTGACCGGTAAGATAACGGCTCCAAGGTTCTAGCTGCGACTTGTAGAGAGCATCGCCTTCGGCACGTACCTGAAACATGATGGCATTGATTCCGTCCTTCTGAAGTACATCGAGCTGTGATGAGAGCATCTGACGGATTTCGGCCATTGACTTGCCGAGGTACTGACCGTTGACACACTGAATCCACGCCCCACGGAATTCACGTTTCTGGGCAACGGAAAGGATTGATACGGAGACAGACAATGCCAAGACGATGGCTGCACGGAGAATGTAGTTCTTTTTCATAGGAATGGGGTTAATAGATTGCCGAACCAGGCTACGAAGCGGTTCCATGTTGATTTGCTTTTATAGAAGTCGCGGGACATGAGGACGGAATTCCCGGAGTCCTCAATGAACATGTCGTTGAGTTGAGCGGTGAAGTCCTTGTCGAACACCACTGCATTGATTTCGTAATCACAGCGAAGACTGCGACTGTCGAGATTGGACGAACCGACGGTGCAGAAGCTATCATCGACAGTCATCATCTTGGAATGATGGAAGCCTCCCTGGAAGAGATAGACAGTAGCACCGTACTTCTGCATCTTACGGCCTACATAATGCGAGGCATTGGGTGTGAGAGGGATGTCGCCCTTCTCGGAAATCATGATCTGCACATCGATGCCCCGTTCGATGCAGCGACGCAAAGCCTGACGCACCTTCTTGGTAGGAACGAAATAGGGATTGATGAGGCGCACGTTGTGCTGTGCATTGTCGAGCATGTCGATATAAAGCTGACGGATGGCCTTGTTGGTACGACGAGGAACACGATCGACAACAGCCACCTTCATATCACCAGCCTTTTGAGGTTCAGGGAAGTACTTGGCACCGGTGAGGAGTTCACCCGTAGCATCGTACCACATAGAACAGAAAATCTTGTTGAGTTCGTTGACTGCGCTGCCTTCGATATGCATGTGGAGGTCGCGCCAAGGTCCGATGCCCTCAAGACCGTTGACATAATAGTCAGCAACATTCATACCGCCGGTATAGGCGACCCGACCGTCGATGACTACGATCTTGCGGTGATCACGAGGGAAGATATGATTGACCCACGGAAAGTTGATGGGATCCCACTTCACAAGTCGGATGCCGGTATCGGCAATGGAATCGTGGTGATGACGGTTGATCGGCTGGTTGTTGGATGCATTGCCGAAGGCATCATACATGGCACGTACTTCAACACCCTCCTTCACCTTCTCGGAGAGGATGGAGAAGAGCAGGTTGGCGATGGAGTCGTTGCGGAAGT
>DCGE01000188.1:12331-12799 GCA_002314525.1 Prevotellaceae bacterium UBA1786 | reverse complement strand
TCCTCGAACTTGTCGTGGCCGCTCTTGATGAGATGCACAGAATTGCCATCAGTGACAGGAATGCCACGTCCGGAAAGCATGCGAGAGACGACAGAATCGCTCTGAGCCTGACAAAACGAGAAGAACGCCGAGATGAAAAACAGGAGTAATATACGTTTCATTACCAAGAGATTGGTTCGATGCCGTGATTGACGAGATAGTCGTTAGTGAGAGAGAAATGATGGTTTCCGAAGAAGCCACGATAGGCAGACAGCGGTGACGGATGAGCGGAACGGAGAACCAGATGCTTAGAGGAGTCGATAAGATAGTTCTTGCTCTGTGCATAACCGCCCCAGAGGATGAACACAAGGTTCTCGCGGGTGGAACTGAGTATGCGTATCACGGCATCGGTAAAGTCCTCCCAGCCCTTATGCTGATGGCTGCCGGCTTGATGTTCACGGACCGTGAGGGTTGCATTGAGCAGCAGTA
>DCGE01000188.1:0-12182 GCA_002314525.1 Prevotellaceae bacterium UBA1786 | reverse complement strand
GCCTGACCCGGTTCGTGGTAGGGATCCTGACCGAGCAGAACGACCTTCACACGTTCATAGGGAGTGGTGTTGAAGGCGTTGAAGATGAGATTGCCCGGAGGAAAACACCTATGCTGCGAATACTCCCGACGGACGAAGTCAGTGAGAGTTCTGAAGTAAGGCTTTTCGAACTCACTCTGAAGCCACGGTTGCCAACTGCTGTCGATCTGTACGCTCATACCTGTTCTTCGTGATGAAGACCACGTTCGAAGTACTCTGAGAGTTCAGCATTGAGGTTCTCGTAGTCCTTGCTGTAATCCTTGATGATGACACCGTGTTCGAGGAGAGTGACACGAGTGCAGATATCAATGGTATGAGAGATGTTATGACTTGATACAAGGATAGTTGCACCCGTCTGCTTGTTGTAGTCCTCAAGGATATACTTAGTAGCCAACTGACTTGACGGATCAAGGAAGTTGAACGGTTCGTCGAGGATGATGAGTCCCGGATTATGGAGCATAGCCGAAATGATACCCACCTTCTGCTTGTTGCCTGCAGAGAGGTTGCGTATGAGTTTGTTCTGTCCCAGCACCTCACCATTCATAAGGTCGTCGAACCTGTGGATGCGGGCATCGAGTTCCTCCTTGGAAAGGCCGTTGACCTTTGCCACGAACGAGAAATACTCCTCAGGAGTAAGGAAGTCGATGAGGAAGCCACTATCGATATAAGAGCCTGTGAACGACTTCCAGTCTTCGCACTGCGAAGTGATGAAATCGCCTATCCTTGCCTCACCGAGGTCAGGTTTGAGGAGATCGAGAATGACACGGAACATTGTAGTCTTGCCGGCTCCGTTATTACCTACAAGACCCAAAATCTCGCCCTCATTGATGCGAAGGCTGTCGATTGACAAAGCAACTTTTTCTCCGAATGACTTCTTGACATTATCGAGTTGCACGGAAACCTGCCATGTTTTCATATCTGCGATTCATAAAACGTTTGTAAATATTCTTTATCCAAAGCGGATGGGTAGCTGTACCTACCAATCCGACAGACGCCATGATGATGCCAGTCATCATGGTATTGAGTGTGATTGTCAGCACATACATGATTCCCATAGGAATGAAGAGCGCTGCCATAGACACGAAGATCTGAGCCTTTGTACTCCTTCCGCTTCTCGTCATCTTGTCGTTGAGATGGATGGATGTGTCGTTATAGACAGCCAACTGGAAGAGGAACGGGAAGATGACACCTGTAGAGAAGAAGAAACATCCCAATGCCTCGTATATGGTCATCTTGCCCTCAATGAGCGGTGCGATGCAGAACAGTATAGGTAGAACCATCATGATGCAGTTGAAGTAGTACTTTGCCTTCAGGAGCGAAAGAACCGACTCCTTGCGGCTCATCAGTCCGTCGATGTAATTGCCTTCAGCACCCATAATGCTGGTAAGTGTGATGACACCAAGGGCAGAGAAGCAATACACACATACGAAAGACTTCATGAACTGCTGCTGATCGTAGGCATCGGTGAAAGCAAAGAGACAGCAAAGCATCACCGTACAGATTATACCTGTGATGAACTGTTTCTTGACGACAGCATTACGACGAATGGATTTGTATTCAAGTTTAAGATACTCACCCACCTCCCCGAAACGGTTGAGGAACGACATCTCGTTCGACTTGACCTTGAGGACCTTCTCGACTTTCGCAATCTCGTAATAGAGGAACCTCTTCTGGAAGGAACGGTTGATGAAGAAACAAACCACGATCACAGCCAGAAGACCGAGGTAGCAGAGTATGTTGCCTGTGATACATCCCCTCAACAGGAACCGGGAGCCATCCATCAGCCATTCACCGTCGACCATTCCGAAATAGACAGCAGCGGCATATACTGCAAGAGGAATGAGCCAATAGACGGTATGGTGATTGATGAGAGTACGCCAGAAAAGGTACCAATAGGCATTGAGGACAAAGAGAAGCCAGACTCCAAGCAGATACCAAAATAAATTAAATAAGGTATAGCATGGAAGCATCGCTATCGAAAGGAATCCGAACGGAACGAAGAAGAAAAACCAGAAGAAGTTGTAACCGCTCAATCCGATACGGAGCAAGAAGACGTTGTGGAGGAAGTTCTCAGGTATCGGCAGAAGCTTATACGGTCGGATTTCCTGTGCAGGAGTCTCCTGCATACCGAAACGTGTAAGGAAATCGATGATGAGGAAGATGATGATACCACCGTTGATAACATCGTACGGTTCGGTCTTGCCGTCCTCGATGGCCTTTGCAAACAAAACTCCGAAGAAGATAAGGTAGCATGCCCAGAAAGCAATGAAGATATATGTGAATACTTTCATCGCACGGTTCTTCTCGAACATAGGATGCCGCTTGGCAGCCAGATTCTTATTCTTATTGATGAGCCTGAAAAGGTTCCAACTTTCTTTGAATGTCATTTTCTTGAGGTAAAGGGTAAAGGGGTTATGCAAACAGCACTTCTAACTGCGACCTAAGGTTGTCAAGTACTTCTCCGCTTCCATGGCAGCCTTGCAACCAGAACCAGCAGCCACGATTGCCTGACGGTAATCAGGATCAGCCACATCGCCGGCAGCGAAGACACCTGGGATATTGGTGCGAGGAGAACCAGCGACCGTCTTGATATAACCCGTCTCGTCGATCTCAATCCACGGCTTGAAGACATCGCTGTTCGGTTTGTGACCGATAGCAAGAAAGAAACCGTCAATAGGCAGATCGTAATGACGTTCGTCGACCTCGCCCTTTCGATAGACAAGATGAGCACCTTCAACACCGTCATCACCATACAAACCCTCAGTATTGGTCTCGTATAGGATTTCAATCTTCTCGTTGTCCTCAACACGCTGCTGGAGAATCTTGCTGGCACGGAGATATGGTTTTCTGACAATGAGATAGACCCTCTTTGCCAAACCTGCAAGATAGATGGCTTCGCCGCAGGCAGTATCACCGCCACCGACTACGGCAACGATGCGCTTTCGATAGAAGAAACCATCGCAGGTAGCACAGGCACTGACGCCCTGTCCCATGTATTTCTTCTCGTCACTGAGTCCGAGGAACTTCGCACTTGCTCCGGTGGCAATGATCACTGTATCAGCCTCAACCTCAGAACCGTCATCAAATATGAAACGATAAGGGGCTGATGAGAGGTCGGACTTGACACATAGATGAGAACGAATCTCAACACCGAACTTTACGACCTGCTGACGCATACGGTCCATCAGTTCCTGACCGGAGAGAGCCTCAGGAAAACCCGGATAGTTCTCGACCATGTCAGTAATAGTCAACTGTCCGCCTGGCTGCAGACCTTCATACAATACAGGATTGAGGTTCGCCCTGCTTGCATAAACAGCAGCCGTATAACCAGCAGGACCCGATCCTATGATAAGACACTTAATCCTTTCCATACTTATTTACCTTAAATCTATTATTTCCGCTTTTGGATATTTATTCTTGTCAAACCTGAAAGTGGCATCCGAGAATTTCTGTCCCTTCTTATACGAAGTGACAGTAATCTCGAGAGTCTGGTTCTTGTTGGTCGTAGCCTTGAGGTATTTAGGACGGTAATCCGACTTACCTACCCTGACAACGATATTTGCAAGGGTGGTCTTGGCATTCTCGGCAGTAAGGATTACCTCATAATACTGCGACGTACTCTTGCCGGCTGTCACCTTATAACCTTTCTTATAGAAGTCGAGGAAGTAATACGGATTGATCTTTGCAAGTTCACTGCGGGTGGGAGTGGTGAGGTTGACCTCATCATTCTCTTTGACAAAAGACCACAGGCTCTTTCCGTCGTACCACGTCATCAGATCACCCATTACACAATGGAATTTCGTGCCCTTCATCAGTAGGGTTCCCTTATCCGAAGACGAACCATCGGTGATTGTGAATCCGACAGTTACACCACCATCCTTTTTGACCTGAGACGACGCTTTCTTCAGCACGTCGGTTGTCTGTGCCTGAAGAGGCATTACACAAAGAAGCAATGCAGATATGATTCCAAAAAGCAATCTTTTCATAATTCAAAAGTATTTTATGACATCAACGAAGTAATGAGTCTGTCTAACGAAACAAAATCCTGAATCAATACCTCACGAGGTTTCTGACCGATCTGAGGACCTACCACCCCAGCCTTCTCCATCTGATCCATCAGACGTCCGGCTCTGTTATAGCCGATTGAGAACTGACGCTGGAGGAGAGAAGTACTACCCATCTGTTTGCTTACGATCAGTTTAGCACATTCGGCAAACATAGGATCCAGATGGCCCAGATCATCAGTGTCAGAGCTGCCGCCGTCCTCGCTTTCTACAACGACCTCTGGCAGATAGGCGGCATGAGGATAGCCCTGCTGAGTACTGATATACTTGCATATCCTTGATACCTCAGGAGTATCGATGAAGGCACACTGAACACGCACCGGATCACCACCTTGCAGATAGAGCATATCGCCGCGACCGATAAGTTGGTTGGCACCCGGACGGTCGAGAATGACACGGGAGTCCATCATGGCTGCTACACGGAAGGCAATACGAGCAGGGAAGTTGGCCTTGATGGTACCGGTGATGATATTGGCTGTAGGCCTCTGGGTTGCAATGATCATGTGAATACCGACAGCACGAGCCAACTGAGCAATACGACAGATTGGCAGTTCTATCTCTTTACCTGCTGTCATGATAAGGTCGCCGAACTCATCGATGATGACAACATAGTAAGGCATGTATTCATGTCCGACACGCGGATCGAGCTGACGGGCCTTGAACTTCTCGTTGTATTCCTTGATAGTACGGACCTGGGCACGCTTGAGTAAGTCATACCTGTGATCCATCATCTGACAGAGACTGTTAAGAGTCTTCACTACATGCTGAACATCAGTGATGATAGGTTCATCCTCGTCCTCGAGTTTGGCGAGGAAGTGGTTCTCGATAGGACTGTAGATACTGAACTCCACCTTCTTTGGGTCAACCATCACAATCTTGAGTTCGGATGGATGCTTCTTATAGAGCAGAGAAGTGACGATAGCATTCAGACCCACAGACTTACCCATACCGGTTGCACCGGCCACGAGAAGGTGAGGAGCCTTTGCAAGGTCGATCATGAAGACCTCATTGGTAATCGTCTTACCCAGAGCACAAGGCAGTTCCATAGTTGTCTCCTGGAATTTCTTTGATTCGAGGACACTGTCCATGGAAACGATGTTCTTTCGCTTGTTAGGTACTTCGATACCGATTGTACCCTTACCTGGAATAGGAGCAATAATACGGATACCTTCGGCGGCAAGACTCAAAGCGATGTCATCCTCAAGATTCCTGATCTTGCTGATACGCATTCCTTCTGCAGGAGTTATCTCGTAGAGAGTGATAGTAGGACCGATGGTGGCCTTGATACTGCTGATCTCTACACCAAAACTATGCAGGACCTGTATGATACGGTCTTTGTTGGCCTTCTGTTCCTCCATATCGACATGAGAATCGCTGACATCAGGATGATCAAGCAAAGAGAACGGAGGCTTCTGATAATACTCAAGATCCTTCTGAGGGTCGTACGGAGTGGTGACATCCTCTTTCAAAGGTTGGTCAAGATTATCTGCACGTTCAGAATCCTTTGGACTTTCCGTTATGGTGAAATCAACGGTCTGAGGTTCGGTCTCGGTCTTCTGATTGGAAGATCTGAGCGCTATCTCGTCGAAAAGGATGGAAGTATCGTCGGTCTTGGGAGTATCCTCCTGAGTGGTTTCAGCCTCGGCGTCCGATTCTTTTGCGTCATCACCGGCACCGAAGACATTGCTGTTTTTCTCACCTTCCTCGCGTGTAGCATCCTCCACCCATACGAGATCGCCAGTATTCTTATCGACGACACCCTGAGGAGTGAGTTCGTAGTCGCCATCATCACGCCGACCTTCATCCTTCACATAACCACCCTCCTCCTGACGCTTATGGATTCGGTTTCTAAGGTATTGCATCCTGAGGAACTGACGGATGACGACAACCGTATTCACACTGAAATAGATGAGTATCAGTATTGCCGCGAAGATCAGTATTTGATATAATCCAGGTGTGCCGATATAAGAAATAATCTGATTATCGACATACATGCTGCTCGCACCGCCAGGCTTTATATGAGAAGCCGCGAATAGAGGAAGGTCACTGATTACCGGAGAACCCAGAAACATACTTAACCATATCATACAAATACCCTGCAACAAGAACTGCCGGATAAGTTTGATCCTAAAAGAGCCGATCAAGCGAAGGGCTAGTAAAATCAGATAAACAGGAATGAAGTATGATGCGAGTCCGAAACAGTCGTTCAAGAAGAAATAGGCAGATTTCGCACCCCAGAAATTACATACGTTCTTAATTTCCGGAACAGGTTCAGGAAGCACATTTCCTTCCATGAGTTCCAGAGTGCTGTAATCATCGGATCCAGAATATATATACGATGTGAATGACAACAGAAGGAAAATTGCATAGAATAATGCCAGAATACCAAATACGAACTTAACAATCTGAAGTTTCGGTATTTCCTGTCCTGCTTTGCCGTTCTTGTTTTTTCGCGTATTTTGTTTAGACTTTGTCTTTGTTGTAACCATTTTTCTCCACTGTATCAATCAAAAATGAAATTGGACTACAAAATTACATCATTTTTTTGATATTACCAATTATTATTTTGTATTATTATTGTTTTTTTATAACTTTGCACTGAAGATGAAAGAGGTTTATTATAATCAATTGGTCGAAATCCTTCTGCAAAAGCCGAAGGGAATGCGTCTTTCAGTCATTGCGACGAATATATACAATATGAACGCAGGATTGTTTTCTTCATCAGAGTTGTATGATGAGATATACAAGACCATCAAGCAGTTCCTATACAGAGAAAGCAAGAAACGGAAGTCGATATTCGTCCATGTGCCCGACAAGTGGGGATATTATGCCATCCGCCGCAAACAGGCACGGCAACTACGATTAAAATTTCCAGCCAAGAACTAATTCTAAACTACACCTATATATGAAAGCCAATAAGTTTTATCCGTGGATCATAGTTTACCTGCTTTGGGTGGTTGCACTCCTCAACTACCTTGACAGACAGATGCTTTCAACCATGCAGGAAGCGATGAAGGCAGATATCGCAGAACTGCAGAAAGCAGAAGCGTTCGGAGCATTGATGGCAGTCTTTTTATGGATATACGGAATAATAAGTCCGTTTGCCGGAATGATTGCCGACAGAGTAAGCAGAAAATGGTTGGTTGTAGGTAGCCTTTTCGTGTGGTCGGCAGTGACGCTGCTGATGGGATACACCACCATCTTCACCCAACTCTATTGGCTACGAGCCATGATGGGTATTAGCGAGGCATTGTATATTCCGTCGGCCCTTTCACTCATCGCAGACTGGCATAGCGGCAAGTCTCGTTCCCTGGCTGTGGGAGTGCATACGACAGGATTGTATGTAGGTCAGGCAATCGGTGGATTTGGAGCAGTCGTTGCAGCCTCGCTTTCATGGAACGAAACCTTCCATATCTTCGGTCTCATAGGTATCATATACAGCATAATCCTGATTCTCTTCCTTAAAGAAAAGAGGAACGAAACAAAAGCTGAAACTATTCAGGAAAACACTGCCGGTCTAGATTCGACGACCTCAAAAAAGGAAGGAATCTTCGCCGGACTGAGTGTAGTACTTTCCACTGCTGCGTTCTGGGTAGTTCTTTTCTATTTCGTCGCACCAAGTCTGCCAGGTTGGGGAATTCGTAACTGGCTCCCTACCCTGTTCTCCTCAAGTCTCGGCATCCCTATGACAGAAGCAGGACCAATGGCAACCATCACTATTGCAGCTTCGTCGTTCGTGGGTGTATTCATAGGAGGATTTATGTCTGACAGATGGGTACAGAAGAATTTGAGAGGGCGTATATATACGAGTGCAATCGGTCTCTTCCTGACAATCCCATCACTGCTTCTGATCGGTCTTGCCCACAATCTTGCGGCAGTTCTTTCGGCAGGCATACTATTCGGAGTAGGCTACGGGATGTTTGACACCAACAACATGCCTATCCTCTGATAGTTTATATCAGCCAGACATCGTGCTACGGCGTACGGAATCATGAACATGATGGGTGTGTTTGCCGGAGCATTAGTCACCACACTCATGGGCAGATGGAGCGACGACGGCAACCTTGGAGCCAGCTTTGCATGGCTTGCACTTCCATTGGTAATTGCATTATTACTTCAAATCATAATTCTAAAACCTAAAACAGATAACAAACAATAAATATGGAAAAGATCATCGGACTTATCGATGCGCCTTTCACACCATTTTATGCAAATGGCGATGNNTTTGACGATAAAGGCGATATCAACCTGCAACCAATTCCTGCTTATGCAGCAATGCTTCATAAGAACGGACTTAAAGGCGTGTTTATCAACGGATCATCAGGTGAAGGATATATGCTTACACCTGAAGAAAGAATTACACTTGCAGAAGCCTGGATGGCAGCCGCTCCAAAGGATTTTAAGGTTATTGTCCATGTGGGCAGTTGCTGTGTGCGTGAGAGTCGCAGACTTGCCGAGCATGCACAGAAAATCGGAGCTTGGGGCATCGGAGCAATGGCGCCACCATTTCCAAAAATCAACCGCATTGAAGAGCTCGTGAAATACGTTGAGGAAATAGCATGTGGAGCACCTCAACTGCCGTTCTATTACTATCACATTCCTGCTTTCAACGGAGCATTTCTGCCTATGGTGAAATTCCTGGAAGCAGTAGATGGACGTGTACCTAACTTTGCAGGCATCAAATATACGTTCGAGAGTCTCTATGAATATAACCAATGCCGACTTTACAAAAACGGAAAATTTGACATGCTACATGGACAGGATGAAACAATACTATCAAGCCTTGTGATGGGCGGTGCTCAAGGAGGCATAGGTGGAACTACCAACTATAACGGAAAGGAACTGACAGGAATCATCCAAGCATGGAAAGACGGAGATCTGGCATTGGCACAGGAACGCCAGAACTTCTCGCAGGAGGTGATTAACGTCATCTGCCATTATCGTGGTAATATTGTTGCCGGAAAGCGGATCATGAAACTTATCGGTCTTGATCTTGGCAAGAACCGCACACCTTTCCAGAATATGACCGACGACGAGGAAGCGAAGATGAAGGAGGAACTCGAAGCCATCGGATTCTTTGCCCGTTGCAACAAATTATAGGACATGGAGGACATCAGACGATACCTTACGTCATGGGCCGAGCGGTATAGAAATGATCTGGTCAATGACATAATGCCGTTCTGGCTGGAACACGGAATCGACAAGTTGCATGGTGGTGTGTATACATGTCTTGACAGAGACGGAACACTCATGGACAAGACAAAGAGCGTATGGTTCCAGGGGAGGTTCGGATTCGTGGCAGCCTACGCATACAACAACATCGAGAGGAACCCAGCTTGGCTTTCAGCCTCAAAGTCATGTATTGATTTCATAGAGAATCACTGCTTTGACACCGATGGACATATGTTCTTCACAGTCAATTCAGACGGCAGTCCTGTCCAGAAGCGCAGATATGTATTCTCCGAATGTTTTGCAATCATAGCAATGGCAGAGTACTCACTTGCTTCAAAGGATGAATCCTATGCCAAGAAAGCACTTGAACTTTTCCATAGAACTCGTCGAATGCTTAACACGCCCGGATTTCTTCCGGCAAAGACCTCACAGAAGGGACATAGCCACTCTATCACGATGATGTTCTTCAATGTCATCGTAGTCTTGAAGAAAGTCATTGATGCGCCTGAACTTGACGAACAGTTGCGTGAATCTCTTCGACTCATTGAGCGTTACCTCATCAACCCTGAATACAAGACCATCCTCGAAAGCGTGGACGAACAGGGCAATCTTATCGACACGATAGCAGGACGGGTAATAAATCCCGGACATTGTATCGAAACTTCATGGTTTCTCATGGAAGCGGCGAGGTTGTTTGATGACCCGAAACATGTAAGTGATCTCGGAGTACGGATTTTTGACTGGGACTTCGAATGGGGATGGGATGAGGAATTCGGTGGAATAATAAATTTCAGGGACTGCAAGGGTTTTCCTCCTCAGGACTACTCGCAGGACATGAAGTTCTGGTGGCCTCAGTGCGAGACTATTATAGCATCGCTCTATGCCTTCCTACTGACGAGAGACGAGAAATATCTTGAAATCCACAAGAAGGTTTCCGACTGGGCATATTCCCATTTTGCTGATAAGGAGTATGGTGAATGGTATGGATACCTGCATAGGGATGGCTCTGTTGCTCAGGCGGCAAAGGGCAATATCTTCAAAGGACCTTTCCATGTTCCAAGAATGATGATTAAAAGCTATCTCCTCTGCGTCGAAATTCTGAAGATATATGAATAGAGACATCCTACTCTCGCTTTCTGCCCTGTTGCTGACCTGTTGCATAAATTACAATGACAACAACAAAGGAACCATTTCCGTCATAGGCAACACACCCGATTCCGATAGTTGTTATGCCAAAGGCGTTTCTGCTGCGTCGTGTGGGATTATTGACGACAAGCTAATTATAATAGGTGGTGCAAACTTTCCCTACGTTCCAGTCAGCGAAGGCGGAAAAAAAAGAATATACGACTTCATCTATTCTACAGACATAGGGGAAACTACTGGAAGCAATTCTCTGAAATGGGTACAGAGCGGGGCGATGCCAAGTCCTAATGCCTATTCAGTCACGTGTAACGACGCACATTCGATCTATACCATCGGAGGCATCGGCAATTCAGGCAGTCTCACGGATGTGTATCAAATCTCAATAACTGACAATGAAGTGAGATGTGACTCGGTGATGTCAATGCCGTTCACACTCGACAACTCTTCCGGAACTATTATCGGCCGAAACATTTATATTGCAGGTGGCAACAAGGACGGCAAACCTACTGACGGACTTTTTCAACTGAATCTTGATGAAGGTACCATACGTACATGTTCTACAATACCTGGAGGTCCACGAGTACAACCCGTATGTGTTTCCTCCGAACAGAAGATCTATATATGGGGAGGATTCTATCAAATGGTAGATTCGCATGGAAATACCGTCATAGACTCCTGTACAGTTCATACAGACGGATGGTGCTACGACATTTCAGAGGAGAAATGGAGCCAGCTTCCTGCTCCACATGCAGAAGACGGAACGGAACTTACTCTTAGCGGGGCCGTGATGACAGATTTAGACGACAGGTACCTGATGGCGGTCGGAGGAGTAAACAAAGACATATTCCTCAATGCAATAAGAGGATTGTATCCTACTCCGCAGTATCATCTCCATGATGCAGAATGGTATAGATTCAATCCCTATGTGCTTCTCTTCGATACACAGAAAAACGAATGGGAGATAGCCGCTAAGTCCAGCCTTGCCGCACGTGCTGGTGCCTCATTGGTAAAAGTGGATGATTCGGTGTTCCTCATAGGAGGCGAAACAAAACCTGGCATTCGTTCTACTGACATCAGCCGAATTGACATAAAGCCAACTATGCGATAAATAATGGTATTTGCAGATGTTTTGCATAAAAATATTTGGAACAATGGATAAACATGCCTAACTTTGCATAAAAATTTATTGTGATATGGATGATAACATGAAGACTGTCAGACTTGCCACTTGTGGCAATAGCTTTGATGCCAACATACTCAAACTGGAGTTGGAAAACAATGGCATCGACTGTATGTTAGGCAATGAAAACATGAGCAACATATATGGAGGCCTGCTTCCGATACTCGGAGTTGACGTCTATGTATTTGAAAAAGACAGCGAAAAAGCTGCAGAAATATACCGCAAACTTTTCATAGAGGAAGAGGAAAAATAGAACCGATGTTTTCACTTACCTCTGATTATAAGCCAACAGGTGACCAGCCGGAAGCCATCGAACAACTGACCGCTGGTATAAGGGACGGTGTTCCGGCACAAGTTCTGCTTGGAGTCACCGGTTCTGGCAAGACATTCACCATGGCCAATGTCATCCAGAACATCGGACGCCCTACTCTCATTCTAAGTCATAATAAGACACTTGCCCATCAGCTCTATACGGAAATGAAGAATTTCTTTCCACAGAATGCCGTGGAATACTATGTGAGCTATTACGACTATTACCAGCCTGAAGCATATCTGCCGGCTACTGATACATATATTGAAAAAGA
>DCGE01000108.1 GCA_002314525.1 Prevotellaceae bacterium UBA1786 | reverse complement strand
CTCCTTCTTCCCTGCATCAGTTCTGCGAACTGCCTCTCATGCTATTACGAAAAAATCACGAAAAAAATTACGAAAAGGGCTAACGCGGTGGAAATCAGTAGTGGGAATGGAAACACGCCGCATGGTTTCTGTAACCGAGAAAATTATGGAGGGATGATTGAATATATTATCTAATATGCAGTTTTTTTTGGTATTTCTATGCTTTTTCACTAACTTTGCAGATTAAATCGTAACAAAATATCAAAAAACAAATAATTTAGGAATACAATGTTAACACTGAAACTTATCACAGAAGAGACTGAGCGGGTGGTCCGCGGTCTGGAGAAGAAGCATTTCAAGGGTGCACGTGAGGCTGTAGAGAAGGCTATTGAGATTGACAAGGCTCGTAAGGAGGCTCAGCAGAAGTTGGATGCAAACCTGGCTGAAAGTAAGAAATTCGCAGCTCAGATCGGTGGACTGATGAAGCAGGGACTGAAGGAGGAGGCTGAGAAGGCCAAAGCTGAGGTGGCAAAACTCAAGGAGGTTTCTGCACAACTTCAGGAGGCTATGCGCGAAGCTGAGGTGAAGCTGACCGAGCATCTGTGTACTATTCCTAACATCCCTTACGACATAGTGCCTGAGGGTTCGTGTGCCGAGGACAACCTGGTGGTGAAGTCGTCGCTGCGCGAATGCAAGAAGGGTGACACCGTGGGCAACTGGACGACTGTTCCGCAGAATGCCGAAGCAAAGGTTCCTCACTGGGAACTTGCAAAGAAATACAACCTCATAGACTTCGACTTGGGTGTGAAGATTACGGGTGCGGGATTCCCTGTATATATAGGGAAAGGTGCACGTCTGCAGAGGGCGCTCATCAACTTCTTCCTGGATCAGGCCCGCGATGCCGGCTACACTGAGATCATGCCGCCGACAGTGGTGAATGCCGCTTCGGGTTACGGTACGGGACAGTTGCCTGACAAGGAAGGTCAGATGTACCACTGCGAGGTTGACGACCTCTACCTCATTCCTACTGCCGAAGTGCCGGTGACGAACATATACCGCGACGTGATCATCGACGAGAAGGACCTGCCGCTGAAGAACTGTGCCTATACCCAGTGTTTCCGCAGGGAAGCCGGTTCATACGGCAAGGACGTGCGCGGACTGAACCGTCTGCACGAGTTCTCGAAGATTGAGATAGTACGCATCGACACTCCGGAGCACTCAGACGAAAGTCATAAGGAGATGCTTGCCCATGTGGAGGGTCTGCTGCAGAAGCTGGAACTCCCATACAGAATTCTGCGTCTGTGTGGCGGCGACCAGAGTTTCACGTCGGCCATCTGCTATGACTTCGAGGTATATTCAGAGGCTCAGGGACGCTGGCTGGAAGTGTCGTCGGTAAGTAACTTCGACACATATCAGGCCAACCGTCTGAAATGTCGCTACCGCAGGGCAGAAGACAAGAAGATACAGTTGTGCCACACACTGAACGGTTCGGCACTTGCACTGCCTCGCATCGTAGCCACGCTGCTCGAGAACAACCAGACACCTGAGGGCATCCGCATCCCTAAGGCACTCGTACCATACTGCGGATTCGAAATGATTGACTAAGTATTAATCCACCAGCCGGAAAAGGAGGCTGATGGCGAAAAAGGTAAAAAGATATGTTTAAGGTAACGAAAAAGATTCAGTTTTCAGAGAAGGTCTTCCTGTTTGAAGTTGAAGCACCCCTGATAGCCAAAAGCCGTAAGGCAGGCAACTTTGTGATTATCCGTGTTGACAGCAAGGGAGAGAGGATTCCGCTCACCATTGCCGATGCAGATATAGCACGCGGCACCATCACGCTGGTGGTACAGGCCGTAGGACTTTCATCAACAAAGCTCTGCAAGCTGTCGGAAGGCGACTTCATCCACGACGTGGTAGGTCCGCTCGGCAATCCGACACACATCGAGAAGTACGGTACGGTTCTCTGTGCCGGCGGCGGTGTGGGTGTGGCACCGATGCTGCCTATCATCAAGGCCCTGAAGGAAGCCGGAAACAGAGTCATCTCAGTGCTTGCAGGCCGTAACAAAGACCTCATCATCCTGGAGGACGAGGTGAGCAAATACTCCGACGAAGTGATCGTGATGACCGACGACGGCAGCTACGGCAAACAGGGTGTGGTGACAGTAGGCATGGAAGAAGTCATCAAGAGAGAGAAGGTGGACAAGTGTTTTGCCATCGGTCCTGCCATCATGATGAAGTTCTGTTGTCTGCTCACACAGAAATACGACATCCCTACCGACGTCAGTCTGAACACCATCATGGTTGACGGAACGGGTATGTGCGGTGCATGCCGTCTGACGATAGGCGGACAGACGAAGTTCGTATGTATCGACGGACCAGAATTCGACGGTGCACAGGTTGACTGGGACGAGATGTTCAAGCGCATGGGTACATTCAAGAAGGTGGAACAGGAGGAGATGGCCCGCTATCAGGCACAGTTGGAGAAGGACGAGAACTCGATAGAGGTTCTGACAGACCGCGATGCAGCATGGCGCGAAGAGCTCCGCAAGAGTATGAAGCCGAAAGACCGCACAGCCATCGAGCGCGTGAAGATGCCTGAATTGGACCCAGAATACCGTGCAACGACAAGGACCGAAGAGGTGAACATAGGTCTGACTGAGGAGATGGCAGTGAACGAAGCACATCGTTGTCTGGACTGTCCGAAGCCTACATGCGTTCAGGGCTGTCCGGTAGGTGTGAACATACCTTCATTCGTGAAGAACATAGAAAGAGGTGAGTTCCTCAATGCCGCAAAGGTACTGAAGAACACATCGGCACTGCCTGCAGTATGCGGACGTGTATGTCCTCAGGAGAAGCAGTGTGAGTCGCTCTGTATCCATACGAAGATGGGCAAGCCGGCTGTAGCCATAGGTTATCTGGAACGCTTTGCCGCCGACTACGAGCGCGAGAGCGGAAAGATGTCGGTTCCTCAGTGCAAACCTGCCAACGGCATGAAGATTGCCGTAGTGGGGTCAGGTCCTGCAGGTCTGAGTTTCGCAGGCGACATGGTGAAGAACGGATTCGACGTATATGTATTCGAGGCACTCCACGAGATAGGCGGTGTGCTGAAGTACGGTATTCCGGAGTTCCGTCTGCCGAACCGCATCGTCGACGTGGAGATAGAGAACCTCGCGAAGATGGGTGTACACTTCCAGACAGACACGATAGTAGGGAAGACCATCTCAGTGGACGAACTGGAAGCTGACGGCTTCAAGGGTGTGTTCGTGGCATCGGGAGCAGGTCTGCCGAACTTCATGAACATTCCTGGCGAGAACTACATAAACATCATGTCATCAAACGAATACCTGACACGCGTCAACCTCATGGATGCTGCCAACCCAGAGACCGACACTCCTATCAACATAGGCAGGAAGGTCATCGTAGTAGGTGGAGGTAACACAGCCATGGACTCATGCCGTACAGCCAAGCGACTCGGCGGCGACGTCACACTGGTCTATCGCCGCAGCGAGGCAGAGATGCCAGCACGTCTGGAAGAGGTGAAGCACGCCAAGGAGGAAGGCATCAACTTCCTGACCCTGCACAACCCGAAGGAATATCTCTGTGACGAGAGCGGAGCAGTGAAGGCAGCAGTGCTCGAAGTCATGGCACTCGGAGAACCAGACGCAAGCGGACGCAGAAGTCCTCAGCCAACAGGCGAGACAGTGACACTGGAATGCGACCAGGTGATCGTGGCAGTAGGTGTGTCGCCTAACCCATTGGTACCGAAGTCGGTTGCAGGACTCGAACTGGGTCGCAAGAACACCATAGCAGTCAACGACCAGATGCAGAGCAGTCGCCCTACCCTCTTCGCCGGAGGTGACATCGTACGCGGAGGAGCCACAGTGATCCTCGCCATGGGTGACGGTCGCCGTGCAGCAGCATCGATGACCTCACTTCTCACCCCCGAAGAATGACCATTGCCGCCATATCCACAGCCCAAGGCGGAGCGATCGGAGTAATCCGTGTCTCCGGACCTGACTCAGTAAAGATAGCCGATCGCATATTCCGCGGTCGGCGTTCTCTCTTGTCATCATCGGGCTATTCACTCCACTATGGCAAGATCGTCGGTACGGAAGCCAACCATGGCGAAGTTGAGATCGACGATGCTATCGTCTCGGTCTTCCGCGCTCCCAACAGCTATACGGGTGAGGATTCGGTAGAGATAAGCTGTCATGGTTCATCGTTCATCATGAGCGGCATCATCGACCTGCTCGTAAAGAACGGCTGCCGGATGGCCGGTCCGGGGGAATTCACACAAAGGGCCTTCCTGAACGGTAAGATGGACCTCTCGCAGGCAGAGGCAGTAGCCGACCTGATTGCCTCACAGAATGCAACACAGCACCGTGTAGCCATGCAACAGATGCGGGGAGGTATCAGTAACCGGCTCACACAGCTCAGAGGACAGCTGCTGAAGATGACATCGCTGCTGGAACTGGAACTCGACTTCTCGGAAGAGGATGTGGAATTTGCCGACCGGAAACAGCTGATGGCACTCGCAGATGAAATACATGCGGAGATCAACCGACTGTCAGGGACATTCGCTGTCGGGAATGCCATAAAGAACGGTATACCCGTTGCCATCATAGGAGCACCGAACGTGGGGAAATCGACCCTGCTCAACCAACTCCTCCACGAGGACAAGGCCATAGTCTCCGACATCAAGGGTACGACCCGCGACCTCATAGAAGACACCATGACAATCAACGGGATAACATTCCGCTTCATCGATACCGCCGGCATACGCCATTCGGAAGATACGATAGAGCAGATGGGAATAGAACGTTCGCTCCGTGCCGCCGAGAAGGCACAGATAATAATCCTGATGCGCGATCAGGACAACGACTACCCTACCCTCACTACACATCCGGACCAGACCGTCATCAGGGTCAACAACAAAAGCAAGGATTTCCAGGCCATCAACGGTAGAGGCATGGAATGGCTTGAATCGGAACTTCTGAAGGCCGTTCCGCACGAAGACGAGTCGGAAGTGCTCATCACCAGCCTCCGCCACAAACAGGCACTCGACCTTGCCTCCGACGACATCCGGCGCGCAATCACCTCCATGCAGTCAGGACTCTCGGGCGACCTCATCTCCGAAGACCTCCGCC
>DCGE01000045.1 GCA_002314525.1 Prevotellaceae bacterium UBA1786 | reverse complement strand
GTTGCTCAGGTACTTAAAAAGTTTATTTTATAATAGTGTTGCGGAATTAAGGGAATAATAATAATGAAAAAGATTTTTTGTTTGGTTGCAGTTCTTGCAACAATGTGTGTGAGCATTGCCAGTGCTCAGAACCTCAAGGGAAAGAACTGGCAGGTTAAGGATGGAGTTATCGTCGTTGACGAGCCTCAGAGGGCAAAGGGACAGAAAAGCATGTTGGAGTTCCGTGCAGAGCCACTCAAGACAGTCAGAGTCGGTTTTGTCGGTCTTGGAATGCGTGGAGCTGAAGCTGTCAAGCGTTTCACCCATCTTGAAGGTGTTGAAATCGTAGGTCTTTGCGACAAGTATGCTGACCGGGTTACTGCATCGCAGAATAATCTCAAGAAGGCCAGTGTCAAGGCTGCCGCTGAGTATAGTGGCGAAGAGGGCTATAAGAAACTCTGTGAACGCAAGGATATCGACCTCATTTATATTGCTACCAACTGGCAGACTCACGTGCCTATTGCTCTCTATGCAATGGAACACGGAAAACACGTGGCTATTGAAGTCCCTTCAGCAGGAACCATCGAAGACTGCTGGAAGCTTGTCGATACATCCGAGAAGACTCGTAAGCATTGTATGATGCTTGAGAACTGTGTATATGATTTCTTTGAACTCACTTGTCTGAACATGGCACAGAAGGGTATCTTCGGCGAGGTTCTTCATGCTGAGGGTGCGTATATTCATAATCTCGAACCATACTGGGACGAATATGCTGACAACTGGCGTCTTGATTACAACCAGAAACATGGCGGTGATGTCTATCCTACACATGGATTCGGTCCGTGCTGTGAGGTCATGAACATCCATCGTGGTGATAAGATGGAGTATCTGACATCTGTCAGTACAAAGTCTGTCAACGGTCTCAAGCTTGCCAAGGAACGTATGGGAAGCACCACCTTCGCTACAGGTGATCATATCGTCACTCTTATCAAGACAAAGAGCGGCAAGAGTCTGGAGATTCAGCACAACACCTTCACTCCTCGTCCTTATAACCGTATGTATCAGCTCACCGGAACAGAAGGCTTTGCCAACAAATATCCGACTACAGGCTTCACTCTCCGCAACAGCAATGTTGACCGTAATGCAATGCCTAACATCCCTCAGCTTGATGAACATGGATTCGTTCCTGACGATGTCAAGGCAACTCTCCTCAAGTATTATCAGCATCCTATCCATCAGGAAATCGAAGAGAAGGCCAAGCAGGTCGGTGGTCATGGCGGTATGGACTTTGTGATGGACTATCGTCTTGTCTATTGCCTTCAGAACGGTCTTCCACTTGATCAGGATGTCTATGACCTTGCAGAGTGGTGCTGTGTCAGTGAACTGAGTGAGATAAGTGACCACAACAACTCAATGCCTGTCAAGGTACCGGATTTCACTCGTGGTGAATGGAACAAAGTCAAGGGACTTCATTTCTATATGAAGGGCGAATAAAATCATAAAACCAATATATAACAATATGCAAGTACAGGAAATAGCTGCGCAATTTGCCATTCAGGGCGAGATTGCAGAGATAAAACCTCTTGGTGAGGGATTCATCAATGATACATTCATTGTAAAGACGTTGGGTGATACTCCGAATTATATTCTTCAGCGTAAGAACCACATCGTATTCCCGAATGTTCCTGAGATGATGGACAACATCGTCCGTGTAACCGCTCATATTAAGAATAAGGTGGCACAGGCTGGCGGAGACCCTATGCGTGAATCGCTTACGGTGGTCTTCACTCATGACGGTCTGCCATATTTCTATGACGAGCCTAACTACTGGGCTGTGTGTGTGTTCATCGAGGGTTCGGTTACAATTGACAATGCCACTTCGCTCGACCTCTGTTTCAAGGGTGGTCAGGGAATCGGTCGTTTCCAGAAGATGCTGGCCGACTTCACATCACCTCTCTACGAGACCATCAAGGGCTTCCATAACATCAAGTTCCGCTACGAACAGTGGGACGACACCATCCGCCGTGATAAGTTCGGACTTGTCAAGACTGTTCAGGAGGAAATCAAGTGGGTGGAGGACCGACGTCAGCAGATGCTCGACTTCTGGAAACTCGTTGAGAACGGTGAACTCCCAATGCGTGTCACTCACAATGACACCAAACTCTCCAACATCCTTTTCGACAAGGATGGCGAGGTGCTCTGTGCCATCGACCTCGATACCTGCATGAGCAGCACTGCTCTCAATGATGTCGGCGATGCTCTTCGCAGCTATACCAACACTGGTGCCGAGGACGATCAGGATCTCTCTCGCGTCAGCATGGATATCGACCGCTTCCGCTATTACGTGGCGGGTTATCTCAGTGAGATGAAGGACTCGCTCAACGACTGCGAGAAGGAGTGGCTGGCATTCAGTGCCATCTACATCACCTTCGAACAGGTTCTCCGTTTCCTCATGGACTATATCGATGGTTCCACATACTGGAAGATCCAGTATCCTACCCATACCCTCGTCCGCACTCAGGCACAGTACAAACTGCTCCAGTCAATGGAACAGCAGTATCCTGAGATGCAACAGATTGTAAAAGAACTCCTTTCAAAGTAACTTTGCACTTTAAACTATAAACTTATATTTTATGTCAACAAAACACGTAAACATTCCGGTTGCCCTTGCCTTCGTAGGACTTATGTTCTTCTCCTTGGGCTTTGCATTGGGCATTAACTCCTACCTCATTCCTGTACTTCAGGGAGGTCTGAGCATCACATCACTCGAGTCATACCTGCTTCTTGCAGCGACTTTCGTTCCGTTCCTCATCTTCGGTTATCCGTCATCCGTACTCATCGGCAAGATTGGTTACAAAGGCACAATGGCAGTATCGTAT
>DCGE01000057.1:8473-11732 GCA_002314525.1 Prevotellaceae bacterium UBA1786 | reverse complement strand
ATCATGGCACACCGTTTCAAGAACTACCAGCCATACAAAGGAGATATGGACCGCCGATCAAACGGCAGTATGATTGCACTTGAAAGCGGTACTGCTGTGGCATACGCCATAGACCACCTTCAGGACAGAGGTAAATTCTTCATATTCCCTCAGGAAGAAGTGTATGCCGGACAAGTTGTAGGCGAACATGTTCATGATAACGACCTTGTTATAAACGTCACAAAGACCAAACAGCTCACCAACACACGTGCCTCAGGTACAGACGAAAAAGCAAAGATCGTTCCACCAGTCCGATTCTCACTCGAAGAAGCGTTGGAATACATCAAGGAAGACGAATTCGTTGAGGTAACGCCGAAGAGCATGCGTATGAGGAAAATCATACTTGACCATCTTGCAAGAAAAAGAGATACAAAGTAATTATTGCACATATTTTACCGCTCTGTGTAATAAAATCAAAAAACTTTTATGGTTTGGGCATTTACTTGTAACTTTTTTATAACTTTGCAATGATTTTGTGGAGAACTGAAAAATCAAATATATAAAGTATTAACATTAAAAAATTAAGATTATGTCTGAAATTGAACAAAGAGTGAAAGCTATCATCGTTGACAAACTTGGCGTTGACGAAGCAGAAGTTAAGCCAGAAGCAAGTTTTACAAATGACCTTGGTGCAGACTCTCTGGATACAGTAGAACTTATCATGGAATTCGAAAAGTCATTCGGTATCAGCATTCCTGATGATCAGGCTGAAAAGATTTCCACAGTAGGTGAGGCTATCCAGTACATTGAACAGAACGCAAACTAATCGAGACTGATATACTCGAATTAATATTGTTTTATGGAATTAAAACGTGTTGTCATAACCGGTATCGGTGCCATTACTCCTGTTGGTCTGAATGCTGAAGACAGTTGGGCTAATATAATAAAAGGTGTAAGCGGTGCTGGGCCAATATCAGCTTTTGACACTTCACTCTTCAAGACACAATTCGCCTGCGAAGTGAAAGGCTTCAAAGCCGAAGACCATTTCGACCGCAAGGAAGCACGCAAGATGGATCGTTATGCCCAACTTGCAATCGTAGCTTCAAGAGAAGCTATTGCAGACAGTGGAATGAATCTTGACGAAGTTGACAAAGACGAGATAGGTGTAATACTGGGTGTTGGCATCGGAGGTGTGTATTCATACGCAGAGGAGATTAAGACCTTTGCACTCACAGGTGCTACTGCAGGTCCTCGTTTCTCTCCGTTCTTCATCCCGAAGACAATAACCGACATGGCATCAGGACTTATCTCCATAGAATTTGGATTCCACGGTCCGAACTACACAACGTCTTCAGCCTGTGCATCTGCCTCAAACGCAATGATTGACGCATTCAACCTTATCCGTCTTGGTAAAGCAAATGCTATTGTCACTGGTGGATCAGAAGCCGCTGTTACCGATGCTGGAGTGGGTGGATTCAATGCTCTTCATGCTCTCTCTACTCGTAATGATGAGCCAGAGACAGCAAGTCGTCCTTTCAGCGCAAGTCGCGATGGATTCATTCTGGGCGAAGGTGCAGGAATCGTCGTTCTTGAGGAACTGGAACATGCAAAGGCTCGTGGAGCAAAAATTTATGCCGAAGTGATTGGCGGAGGATTGTCAGCCGATGCCCACCATATGACCGCTTCTCATCCAGATGGTTTAGGAGCTGTGTTGGTGATGAAGCGTGCTTTGAAAGATGCTGAGATTTCTGCCGATGAAGTGGATTACATCAATGTTCATGGCACATCCACCCATGTAGGTGATATCTCTGAAGCCAAGGCAATTAAAGAGGTCTTCGGAAAACATGCATACGAACTGAATATCAGCAGTACTAAGTCAATGACAGGTCATCTGTTGGGTGGTGCTGGTGGAATTGAAGCAATCTTCTCCATTCTTGCAATCAGAGACAGTATCGTTCCTCCAACTATCAATCACGACCCAGAAGATGTTGACCCGGAAATTGACTATGACCTGAACTTCACGTTCAACAAGGCTCAAAAACGCGAGGTGAACGTTGCAATAAGCAACACCTTCGGATTTGGAGGGCATAATGCATGTGTAGTATTCAAGAAATATTCAGATTAACGATGTTTCAGAATTTACATGACAAAATACGGCTCTTTTTCCGTAAGGAGAAGGAGCCTTTTTTAAGCCTTTATAAGATACTGGGATTTTGTCCGAACAATATCTCGTATTACGAAGTAGCATTGCGCCATCGTTCATATAAGGAAAAGGGAACAGACAAAAGCAATGCTAATAACGAACGAATGGAATTCCTCGGTGATGCAGTATTAGGTGCTGTAGTTGCCGACATCGTGTATGAACAATACCCTAAGGAGCAGGAAGGATATCTTACCAACCTGCGCAGCAAACTTGTCAAACGTGAGACACTCAACAAACTTGCTGTGCAGATAGGCCTTGACAAACTTGTCAAGCATTCTGACAAACTGCCTGCTACCCATAATTCATATATGTACGGCAATGCATTCGAGGCTTTCATCGGTGCTATTTATCTGGACAAAGGGTATGAAACATGCAAGATGTTTATATCTGACAAGATTCTGAGTCAGAATGTAGATGTGGATGAAGTAGCGCATAAAGAAGAGAACTTCAAAAGCCGTCTTATAGAATGGTGCCAGAAATATCAGCTTGAGTGCAAGTTCACCATCACTGACGAAAAACAGGTTCCTCAGCAGAATGCCCTTAAATTCTTCAGTGATGTTATCATCGAAGGAGTTGTGTGCGGAAGAGGTTCGGGATTCTCCAAGAAGGAAAGTCACCAGAAAGCATCAAAGTCTGCCATGAAGAAATTGACGAGTGATGTTCCGTTCGTGAATACCCTTTTTGAAATACGCAACAAAAGACTCGGAAGGAGCAATACTCCTCAGAACAGTTAATAGCAACGCAACATGGGAGTTACTCAGTTATTAAACACATTTTATTTCTCTGGCAGAGCCAAAGCAATCGACCGTTATGACTCACATGCAGAGGAGATTCAGAACAAAGTCCTAAGAAGACTGACAACCGATGCACGCGACACCGAATGGGGGCGTAATCATGCTTATGCCGGTATAAAGGAATACTCCGAATTTGCAAACAGAGTAGGACTTAATACATACGAGGAACTGAAAGCTTTCATCCAGCGCATGCGTGAAGGAGAGTCCGATGTCCTATGGCCCGGAAAAGTGTGTTGGTATGCTAAATCGTCAGGTACAACCAACGACAAGAGCAAGTTCATTC
>DCGE01000057.1:2069-8438 GCA_002314525.1 Prevotellaceae bacterium UBA1786 | reverse complement strand
AAGGTCTGAAGGACATCCACTACCGCGGCGGCACTGACTGTGTAGCTTCATATCTGCGCATCAACCCAAAAAGCCGTATGTTCTCTGGCAAGGGATTGATTCTCGGCGGAAGCCATGCTCCCAATCTCAATACACCAGGAAGCTTGGTAGGTGACCTCAGTGCAATTCTCATTGAGAACATCCCAAGTCTCGGTGAATACATCCGTGTCCCGAAGAAGAAGATTGCCCTTCTCAGCGACTTCGAACAGAAACGGGAAAAGATAGCGCGCATCGCCATGAAGAAAGACGTCACCAATATCAGCGGTGTACCTTCGTGGATGCTGTCAGTACTCGACAGGATGCTCGAGATAAGCGGTGAAAAGACCCTTGACCCTATATGGCCAAATATCGAAGTCTTCTTCCACGGAGGAGTGGCTTTCACTCCTTACCGCGAACAATACAAGCGTATCATCACGAATCCAAAGATGCGTTACATGGAGACATACAACGCCAGCGAAGGATTCTTCGGCATACAGACCGATCTTGCAGATCCTGCAATGACACTGATGATTGACTACGGAGTATTCTATGAATTCATTCCTATGAGTGAGTTCGGAAACGAAAACCCTACCGTTCTACCTCTGTGGGCTGTTGAGCCTGGCGTCAACTATGCAATAGTCATCAGTACGAGCTGCGGACTTTGGAGATACATCATCGGCGACACAGTGAAGTTCACCCAGACCAATCCGTATAAGTTCATCATTACAGGCCGTACAAAACATTTTATCAACGCATTCGGAGAAGAACTGATTGTGGACAATGCCGAGAAAGGTCTTGCGGTTGCGTGCAATGCAACAGGTGCAGATATCAAGGACTATACGGCAGCACCTGTGTTCATGGACGATGCAGGCAAATGCCGTCATCAATGGCTCATTGAGTTCGCTCATGCTCCTGAGAATCTTGAAGAGTTCGCCACAATACTCGATCGTTCACTCCAGACCATCAACTCTGACTATGAGGCAAAACGCCATAAGGACATCACCCTTCAGAAACTTGAGATCGTCGTAGCTCGACCAGGACTTTTCGAATCGTGGCTCAAAGGAAAGGGTAAACTCGGAGGTCAGCACAAAATACCTCGTCTCAGCAATAACAGACAATATATCGACGAACTGCTCAGCCTCAACGAAACACTATGAGACATCTGATATCATATTGCATCCTGTTGTTAGTTCTATGCTCATGTGCCAACATGGGCAATCCTGATGGTGGGCCATATGATGAAGATCCTCCGAAACTTGTCAGTACAAGTCCTGCCTTCGGTGCAGTCAACTCTAAAACTAAAAAGATTGTACTGCAGTTCGACGAAAACGTAAAGCTCGACGGTGCCAACGAGAAAGTCGTCATCTCACCTCCTCAGATTGAGCAACCCGAAATCGAGGCAAGCGGAAAGAAGATCACGATATCCCTGCTTGACACCCTTCAGAAAGACGCTACCTATACCATTGACTTCGCAGATGCCATTGAGGATAACAACGAAGGCAATCCTATGGGTGACTATGCGTTCACGTTCTCAACAGGAGAGACCATTGATACCATGCAGGTTTCAGGTTATGTTCTCAGTGCTGAAAACCTTGAACCGGTAAAGGGAGTTGTCGTCGGACTATACAGCATGGGCAAGGATTCATTAGGCACGAACTTCTCTGACACTATTGTCAAGACGAAAGTCTTTGAAAGAATTTCGCGCACAGACAGCCGTGGCCATTTCATTATCAAGGGTGTATCACGTGATGAATTCTATCGTATTTATGCAATAAACGATCAGGATCAGACCTATACGTTCAGTCAGAAAAACGAACAGATTGCAACCACTGACAGAATTATCCATACATGGAGCAAACCCGACATCAAAATGGATACTGTCTGGCACGACTCCGTTCACTATGACTCTATCGTACCTCGCAGGTTCACCCACTTCTATCCCGACGACATTGTACTGACGGCATTCACCACATCACGTCAGGACCTACAGCTTCTGAAGACAGAACGCCCATCACTGGAGAAACTGTCAGTATTCTTCACTGCCAAGTCCGACTCACTGCCCATCCTTCGGGGACTCAACTACAACTCCGACAGTCTGTTCGTGGTTGAAAGCAATGCAACAAAAGACACCATCACATACTGGATAAGGGATTCTCTGGTATTCAACATGGACACCCTCTTCACTGAGATGAAGTTCATGGCTCATGATACTCTCGACCAACTTGTCCAGAAGACCGACTCACAGTATTTTGTTCCGAAAGTGACAAAGGCCAAACTTGACAAGCAGAAGCAACAGGAATACGAGGACTATGTGAAGGATTGGAAGAAAGAACACAAAAGAGAACTGAAGGACAGCGTCAACATGCAGGTTCCTCCGATGCCCGAAGTATTCCTTGAGACTAAATTCAGTAATACCGATCTGGCCCCGGACAAGAATATCGATATCACCTTCGCAGAACCTATCGATGTCATCGTCGATACAATGTTCCATTTCACCGAAAAGGTTGATTCCAATTATGTCCCAAAAGAATACCTCTTGGTGCAGGATTCGGTAAACATTCGGAAATACCGTATCCTGTCGGAATGGGAACCTGATAAAGAATATCAGCTCCAGATTGATACCGGTGCCTGTGTGAGCATATATGGTAAACGCATGGCAGGAGTCAAGAAGACTATAAAAATCAGGCCTCTTGATACTTTCAGCACATTATTCGTAAAACTCATCAACGCTGACACCACAGCTATCGTCGAACTTCTCAACAGCTCCGATAAACCAGTTAAGCAAGTACGCTCCGAGGGTGGGAAAGCCGACTTCTATTTCATCACACCAGGCACATATTACCTTCGTCTGTTCTACGACCTGAATCACAATGGTGTATGGGATACTGGTGATTATGACACAGGTCTGTCGCCTGAACCGGTTTACTATTATCCAAAGGAACTGGTCATGAAGGCCAACTGGGATTATTCCGAAGACTGGAATCCTACGGCAAAGGAATTGTTCCTGCAGAAACCGGCAAAGATTACAAAGCAGAAAGCTGATAAAGAAAAGAAATCAACAAAGAGCCGCAACGAAGAGCGTCTGAAGGAAAAGAAGAACTCAAAGAAGAAACGCAGCAGCTCAAACGGCAATGGAAACAGCATGTCTTATGGATCAAGCAATTATTAAGTCCACGATTCGTAGATTTCGAACCACAATTACAATATTGTTCTTACTTTTCACATTCTCTTCCGTCTCGGCACAATGTGAATATCCGAACAGTGCTTTCTCCGCAGGCGAGAGCCTTGACTTCGACTTGTATTTCAACTGGAAGTTTGTATGGGTGAAAGTAGGTTCCACCCACTACAAGATTACCCATTCCACCTATCAAGGCAAGAAAGCCCTCCGTACGGACCTTATCTTCAAAAGCAACAAAGCGTGTGACAGGTTCTTTCCTATGCGTGATACACTCGTCAGCTACTCAACCGATAAACTTGTACCTCTGTATTTCCGCAAAGGTGCCAACGAAGGCAAACGATACACTGTCGATGAAGTATGGTATTCCTATCCCGACAACGGAAAGACCGTAATGAAGATGCGGTATAAAGACCCTGACGGTGAGTGGACAGACAAGACCGAGACAAGCAGTGAATGTATCAACGACATGCTCAATATCCTTGCTTTGTCGCGCTCGCTTGATTTCTCAAACTACAAGTCAGGCCAACGGACTACATACCGGATGGTGACAGGTAAGCGAATAAGCAACCAGATCCTCATATACAAAGGAAAGAAGAACTTCAAGGCCAATGATGACAAGACCTATCGTTGCCTTGTGTTCTCATTGCTCAATGACAAATCGAAGGATGAGAAAGAACTCCTGCGTTTCTACATCACCGATGACCGCAACCACCTGCCGGTACGAATTGATTTCCACCTCAATTTCGGTGAGGCCGTTGCAAAGTTCAAGCATGGAAGCGGAATCCGCAACAAACAGACATCCATCATAAAAGACTAGTAATTATGCTATTGCCATATTACAAGCAGGATACCGTTGAGGCTGGATGTGATGAAGCCGGACGCGGATGTCTGGCCGGAGCAGTTTATGCAGCTGCAGTGATTCTTCCTGCCGATTATTCACACCCGTTGCTCAATGACTCCAAACTGCTTACAGCACGCCAGCGCTATTCCCTACGAGAGGAAATCCAGCGTGATGCCATTGCATGGGCTGTTGGGATTGTAACACCGGAGGAAATCGACCGTATGAACATACTCAATGCCAGCATCACAGCCATGCATAGAGCATTGGATGGACTGTCGGTGCGACCTGAATACATTATCGTTGACGGCAACCGCTTCCGTCCTTACGGCTCCACGCCCCATACTACAATCGTGAAAGGCGATGCGAAATACCTCTCTATAGCCGCTGCATCAATACTGGCAAAGACTTACAGAGACGACTATATGAAGGAACTCCACAATGAATTCCCGTACTATGGTTGGGATCACAACGCAGGTTATCCTACAAAAGAACATCGTGAAGGTATTCGCCTCCACGGTACCACACCCTATCACCGTATGACATTCAATCTCATGGGTGACACACAATTATCCTTTGATTTTTAGTATTCCCTTTCCACTACATAGTCGATGTAGGCGGAAATCGATTTCCTGACATCTGATTCAGGATATCTGTCCAGGATGCTCCTTGCAGAGTCCATATACAATGCAAGCAATCTTTCGGCAGTCTGCAAGTCAATTTCGCTGTCAAGCATGTCATCCTTGATCTGGAAGCACATACCTATTGCCTCGCCCAACACTCTCATATTCTCGGCATCTTCTTCTCTGGCACCAACAGCAATAGCACCTGACTGAGCGCAGGCCATGAATAGGGCAGCAGTCTTACAGCGTATTATTCTCAGATACTGTTCCTCCGTCTTTTTGCCATCAACAATCGAAAGCTGAAGCAATTCGCCGTCAGCAAGCATCTTGGCTGATTCCGACATGATATCAACCAATCTGGTGTTGTCGGCCATAGCAATGCATTTCAGTCCCTGAGCCAGAAGATAGTCACCTACCAGAACCGCTCTCTTGTTATTATACAGATTATTGACTGACGGATTGCCTCTCCTCTCATCACTGTCATCAACCACATCGTCGTGGACAAGACTTGCGTTATGGAAAAACTCATAGGCAGTAGCGGCATATTTGGCCGATACACTTACCTTACCTAACAAACGTGCGCAAAGCAAAGTCAGAATTGGGCGCATCATCTTTCCCTCGCTTCTGTGGATATATTGCAATATCTCACCAAGAACAGCATTATCCCCTTTGTAAGACGTTTCGTACAACGTCCTACATTCAGCAAGTTCTTCCTTTATGGGACTGATTATGAGTTTAATTTTTTCCATTGTAAATGCAAAGTTATAAAAAATACCACATACACCACTCCCGTTTCGTAAGTTTTTTATAATTTTGCATAAAAATTGGAGCCATGAATATGAAAAAGAATGTATTTCTTCTGCTTCTTGTGTTGTTTCTGCCTTATATATGTGCATTTCCACAAGACAATGCAGCCCTTCAGAAGAAAAACGTAATCAACACAATAGCCCACGTTGCACGTTTCAACAAACTGTATCCACAGGAGAAAGTGTATGTTCACTTCGACAATACCGGCTATTTCATGGGCGAGACCATCTGGTATAAGGCTTATGTCGTTCAGACTGCGTCAGCAGCCAGCAGCCAGCAGCCAACAGCCAGCAGTGGATACAAGCCTACCGCACTCAGCAAGGTGCTGTATGTTGAACTGGTCAATCCGAGCGGTGACGTACTCGAGACCCAGAAGCATCATATTGATGAAAACGGAGGCGCTCACGGTCAGTTCGTACTCGACAGCATACTTGGTACCGGCTTTTATGAGATAAGGGCTTATACGCGATATATGGTCAACTGGGGAGTCAATGCAATGTTCTCCCGCGTATTCCCGGTGTTTGAGAAACCTGCAAAATACGGCGACTACTCCAAACCGACTATCAAGACCACTCTCTACAAAGACCGCAACCCGAATGCTCGCATGGCTGACTCGCTGTATCTCACTGCAGCGAAGGAGGGCATCTTCACCAATGATGCACCTGAGAAGATATCGGCACATTTCTATCCCGAAGGTGGTGATATGGTCGCAGGACTCAAAAGCCGTGTCGCTCTTCTGGTGACCGACGACAACGGTTCTGCCTACAAGGGCAAGGGACAGATCGTCAACGATGCCGGAAAGGTTGTCTGTTCGGTCGAGACCGACTCCACAGGTCGTGGCCTGTTCGAGTTAGTCCCGACAGGTGATAAACTCTTCCTTTCCATGCCGAATCACAGAAAGAAAG
>DCGE01000057.1:0-2039 GCA_002314525.1 Prevotellaceae bacterium UBA1786 | reverse complement strand
CAGAAGATAGAACTGCCCGTGGTCAAGTCAGAAGGTACTACCATGTATCTCGACGTGGTGAGTGATGATATTTCAGTCACCCTCCGTTCACAGGGCGATATCCTCGGAAAGGAAATAGGCTATGCCATCATGCATAACGGTCAGATCATAGCCTGCGACACCATGATGGCAGCACCTCTCATCGAACTCTCGCTCATGCGTGAGACGATGCCGGAAGGCGTTAACCAGCTGACTGTATTCACTGAAGGAGGACGCATCCTTTCTGAACGCTTGTTCTTCATATGCCCGAAGCACGACGTTGCCGACAGCATTATCGTCACCCCAATCTCAAAGGGACTGGGACCTGTGTCGCAAGTCGAACTGAGTCTTCATACCCAACCTAACACCACCTTCTCGTTCTCGGCAATGGACTACAGTGCAATGACCGGCGGCAAGCAAGGCAATGCCAAGACCTGGATGCTTCTGAGCAGTGACGTGAAGGGATATATTGCCAATATTGACTATTACTTTGAGGCTGATGACAAGGAGCACCGTCAGGCTGCCGATCTCTTGATGATGGTTCAGGGCTGGCGCCGGTACGACTGGAACCTCATGTGCGGCAACCGCTGGTTTGAGAACATACAGCCTATCGAGGACCAGCTGTACCTCTACGGAAAGCTACGTGAATACCGCAAAAAAAATCCCGTCGGCAATGTAGAGGTCGATACCTATCTCTTCAACCGTCAGGGACAGAGTCTGCACGGCACCACAACTACCGACAGCCTCGGCAACTATCTTCTCAACCTGCCCGACATCAGCGGTGACTGGTCGCTGCAGATCTTCACCAAACTCAACGACAAACGCAAGACCTACTATGTAGGCATCGACCGTCAGTTTGCCCCTACACCGCGCTTCATCACCCCCGACGAAACCCGACTGACCCCGAGAATCCTGGCGAATCTGTTCTCGAAAGACGAGAGACGAGAGACGGGAGACAAGAGAGATGAGGAACTCAACTATGCCGAGAAAGTACGTGTCATCCCAGAGGTGACGATCAAGGCCAAGAAATACTGGACAAGTTCCGACAATATCCAGTGGTACAGCCAGCGCACAGGCCGTCACTGGGCAAGCATCTACTACAATGCCCCTGTCGAACTCGACAAGATACTCGATACCGGTGCTGAGATGCCTAATGTCTTTGAGTTCCTTGCCATGCGCAATCCTCTCTTCGGCAACCCACGCCGTGAGGACCTGCCACATCTTCTCACATCCGACTTCATACGTCTGCTCGACCCTGCCGACGATAGCGGACGTACCTTCAAGATGTTCGACTGCCAGACATGGGAAGGCGGAATGGCATACGGAGGCCGAAAGATACGCTGGATCATCGACAACGGACTTGGAGAAGGCACCAGCGATCCTAGCCATTTCCAATACATGGACTCTACGGTGATGAAGGAGAAAGCCAAGAATGGTGATGACTCATTTGCCGGAATCGTCAACTTCCCAGTCAACATGGATGAAATCAAAGCCATCTATATCGTACCTTGGAGCCCTAAGGAAGAGGAGAGCTACGTCAGAATCTATATCTACCGCCAGCAGATCTTCACTACCGAAAGCCAGAAAGGACTGCGACGCACACGCTTCCAGGGCTATAACGTACCCGAGACATTCACAATGGAAGACATGAACGTACTTCCTCCGCTCGAGAATCTCCGACGCACCCTCTACTGGGAACCCGACATCAAGACTGATGCCAACGGCAATGCCAAGATCATCTTCTTCAACAACCTATCCTGCCGCGAGATCTTCTACTCAGCCGAAGGCCTCACCCCCGACGGCCGGATAGTGGTAGGGGAATAACCGGATGACAGGACAGTTTACACGATATACAGACAATATGATCTGAAGTCTCCTATCCTATACAAGTAAGCAGTCGGACACAGACAGTAGGGGAGTTGAACACCGATTACTGACGCCTACTTCCGTGATAGCTGAGGTTTGGGCCTGCGAGAGCGGAGTCTCGGACGTCAGTCTCTTAGTCTCGCGGTGCCACGCGA
>DCGE01000185.1:6018-6672 GCA_002314525.1 Prevotellaceae bacterium UBA1786 | reverse complement strand
CTTGGTTGCAAGATAGAAGGCCTCGCTCAAGCTGAGGAACGGTGTACGACCATCGGTCTGGGCATAGATAAGTTTACTCATCTGTACAGCATACTGAATGACACGGAAGATGCTCAGATGATGACCGCCTGCCACATCACTGCCCAATGCTACAGGCAATCCTGCATCGAGGAACTTGCGTATAGGAGCGATGCCGGAACCGACATTGCAGTTTGACGTAGGACAATGAACGACAAAGACGTTGTTTTTTTGCATGAGCTGGAGTTCCTCACCGTCGGTATAGCAGCAGTGAGCCATCAAAGTTGGAGTCTGTCCGAACAGGCCGAACCGATCATATACAGCACCGTAACATGAAGAATCGGGGAAAAGCCGTTTCACGAGTGCTATCTCACCCTTATTCTCGCTCAGGTGCGACTGAACCGGCAGACCATACTCGAGTGCAGTCCTTCCGAGTTGGGTGAGCATATCAACAGAGCACGAAGGCACAAATCTCGGAGTTACGATGGAACTTATCAGAGGCATGTCCTTAGTATGTTCCAGAAGGCACAGAGTGCCATCGACAACCTCGGATGTGGAATTACGCAGGTTTTCGGGACAGTCGGTATCCATACCGACAAGACCTATCAATCCACCCATACCAGCCTCGTTCATGAT
>DCGE01000185.1:2049-6011 GCA_002314525.1 Prevotellaceae bacterium UBA1786 | reverse complement strand
ATGATATCGGCAAGCAACTTGGTAGCCTCAGGATGGATGGTGGCAAAGACCGATGCACGCATAGTGCCATGAGTGACCATGTCGCGAACGAAGCATCTGTACATCATCTCAGCATAGCCGGTATCAGTATACTTTGCCTCTTCAGGAAAGGTGTAGGTCTTGAGCCACGGGAGGAGTTCAAGATCCATAGCCATGCCCTGATTGCGATATTGCGGAGCATGTACATGGAGGTCGTTCATTGCAGGGATGAGCAACGAGTCGCCGAAGTCATCGACAGGCAAGGAGCAATATTCCTGTGGCAGTTCACTGAAAACACCACTGACAAAGCCTTCAGAGTCGACCATAACAAATCCACGTTCCAGAATCTTGAAAGCATCGGGAGTGGGAGTAAACAATATGTTAGCTCTGTATATTTTCATTGAAGTCATTTAGTTTGCTGATAAACATTAAATTTGATGCAAAGATACAATTTTTCTCCGTTGATACATATTGTTTTATTGATTTTTTGTATATTTGCAAAGAATTTAATTATGAAGAAGGTTATCTGTCTGGCAATACTGCTGCTATCGGTTTTCAGTGAGGCATTGGCACAAAAAGTTGCCGTATCGGGATTCGTGAAGGATTCGGAGACGACAGATGCCATGATACGAGCCACCGTTCAGGTCATGGATGCCGATACCACCACGATGATAGCCGGAACAGTGACCAACAACATCGGAGGCTTCACGGTGAAAGGTGTTCCGACTCCCGGAACATACATCGTGAAGATAAGCTATATAGGATATCACGATATCTACAAGAGGATTGAACTCAAGGAGAAGCAGACGACACACAGCGTAGGTACCTCGATGATGATTCCGAACACAATCATGCTGCAGACAGCAGTAGTGACCGGAGTGTTGCAGCAATCGGAAGTGAAGGAAGATACCGTGCTATTCAATGCAGATGCATTCAAGACCCCTGAAGGCAGTGTACTGGAAGAACTGATAAAAAGGATTCCTGGAGCCGAAGTAGAGAACGGATCAATAAAGGTCAACGGCAAGTCGGTAAACAAGATTCTGGTGAAGGGAAAGGAATTCTTCAACAACGACACCCAGATGGCAATGAAGAACCTGCCGGCAGAGATAGTGGACAAGGTGAAAGTATATGACAAGAAAAGCGACAATGCACGAATCACCGGAATTGACGACGGAAATGAGGAGACAGTCATAGATCTCAGCTTAAAGAAAGGCATGGACATAGGCTGGTTCGGCAACATAGACATGTCGGTTGGTACCCATAACCGATGGGGAGGACGAGCAACCATCAATACATTTGCCGACGACTTTCATGCAAATCTTATTGAGAACCTCAATTCGACAGGCGTTCAGCAGTCGACACAGACCGGACTCAACCTGTCGTACAAGAACGACATCATCGACATAGGTGGAAACGTGAGATACAACACGAACAAAAATGACTCATGGTCAAAGAACAGAAGCGAGAACTACGTCAGGTCGGACATGACCACGTTTTCGAACCGGTTCAACAAAAACATAAATCACAGCAACTCGATATCAGGCGACATGAAGGTGGAATGGAAGGTGGACTCTATGACTACCCTACTCTTCCGTCCAAACTTCAATTTCGGCAGCAACGACTCATGGAGCAGTGGGGAAAATGCACGGTTCAACAGGAATCCATGTGATTTCGATGAGCATATCAATGCACTGGAAGTGATGAGGACAAAACAACCCGAAGAACTCTATGATTCACTGCTGCTGTACCTATCAAACTACCAGTATCAGGCATCGAAGGGCGACGGAAGGTCGAGCAATGCATCAGGTCAGATGACACTGAGCCGCAGGTACAAGAACAGGAGGAACATATCGTTGAGGCTGAACGGAAACTGGAGTGAAAGCAAAAGCAAGAACTTCAATGCATCAAATGTAGCATACAATCCACTGTTGGGCAAAGACAGTACATTCATCTATCGTTACCGCACTTCACCGCAGAACAGCGAGAGTGTCACCATAGGAGGGACATGGAGCGAACCGATAACAAGTATAGAAGGACTGAACCTGCAACTGAACTACTCATTCAGCCATTCAAGACGTAACAACGACAGCAAGACATACGACATGGGTGATGTGCTGAGACACACACATAAGATTACCGACCTACTGGCCGACAGTCTCGGATACCTGCCGGAGGAATACCTGCTGTTTGAAGATCAGGCACTCAGCCGCTACACTGACGACATCAATAACGATCAGAATATCGAAGTGAATGCACGGTACAACACAAGTACCATCACATCTAACATCGGAATACAACTGCAACCGCAGCATCAGAGAATGGCCTACAGATACCAGAATGCAGATGTGGATACGTCGAGGAATTTCCTCAGAGTGGCACCGACACTGGAATTCAGATACAGGTTCACACGTCAGCACTATGTACGTCTGAGATACCGCGGTACTATGAGCAAGCCATCGCTTACAGACCTCATCGACATCACCGATGACAGCGACGTGCTGCGAACGACGAAGGGAAATCCGAACCTGAAGCCGTCGTTCACAAACAACATTTCGCTTGAATGGAACAACTACATAACTGCCAGAATGCAGAACTTCAATGCGAATATAAGTTTTCAGGTGACTGACAACAGCATCAGCAATAAGACAGAGTATGATCCGCTGACAGGTCACACCACGTCATATCGTGATAACATCAACGGACGATGGAACCTGAATGCATCATTCACATTCGGTACACCTCTGTTCATAGAGAGACTCATGATCAACACAACGACGAACGCATCGTACAACAACAATGTAGCATACATCATACAAGACAAGCAGACCCTGACGAACACCGTCAAGGATATCAACCTGAGACAGAACATCAGACTGACATACAGAACCAAAGTGTGGGAAATATCAGCTCACGGCAATATCAACTATGGCAACAGCGCCAGCGAACTTGTTCCGAAGAACAACAAGAACACGTATAACTTCAGTTACGGACTGTCAACTAACGGCAATTACGAAAATGGTTTCGGATACAACACATCCATCAACATGAGCAGCAGAAGAGGTTATGACAATGCTGACGACAACACGAACGAACTGATATGGAACGCACAGGTGAGCTACCGCTTCCTGAAAGGCAAGAAAGGAACCATATCACTTCAGGCATACGACATACTACACACACGCAGCGATATCAGCCGACAGATCTCAGCCACTTCAAGGAGCTACAGAGAGGACAGCAACGTATATTCCTACTACATGGTTCATCTGATTTACAGATTCAACCTGTTCGGAACGCCTCAAGGAAGAAAAAACATCCGTCAGCAACGCAGGATGCGTGAGATGACGGATGATGAAATCAGGAATATGAATGACTGAAAACTAACTGCGTTTCAGTTCGTCGATCACCTTCAGCAGGTATTGTCCGTATTGGTTCTTGAGCATAGGCTGAGCAATCTCACGCAGTCGGGATTCAGTTATCCACCCATGACGGTATGCAATAGTTTCGAGGCAGGCAATCTTCAGACCCTGACGCTTTTCGATGACCTCGACGAATGTAGATGCTTCAGAAAGCGAGTCGTGAGTACCGGTGTCAAGCCACGCAAATCCGCGTCCTAGAGTCTGCACCTTGAGTTCGTGATCACTGAGAAACCACTGATTGACCGATGTAATCTCGTATTCGCCACGTGCAGATGGTTGTATGTTCTCAGCCACATGAACGACTTTGTTAGGATAGAAATAAAGTCCCACGACAGCATAATTGCTCTTAGGGTGCTCAGGTTTTTCCTCAATGGAAAGACAGTTGCCGTCCTTATCGAATTCAGCAACACCGTATCGTTCAGGGTCATTGACCCAATAGCCAAAGACTGTAGCCTTATGGTCTTCCTCAGCCGCGCGCACAGCCTCACAAAGCATGGCCGTGAAACCGGAGCCGTAGAAGATATTGTC
>DCGE01000185.1:0-2015 GCA_002314525.1 Prevotellaceae bacterium UBA1786 | reverse complement strand
CGATGAAGTCCTTGCCGATGGTGAAAGCCTGTGCAAGACCATCGGGTGAAGGTTGTTCGGCATATTGCAGGTTGATTCCGTAATCAGAACCATCACCCAGCAGACGCTTGAAGCCAGGAAGGTCGTAGGGAGTGGAAATGAGAAGTATGTCCCTGATGCCGGCAAGCATAAGGACAGAGATTGGATAATAAACCATAGGTTTATCATAGATAGGCAATAGTTGTTTGCTGACACCTTTCGTTATAGGATAGAGACGGGTACCGGAACCTCCGGCAAGTACGATTCCTTTCATATATTACTCTTTGCATTTTGAAGTTGATGTGCAAAATTACTAAAAAAATGGCGAAAGACAAAATAAAGATGATAATAAGGTGGAAAATGAGTTATTTTTTGTAACTTTGCAAAGAATTCAGGCCAAGAAAGAGTCATATGGATGTAGGCGATTGGTCGGTTTAAAGTGTTAGTTAATTGATTATCAATGATTTTATAGTATTATTCATTTAAGGTAAATTTATGAAAAGAATTACTCAATTATTTATTTTATTTAATTTACTGCTTATAGCAGTTTCAGCAAACGCAAAAGAGTTTAGTTATGATTTTACATCAAAGGTAGCAAGTGGCTGGACAGCTACACCTGCTCCTACCGGCTATGAAACCACAGGCTCAATCAGAGGTATGCAGTTCAACAAAGTGGATGCAACCCTCACGCTGAAAGGAGCAAAGCAAGTGAGCAAAGTTGTAGTAACCGTTTCGAGCAACTCTGCTGACCAGACACTTGAAGTTACAGTCGGCGGAAAGTCATGGGGAAAAGAAGCTTTGGCAAAAGAAGCAAATGCAGATAAGGCTTTCACAGGAACGGCTGCAGACGGAGACATCGTAATAACCATCAGCAAGGGAGCAAAATCGGCATGGGTCAAAAAGATTGTAGTCACTGCTGACGAAGCTGGATCAGATGAAGAAGAGGAAGAAGATAACGATTTGGACCCAGCCTATGTATATGGTGAGCCTACAGCAATCAATGCTTCTGAACTGACTGCAACAGCATACCCATTCGTACAGAACAACATTAAGATTGAATCGACATCAGGTGCCATAAACGAAGAATACTTCAGTTGCTATGCAGGATCAAACATCACTTTCACAACAACAAAAGCGATGAAGGCCATCGTAGTCAACGGATACATCAAGAAGGGCTTTGAGGCTACTGCATCAAGTGGTGACATTGAGTATGCTGATGCAAGTGACGAAGAAGTAACAGGCAATCCTGTGCTGTTCATCAAGAACATCAACAGTAAGACCCTTACTCTGAGTTGTGACAAGCAGCTGAGATGCTACAGCGTGGAAGTTTACTTCAACGAGAACCCGGATGTAGAAATCGAGGAAGGCGGAGATGAAGGTGACTACAACCATGACTACGAGCCTCAGACACCAAAGAATATCACAGTGACTTTCGACTCACTGTTCTATATTGACTATAGCGAAGACCTTGGATATAACTTCACAAGCCTTTATCTCACAAGCGATGATTATGAGATGGAAGTAGCTGCTTTTGCACCAACTGTAAAGGGAAAAGGTATTGCTCCTGGCACCTACCCTATCAACAGTACTTACGAAGAAGGCACAATTCAGGCTTCACCTGGTGGTGATGATTATTACGACTACCCTACATATATGTGCACTGATTTTGAATACGACGAAGATTATGGTTGGTACTACAACACATCATACTATCTTGTAAGTGGTACACTGACAGTGGAGGACGACGCAAAAGGTGTGAAGTACACAATCAATGCTAAGACATACTATGGTTCAACAATCACTGCAACATTCATCGGCGAAGCTGTTGCCTACGACGAAGAAGGCGGCGGAGGTGAAGAAGAATACACTTATGAATATGAGCCTGAGGAGGCTACAACTATCAACTTCACATCCAATGTATTGTACTATATTGACCAAAGCGATGACTACGGATTCGATTACACATCCCTCTACATGGAAGATGATGATGATTCATA
>DCGE01000215.1:2582-7499 GCA_002314525.1 Prevotellaceae bacterium UBA1786 | reverse complement strand
AATATAAATTAACTAAGTATTGCTTAATGACATAATGACCAAAATTATTGTCTTTTTGTCTTTCGATTTTCCCAGATTATCGGCTACAACATAAGTAAAATTATATATTAATATTAATTTTTAAGAATATTTACATATTATTATCCCTTGATCCAGCATATTTTACACTGAGTACTAATCATTGTGCTTGATGCTCTAAACAGATTTTCATACAATCAAGACTGTAAATGTGGGTTATTTCAGGGCCTCGAGAGCGTGGCGGAGGTCGTCGTCGTCCTTGAGGGACTCTTCGATGGCTCCTGACTGGAAGAACCAGCGCTTGACAATCTCGTTGGCCATGAGTCGGCGGATGTCGGTGTCGTACTTGCGGAAATCGACGTCGATATCGTGGTGGAGTTTCTTTTCAAGTGCCTGGAACTCCGGTTTGGCATCCTCGTAGTAGCCTTCGAACTCCATCATCTCCTTGAGTGCTGAGAGTCGTTTCTCGCTGAGGCGGTCGTAGGTGAAGCCGCTCTTCTTGACCATGTCGAGGAACTCGGCGACATCAGCGTCGGTGAGGTGGAAGTCAGCCACGGAGGCAGGTCGGGTGTGAGTCTGACAGTAAAGTGTGCCATAGTCGATGAGCACATCGTCGTTGGCGAGATAGACGACCATATTCTGGATGGTATCGTGATGAACCGTGACATCAGGAGTGATGCCACCCTCGGAAACGGCCTTCTTGCCTTCGCGGCGAGCCTTGTAGTCGATCTTCTGGATGCAGCGTCCGCTCGGCAGATAGTACTTGGCTGTAGTGAGTTTGAGGTTGCCGTTGTATGGTACCTCACGCGGAGTCTGTACAAGTCCCTTGCCGTAGGTCTGAGAGCCGACGATAGTGGCACGGTGGTAGTCCTGGAGGGCACCAGCCACGATCTCGGCAGCCGAAGCCGAGTTGCCGCTGACGAGAACGACGACAGGTATGTCGAGGTCGAGCGGTTTGCCGGTAGTCTTGAACACAGTGTTGAGCGACTGGAGTTTGCCCCTGGTTTCAACGACCAGTGTGTCCTGAGGAACGAAGAGGTTGACGATATTGACGGCCTCGTCGAGGAGTCCGCCGCCATTGGAGCGGAGGTCGAGTATGATGCTGGTGGCACCCTGTGACTTGAGGTTGATAATAGCCTTGCGTACATCGACCGAGCAGTCTTCGGTGAACTGTGTGAGGTCGATATAGCCCGACTTGTCCACCATGCCGGTGTATTCGATTGCAGGCAGTTTGATGATGCTGCGCGTGATCTTCACCTGACGCGGATTCTTCTCTCCCGGACGCTGTACGGTGAGGAGGAAGGTGGTACCAGCCTCGCCACGAAGCAGTTCACTGACCTGTGAGGTGTTCTTGCCCTTGAGATCGACATCGTCGATGCGCAAGAGGACATCGCCAACCTGAAGACCGGCTTCGGCAGCAGGCATTCCCTCGTAAGGTTCGGCAATAATGACTGTGGAGTCCTTGCGCTGACGGATGAGCGAACCCATGCCGCCGTACTTGCCGGTAGTCATCATCTTGAGGTCGCCCTCTTCTTCGTAAGGGAAGTACTCGGTGTAGGGATCCATCTGGTCGAGTATGGCCTCGATGCCGGTACGGACGATCTTCTCGGTCTCGAGAGTATCGACATAGAAGAGTTCCAGATTCTTGTATATGGAGTTGAAGATATCGAGGTTCTTGGCGATGGCGAAATTGCGGTCGGACTGCTGGACAGGCTGCTGAGCGAATGCCGGCACGGAAATGAGAGTGCACAGCAGAAGTGTCGTCATCTTGTTTGAAAACATCATTTTCATACGTTTTTTTTTACGTTTTTGGGTCTGATTTCTGAAAAACGAACCAAAGTTAGTAAAAAATAGGTAACAAATCATCACAATTGATGAAAATTTTCATTATCTTTGCAGAAATAATTACAGAATGCGTATGTCAAAGATAATTATCAAGGAGGCAAAGAGCCCGAGCGAGATGAGGAAGTTCATAAGATTCAACTATGAACTGTACAAGGACAACCACTATTCAGTTCCGGATCTGTATGAGGACATGCTGAAGACATTCTCCTCAAGGAACGCAGCGATGGAATTCTGCAAGGCGGTGTATTTCCTTGCCTACAAGAACAACCAGCTGGTAGGTCGCGTTGCCGGAATCATCAACGAGAAGGCAAACGACAAGTGGAACGAGAGAGCCGTGAGATTCGGATGGATAGACTTCATTGACGATATCGATGTGAGCAAGGCCCTCATTGACGCCGTTGCCGAATGGGGTGCCAACCAGGGAATGTCGGAGATACACGGACCGCTCGGATTCACCGACTTCGATGCTGAAGGCATGTTGGTTGAGGGATTCGACCAGCTCAGTACGATGGCAACCATATACAACTACCCGTACTATCCAGAGCACATGGAGCGGCTCGGTTTCGAGAAGGAGACCGACTGGGTGGAATTCAAGATCAAGGTACCGCAGTCGGTTCCTGACCGACTGGTCACCATGGCCGAGTTCGTCATGACACGCTACGGACTGCAAATCAAGAAATACACATCGTCAAGAAAACTCATCAAGGACTACGGAAAGAAGATCTTCGAGGTGCTGAACGAGGCATTCTCGCCACTCTTCGGTTACACTCCGTTGACCGAGAAGCAGATTGAGCAGTACGTGAACATGTACCTGCCTATCGTGGATCTTGACCTGATATCGCTCATCACCGAGTCGGACGGTACGCTGATAGGCGTAGGCATCTCGATGCCGTCGCTCTCGAAGGCCCTTCAGAAGGCAAAGGGTAAGCTGCTGCCTCTGGGATGGCTGGAGTTTGCAAAGATACTGAAGTTCAAGATGCATCCCGACACTCTGGACCTGATGCTCGTGGGTGTTGTTCCGAAATACCAGAATAAGGGTGTGAACTCAATACTGTTCTACGACCTGCTCCCGATATTCATTGCAAAGGGTTACAAGTATGTGGAGACGAACGTAGAGCTGGAAAGCAACTACAAGGTTCAGCAGCAGTGGATATACTTCGAGAAGAACCAGCATAAGCGTAGAAGGTGCTTCAAGAAGCAGCTGGAGGATTAGGCGAGCAGAGCTCGCAGTTAGACGAGAGACGAGAGAGAGGATGAAGAGTGGGGGAAAAGATATAAACCTAATGGCAGAAGAGAAAGAGATTTTAGAAGAACAGGTACAGGTGGTGGAATACAACGATGACAACATACGCCATCTGTCGGACATGGATCATGTGCGTACCCGACCGGGTATGTACATCGGTAGGTTGGGTGACGGCTCGCATGCAGAAGACGGTATCTACGTGCTGCTGAAGGAGATCATCGACAACTCCATCGATGAATTCAAGATGCATGCCGGGAAACGCATTGAGGTCAACATCATAGACAACAAGGCAGTCACGGTAAGGGACTTCGGACGAGGAATACCTCAGGGCAAGATGATAGAGGCAGTCAGTATGCTGAACACCGGTGGCAAGTACGACTCAAAAGCATTCAAGAAGAGTGTGGGTTTGAACGGTGTGGGTACGAAGGCCGTCAACGCACTGAGCAGCCACTTCGAGGTGAGAAGTTACAGAGACGGAGCAGTACGCTGTGCGAAGTTCGAGAAAGGACTGTTGCAGGAAGACCATACCGAAAAGTCGGAGGAAGAAACCGGTACATACATATTTTTCGAACCCGATGCCACACTGTTCATCGGATATAAGTTCGAGACCGAGTTTGTGGAGACCATGCTCCGCAACTACACCTACCTGAACACAGGACTGGAGATCTACTTCAACAGCAGGAGGATAACATCGCGCAACGGACTGAAGGACCTGTTGACCGACACCATGTCGACAGAACCCCTCTACCCTATCATCCACCTGAAAGGCGAAGATATAGAGATCGCGTTCACCCATACCAATCAGCAGTACGGCGAGGAATACCACTCGTTCGTAAACGGTCAGCACACGATACAGGGCGGAACACATCAGAGTGCGTTCAAGGAACACATAGCAAGAACCATCAAGGAGTTCTTCAACAAGAACTTCGAATTCAGCGATATCCGTGCAGGACTCATCGCAGCGATTGCAATAGATGTTGAGGAACCGCAGTTTGAGAGTCAGACAAAGATCAAACTGGGATCGCTGACGATGGCTCCGAACGGAGGGGTGAGTGTGAACAAGTTCGTAGGCGACTTCATAAAGAACGAGGTTGACAACTACATGCACCGAAACCCTGACGTAACGGAAGTCATACTCCAGAAGATCCAGGAGAACGAACGCGACCGCAAGGCCATTGCCGGTGTGACGAAACTTGCACGCGAGAGAGCCAAGAAAGCCAACCTGCACAACAAGAAGCTCAGGGACTGCCGCATACACCTCAACGATGCCAAGGGCGACAAGAAGGAGGAGAGCTGTATATTCATCACCGAGGGTGACTCAGCAAGCGGAAGTATCACGAAGAGCCGCGACGTGAACACCCAGGCCGTATTCTCACTGAGGGGAAAACCGCTGAACTCATACGGACTGACCAAGAAGGTGGTGTATGAGAACGAAGAATTCAACCTGCTTCAGGCCGCACTGAACATTGAGGACGGTATTGACGGACTGAGATACAACAAGGTGATCGTGGCAACTGATGCCGATGTGGACGGTATGCACATACGTCTGCTGATGATAACCTTCTTCCTTCAGTTCTTCCCGGAACTGGTGAGAAAAGGTCATGTGCACATTCTGCAGACACCGCTCTTCCGTGTGAGGAACAAGAAGAAAAAGGTGAAGAGAGACGTGCTGAAGCAATACCTCGACACGCACCCGAACGACAAAGGAGATTTCATAACCTCATACTGCTACTCGGACGAGGAACGGCAGAAGGCCATACAGGCACTTGCCCCTGATCCTGAGATTACACGATTCAAAGGTCTCGGAGAGA
>DCGE01000215.1:2202-2560 GCA_002314525.1 Prevotellaceae bacterium UBA1786 | reverse complement strand
TTTCGCCCGACGAGTTCAAGAACTTCATCGGTCCCGACATCAGGCTCGAGGAGGTGACACTGAGAAAGACCGATCAGGTGAAGGAACTGCTGGAATACTACATGGGAAAGAATACCATGGAGCGGCAGAACTTCATCATCAACAATCTTGTCATTGAAGAAGACAAACCTGAAGAGGAACTATGACAAGAGCAATTTTTCCAGGTAGTTTCGACCCGTTCACACTGGGACACAAGGACATTGTGGAGAGGGCATTGACCATTGCCGACGAAGTGGTGGTGGCGATAGGTGTGAATGCAGAGAAGAAAGGACTGTTTCCCGTATTGGAACGCAAGCAGCAGATTGAACGTGCATTCGAA
>DCGE01000215.1:0-2147 GCA_002314525.1 Prevotellaceae bacterium UBA1786 | reverse complement strand
CGATTTCGCACAGGCCGTCGGTGCACAGTTCATCGTCAGAGGTGTGCGCTCATTCACGGATTTTGAATATGAAAAGAACATTGCCCAGATAAACCGCCAGCTCACCGGAATAGAGACAATACTGCTCTTTGCCGATGAACGCTATGCAGGACTGAGCAGCAGTATCGTAAGAGAATTAATAAGCTATGGCAAAGATATTTCGAAATTCATTCCATAAGACCAAGACCGTCATGGCAATGGCGGTTTTGTTTCAGTTGGCAGGTACGACCTGTCAGGCACAGACATCACTGGAAGACGCGCAGATAAGGAAATTCCTTATTGCCGCCACAGCAGCCAAGAACCTGTATGTAGACTCCATCAGCGACGAGAAGATGATGGAAGACGCCATCAAGGGAATACTGAAGGAACTCGACCCACACAGCGCCTACACACCGGCGAAGGATGTTCAGGCACTGACGGAACCCCTTCAGGGTAACTTTGAGGGAATCGGTGTACAGTTCAACATGGTGGAAGACACCCTCGTGGTCATACAGCCGGTAAGCGGCGGACCGTCCGAGAAAGTCGGAATCATAGCCGGAGACCGCATCGTGACGGTCAACGACACAGCGATAGCAGGTGTGAAGATGTCGAAGGAGAATATCATGAAACGCCTCCGCGGACCTAAGGGCACGAAGGTAAGACTCGGTATAAAGCGTCAGGACGTGAAGGGAATACATGAGTTCACCGTAGTGAGAGACAAGATCCCGGTATATACCGTAGATGCGAAATACATGATCGACGAGACGACTGGCTACATAAAGATAGGTAGTTTCGGTGCAACGACACACGGAGAATTCATAGAAGCCGTGGATATGCTCAAGGCGAAAGGCATGAAAGACCTCGTACTGGACCTTCAGGGCAACGGCGGAGGATACCTGCAGACGGCAGTGGCAATCACCAACGAACTGCTCGGGCCCGACGAACTGATAGTATATACCGAAGGAAGGATACAGCCGAGAATGAACTACAAGTCGCAAGGCAACGGAGCATTCAGCGAAGGGAAGCTTGTGGTGCTCATCGACAGCTATTCAGCAAGCGCATCGGAGATCCTTGCCGGAGCAGTGCAGGATAACGACAGAGGACTGATCGTAGGACGCCGTTCGTTCGGTAAGGGACTGGTACAGCGACAGATAGACCTGCCCGACAAGTCGATGATACGTCTGACCATAGCCCACTACTACTCACCTTCAGGCCGTTGTATACAGAAGCCATACAAGAAAGGTGACCAGAAATCATACGACATGGATATTGCCGACCGACTGAAGTGCGGTGAACTGACGAACGCAGACAGCATCCACATGCCCGACTCGCTGAAGTTCACGACGCTGAAGAAGAAACGCACCGTCTATGGAGGCGGCGGCATCATGCCTGATGTCTATGTGGAACTCGACACCACACAGGTGACGAAACTCTACCGTGAGATGTCGGCAAAGAGCTGCATCATAAACACCTCACTCAAATACATCGACAAGCACAGGAAGAAGCTGCACAAGGACTACAGTGATTTCAATGCATTCAACAGCGGTTTCGAAGTGCCGCAGGAACTGATAGACCTCCTTCTGGAGAACACCAAGAAGGCAAAGATTGAATACACCGACAGAGACCTGACTGAGACCATGCCGATTGTCAAGGTGCAGCTGAAGGCCCTCATTGCACGCGACATATGGGACATGAGCGAATACTACCAGACGGCGAACACCCTCAACAACATCTACGATAAGGGTGTGGCAACGATCAAGGAGAAAGAACTATGATCTCGTTCAATGCAGATTCGGTAGGTTTTCCCGAGATAGACAGGAAAGCAGTGGAGAAGTGGGTTGCCGATGTGGCTGCAACCTACGACAGGCATGTGGGACCGGTGTCGTACATCTTCTGCAATGATGAGAAGATACTGGAGGTGAACCGTCAGTTCCTGTCACACGACTACTATACAGACATCATCACCTTCGACTATACGTCGGGGAGGACGATAAGCGGCGACCTGTTCATCAGTCTGGACACTGTACGCACCAATGCCGAACAGCAGGGAGCCACCTACGACGAAGAACTACACCGCGTGATTATACACGGTATTCTGCACCTCTGCGGCATCAACGACAAAGGTCCGG
>DCGE01000192.1:860-9441 GCA_002314525.1 Prevotellaceae bacterium UBA1786 | reverse complement strand
TTGAACATAAGATTGAACTGACGGACTTCTGTCCAGTTGCGTGTTCCGCTGATTGGGCATACAATACCCTCATCTAGGATAATCTGGCGAAGACCTTCCAGATCATTTTCGTTCATAGCCTTCTGAAAACGCTCGTGGAGAGCATCACGCTTTTGTGCTTCTTCAAGGACACGTGGACTAGTAGAACGATACTGCTCCTCATTGAAGGCATCGCCGAAGCGTTTCTTTGCCTTTGCCACTTCCTTGTCAATCTTCTCGTCGTATTTCGCAATCTGATTTTCAATCAGGACATCCGCACGATAGCGCTTCTTGGAGTCGCGGTTGTCGATCAATGGATCGTTGAATGCATCGACGTGGCCTGAAGCCTTCCAAATGGTTGGATGCATAAAGATGCAGGAGTCAATACCTACGATATTCTCGTGCATAAGTACCATGCTCTGCCACCAATATTGTTTGATATTGTTCTTCAGTTCAACACCGTTCTGCCCATAGTCATATACGGCTCCGAGTCCGTCGTAGATATCACTTGAAGGGAAAACAAACCCATATTCTTTGCAATGGGAAACAACTTTCTTAAAAACATCTTCTTGTGCCATTTTCTTATATATTTTAAAATAATGGCGCAAATTTACTAAAAAAAAAGGAGAAATAGGTACTATTTAATTATTTTTTTGACTTCATGTAGCGAGGATGGTGATTTAGCAATTCCTCACGCAGATGCGTAGTGTCGAGATGCAGGTACATCTCAGTGGTGTTTATTGATTCATGGCCGAGCATTGTCTGTATTGCCCGTAGGTTCGCTCCGCCTTCCAGCAGACATGTGGCAAAACTATGACGGAATGTATGAGGACTGACTGTCTTCTTTATCCCTGCCAGTTCCACGAGTTCCTTAATCAGGTGGAACACCATGATGCGCGAGAGGTTCTTTTTTCTGAGTTTGCTCACGAAGACATAGTCTTCGTATCCGGGTTTTATGGAAACGAGATTCCTATCTATGAAATACCGCTTCAGTTCTTCGATTGCCCGCCCGGAAATAGGGACCAAACGCTGCTTTGACCCCTTCCCGATGACACGTATGAACCCTTCATCAAGATAGAGGTCGGATATCTTCAGACTGCAGAGCTCACTCACCCGGAGTCCGCAGCTGAACAAAACCTCAATCATGGCCTTGTTTCTCTGCCCTTCAGTCTGAGAGAGATCAATCGTACTGATTATGCTGTCAACTTCCTCTTCTGTCAATACATCGGGATAGTGCTTCGGACGCTGAGGAAATTCCAGCAGTTCGGTAGGATCGTCGTCAATTTCCCCGGACATGAAGAGAAACCTGTAGAAACTCCTTACCCCAGACAGAATCCGGGATAAGGAGAGGGGATTGATGCCGAGGTCTATGAGTGTCGCGGAAAACTGATGGAAGTCGTTCAGCGACGGTGACATCAGGTTGACTTTCTCATCCTCGGCAAATTCGATGAACTTCTTCAGGTCACGCTGATACGCTTCAATAGTGTTGTCGGAGAAAGATTTCTCCAACTTCAGGTACTGGTAGTACCTTCGCTGTAACTGCTTGCTGTCTTTGGCTGAAAGAGAGTTCATCGGCGGAGTTTGCAGTCAAGGTCACAGCCGTCACATCCTTTACGCTCGCTGCATCCGGAGTTCTTGCGATAAGAGAACTTGACATAGAGTTTCCATGCCGTGAACACTACGGCTACGGACACGATGGCTATGACGATGATATCTTGCATTTAGAAGTAGTAGTAGAAAGCTACTGACAGGGATTCCTGCTTGAAGAGGTTAAAATTGGAAAAGCCTACGCTAGGTCCGTCGCCGTCGGCAAATGCCTTTCCGAACTCGAATACGTTGACATTGAGGCTTGTGCTCCAGTGGTTGTTGAACATGTATTCAAGTCCTACGTCACCCCATACACCAAATGTGTTGCTTTCTCCGAAAACGCGTCCGAACTCAAGTCCGAGATCAAGGTTGAAGGAGAGCTTTTCAGTCAGTGGGAGCGAACGTTCGTAGTATGGAGTGAGGGCGAAAGCCTTTGACGTGTTGATACCGTCATCGGTTTTGATATATCCCAGTCCGAGGACTAATGATCCGCGCTCGGAGATTGAGTAACCGATTTCTGGTGAAATTTCAAAAGTTGATACACGATCTTCGCCTTCTACCTTTTCTGATGAATAACCCAATTTACCACCTACGAAGATGTCCTGAGCATAGAGTGAAGAAACTGTGCACAAGAGTGCGACGAGAGTAAAAATTTTTTTCATTTTACTTTTTTGAATTAAATGATTAAAAAAGAGATAATTATATTATCAGCATTCCAAACTGAAATATTATCGTTGAGCACACCCACGCGAGGCAGGTGGAATATACTATTGTGAAGAGGGCCCATTTCCAGTGGCCTGATTCATGGCTTATCGCAATGCAAGTAGGAATACAAGGAAAATACAGAAGCACAAATGTCAAGAAGGCAAAGGCTGCTAAAGGTGTCATCCCACTATCTGCGAGTATCAAGGAAAGACGGGAACTGTCGTTGTCATCGATATCTTTGGTGGTATCATATTGTTCTGGTGCACTGTCGGAATAGAGCACTCCCATGGTAGAAGCCACTATTTCCTTTGCTCCGATGCCAGTGATGAGGCTCACACCTTCTTTCCACCCCAACCCGCAAGGCTGGATGACGGGTTCTACGGCCTTCCCCAATTGGCCTATGTAACTCTGTTCCATACGCTCACCTTCAGGAAGTTCTTCGTGGCGAGGAAAATAAGATAGAACCCAGATGATGATGCTTGCAGCAAGTATCGTTGTACCCATCTTCTTGAGATATTGCTTGCCTTTCTCCCATGTGTGGCGGGTGACGGACTTGGCAGATGGCATGCGGTATGGAGGCAGTTCCATGACGAATGGACTCGTCTCGCCCTTTACGACGAACTTGCTGAAAAGATGTGCCATAAACACACTCATCACGATGCCGAAGAGATAGAGTGAGAAAAGTACCAATGCTTTGTTGTGAGAAAAGAATGCTCCTATGAGGATGATATATACCGGTAGGCGTGCTGAACATGACATAAGAGGCACTATCAACATAGTTATGAGTCGGGATTTTCTGTCTTCGATGGTTCGTGTTGCCATAACGGCAGGAATGCTGCATCCGAAACCCATTATCATCGGTATGAACGACTTGCCGTGAAGTCCCATGCGGTGCATTATCTTGTCCATTATGAATGCCACTCTCGCCATGTATCCACTGTCTTCCATCCACGAGATGAAGGCATAGAGAATCAATATATTGGGTAGGAAGACAATCACTCCACCTACACCAGCAATTATTCCATCGACTATCAGGTCTTTCAGTGTACCATCAGGCATGGTTCGAGCTACGATATCACCAATCCATCCGACCAAAGAGTCAATCCAGTCCATAGGATACTGACCTAAGGCAAAGGTGCAGTAGAACATAAGGTACATAAGCAGAAGGAATATTCCATAGCCCGACCAGCGATTGGTCACTATGGCGTCTATTCTCTTCGTGAGGATACGGCTCGGTATCCTACGGTATTTTCTGATAAGACATTCCTTGAGTGCACCCTGGATGAAACCATATTTCGCATCGGTCAATGCGCTCTCGGAGTCTTCGTTCCATTCATCCTTGATGGCTTGCTGACAAAGTGAACGTTTGAACATGATCTGCTCTGCATTCGGAAGGCTGCGTATGATGCCTTCCACCTGTCTGTCGTTCTCCAGCAGTTTGATGGCAAGGAAACGCCCCGAGTAGTTATGGTGCGGTTCCGGATTCTCTCGTATCGGCACCTCGAGTTCCTCGATGGCATCCTCAATGAGTTTGCCGTGATTGACGTGGATATGGCGGAAAGGCGACTGACTATCCTTCGTGCAGATGTCTATTATGGTCTGAAGCAGTTCGCTTACACCCTCGCCGGTCCTTCCTACGGTAGGGATGATTGGCACGCCAAGGAGTTTGCCGAGTTGCTGGATGTCGAGCTGGTTGCCGCTCTCACGCAGTTCGTCGTACATATTGAGTGCCATGACGATAGGCACATCCATGTCGATTATTTGGGTGGTGAGGTAGAGGTTGCGCTCCAGGTTACTCGCATCAACCACATTGATGATGACATCTGGAGTCTGTTCGATGATGTATTTCCTGACATAGAGTTCCTCTGGTGTGTAAGCACTCAGTGAATAGGTGCCGGGAAGGTCGTAGATATTGAAATGATAGCCGTTGAAATCGAGTTCGCCTTTCTTTGCGTCAACGGTCACTCCCGAGTAGTTGCCGACTCTCTCGTGAGCATTTCCGGCAATATTGAACAAAGATGTCTTGCCGCAGTTCGGATTGCCCACGAAGACCACGTTTATAGTCTTGCTCTTCTCTTCGGCTACTCTGTGCAGCATTTCTCCTTCATCAACATAGATGGAAGGCTGCTCTGTCTGGCTTTCGTGCCATTTCTTTGCCTCCTCCTTGCTGATAATCTCTACCAGTTCTGCCTCAGCACGACGAAGACTGACCTCGTAGTCCATGATCTTGTACTTCACAGGGTCGTTGAGGGGCGCATTGAGCACGGACTCCACTAAGGTACCCCTGATGAAGCCCATCTCCACGATTCGTTTGCGGAACCCACCGTGGCCGTGTACTTTTACTATTACACCGCTCTCGCCTGATTTCAGTTCTGACAGTTTCACGGTACAAAGTTACAAAAAAGTTTCTTTTCCGTGCAAGATTCTGCCGATGGCAATCATATTTTTTTGCTTCTTTCACTACAATTTCGTAACTTTGCACACATAATATATAGTCAATATGAAGATTCATATCGTAAACGGACCGAATATCAATCTCATCGGAAGGCGCGAACCGGGTATATATGGTGATCGCAGCTTCGATGACTATCTCGTTGAGTTACAGTCTCGATATCCTCATGTCGATATTGTGGCATGGCAGTCGAATGTAGAGGGTGAGATTATCTCACGGCTGCAGGAGGTGGGCTTCGATGCTGACGGAATCATCTTGAATGCAGGGGCTTACACACATACCAGCATCGGTATCCAGGATGCCATCAGGGCAATAAAGGCTCCTGTGGTTGAGGTCCATCTTTCAAATGTGATGCAAAGGGAGGACTATCGTCATGTATCGATGATCTCTCCTGTATGTATCGGAACCATCTTTGGCTTCGGACTCGACTCCTACCGACTTGCCGTTGAGGCTCTTATCGAGAGAATGAACTGATGACGGTCGAGGAATACATAGCCCAGCATATTGACAGGGAAGGCGAATACCTTCATCGTCTGTATCGTGCCACTCAGACAAAACTGCTCTATGGCCGTATGGCAAGCGGACATATTCAGGGACGCCTCCTGAAAATGCTCACGCAGATGATCCGACCGAAGACGGTACTCGAGATAGGTACTTTCAGTGGCTATTCTGCTCTCTGTATGGCTGAGGGACTGGTAGAAGGGGCAAAACTCCATACCATTGAGATATTCGACGAACTCGAGGACTTCACCCGACCTTGGATTGAGAATTCGCCTTGGGCTGACAAGGTGGAGTTCCATATCGGTGATGCGATGGACTTGGTGCCGAAACTCGGACTCAGATACGACATGGTATTCATTGACGGTAACAAGCGTATCTATCCTGACTATTACAACCTCGTGATGGATTACATGAATCCCGGCGGATACATCATCGCTGACAACACTTTGTGGGACGGTCACGTGCTTGATGATGCTCCTGAGGGCTTTGTCACACACAAGGACCAGCAGATCGTCGGTGTGATGGAGTTCAACGATATGGTTGCAAATGACGACAGGGTGGAAAAGGTCATCATCCCGGTGAGGGACGGACTCAGTGTCATCCGGCTCAAACCGTCCCTCCTATAGAATAGCTAGTTCTCCTAGAATAGCTAGCCCCCACAAAACAACAACAAACCAAAAAAACGATGGAAACTACAAGACAGAATAAGATTGCAAGACTCATCCAGAAGGATCTGAGTACAATTTTCCAACAGCAGACCCGCAAGGTGAAGGGTGTGCTGGTAAGTGTGAGTGTCGTAAGGGTGAGTAGCGACCTCAGCGTGGCAAAGGCTTATCTTAGCATTTTCCCGTCTGAGAAGGCTGACGAACTGCTTCAGAATATCAACGAACATGCTTCTCAGATCCGGTTCGAACTCGGAAACCTCGAGCGCCATCAGCTTCGTATCATTCCTGAACTGAAGTTCTTCATCGACGACTCTTTAGACTATCTCGAGAATATCGACCGACTTCTCAGCTCCAATCCCAATAAGGTGGAAACCAAGGAAACTGAACAATGAACTTCCCGGCTTTCATAGCACGTAGGTACCTGGTATCAAAGAAGTCGCACCATGTAATCAATGTCATCTCGTGGATCTCTGTCTGCGGGGTGGCTATTGCCACGGCTGCTATGATTTGCATCCTTTCGGTGTTCAATGGGTTTCAGGATATGGTGGCCGACCTCTTCACGGCTTTTGATCCTGAACTGAAGGTCCTGCCGAAAGAGGGAAAATTCATCAGTGCGGATGCTCCCGAACTGCAGTCGCTGAAGAAGTACGACGGAATTGCCGTATATACTGAGGTCGTCGAGGATAATGCTCTTCTGATGACCAAGAACCGCCAGGTCATGGCTACCGTCAAGGGTGTTGACGACAACTTCGAAGAACTGACCCGTATCGACGATATCTGTTTCGGAAACGGCATCTTCCAGCTCCATGCCGACATAATCAATTATGGTGTCTTGGGAATCAACCTGCTTTCATCATTGGGGGTGGGGGCAGACTTCGATGAACCGATTCAGGTCTTCGCTCCCCGTGGTGGAAAACGTATCGACCTCAATGATCCGAGCGAGAGTTTCAATATGGAGGAACTCTATTCACCGAGTGTGGGATTCAGCGTCAAGCAACAGAAATACGATTCTCATTATGCCTTGACATCTATCGATTTCGCAAGAACTCTCTTCGAGAAGGAGGGCATGGTGAGCAGCATCGAACTCAAACTCGCTGACGGTGTCGGCATCCACGGTGCCAAGAGCGACATCAAGGCTCTTTTGGGTGATGGGTTCATCGTTCAGGACCGATACGAACAACAGGCTGAGACATTCAAGATCATGCAGATCGAGAAACTGATATCATACGTCTTCCTGACCTTCATCCTCATGATTGCCTGTTTCAACATCATCGGTTCGCTTTCTATGCTTATCATCGACAAGAAACATGATGTCATCACTCTGAGGAATCTTGGTGCGAGCGACCGACAGATCTCCGGCATCTTTATGAACGAAGGACGCCTGATATCAATCGTCGGGGCGTTGGGCGGAATCATCATCGGACTCCTCCTGTGCTATGTTCAGCAGGAATACGGCGTCATCAAGTTCGGCCAGTCGGCTGGCAGCTACATCATCGATTCATACCCTGTGAATATCCACCTATGGGATGTCGTGGTGGTATTCGCTACGGTACTGATCGTCGGATTCGTCTCGGTATGGTTCCCGGTCAGGCATCTCAGCAGGAAATTCACGAAATCATCATCAGAATTATAGAAATGCAAAAGACAGTCAAGTTCATATCGTTGCTTTCCTTCGTACTCCTCTTGTTGTCATGTTCTCCTAAGGCTCCGAAATTCCGGCTTACAGGCTACATCGACAACATGAAGACGGGAAAGCTTTTTATCTACAATGAAGACGACATCAATGCTTCGTTCGACACGATCTACATCGAGAGCAGCCATTTCAGCTACGATGGCGTATCCGATGGTGTGACTCGGTTCTACCTCGTCTTCCCCAATGCCGTTGAACAGGTCATCTTTGCCGAAGGCGGTAAGAAACTCCACTACGAGGCTTCTCTCAACGACCTGAAGAACTATACGGTCGAAGGCTCCGAAACCAATGAGATCATGAATGAGTTCCGTCTGAAGACCAGCCAGATGACCGACGAGTCTGAAATACGCAGCATGGCAACTCACTACATCAAGACCTATCCTGACTCTCCCGTGGCAATCTATCTCCTTGATCGCTACTTCGTCAAGGTCGACAATATCAATCTTTCCAGATTGAAGTCGTTGCTTAAGGCCGTCAAGACTGTCCAACCTGACGATCCCTATGTCCAGGCTCTCGAGGGCAGACTGAAGTTGCTGGGCTCCGTAAGGAAGGGCAAGGCTTTGCCTTCCATCAGGATGGAGACTGATAAGAAGGACACTGTCGATATTGCCAAATACAAGAACAGCTACGAACTGATATATTTCTGGGCTTCATGGATGAATGACGCTGACGAGGTTGCTGAAGAAGTGGATGATTTCTATGAGCAGTACGGCAAAAAAAATGATATTAAGGTCATTTCCATCTCGCTTGACGGCTCAAAATACAAATGGCAGGATTTCATCCGCGAGGACTCATTGCATACCACTCACCTCTACGATGGTCTTGCATGGGAGTCGCCTGCGGTTAAGAAGTTCGGTGTTGCATCGCTTCCTTTCTATGTACTGGCCGACAAAAACAAAAAGATTACCGCCTTCGGCAGTAATCTCGATGCGCTTCAGGATGGACTTGAACCAACGACCCCAT
>DCGE01000192.1:219-819 GCA_002314525.1 Prevotellaceae bacterium UBA1786 | reverse complement strand
CTAACCAACTGAGCTACTGAAGCGGGTTTGCGGGTGCAAAGTTAACAAATTAATGTGAATCAGCAAGGGCTAAAGTAAAATTATTTCAAATTTTTCATGGATTCCATTCTGCTTTCTGTCATCACGGTGACCTACAATGCCGAAACGACTCTTCAACGCACTTTGGAGAGTGTCGAAAGACAGTCTTTCGTCTCTCGCATCGAACATATCATCATCGACGGTGCCTCCACTGACAATACGCTTCCGTTGATCGATGCCTATCGTGATCGCAACCCCGGGATGAGGCTGATAGTGAAGAGTGAACGCGACCGGGGAATTTATGATGCAATGAACAAGGGCCTCATGGCTGCAAGCGGCGAGTTTGTCTGCTTTCTGAATGCCGGCGACCGCTTCCACTGCGATTCTCTGATTGAGGACATATTTTCAGGTCGTGATGTCGCCGGGGTGGGGGTCATCTACGGCAATACGGATATCGTTGACAACCAAGGCGTTTTCATCTCACCCCGCCGTCTGGCTCCTCCTCAGTCGCTCTCATGGAAGTCGTTCCGCAGTGGCATGCTGGTCTGCCATCAGTCGTTCTATGCTCGCCGTGATCTCTTA
>DCGE01000192.1:0-203 GCA_002314525.1 Prevotellaceae bacterium UBA1786 | reverse complement strand
CGTACGACCTCAGATACCGTTTCTCATCCGACTTTGACTGGTGCATCCGTGTCATGAAAAAAACGAAGACCGATTACACCTTATTGTATATAAAGGAACCGGTCTTTACTGATTATCTCTCTGAAGGCATGACTACCCGCAACCGTATGAAGTCTCTTCGTGAAAGATTCCGCATCATGTCACGCCACTATGGCTTCGTCTCT
>DCGE01000149.1:21363-21495 GCA_002314525.1 Prevotellaceae bacterium UBA1786 | reverse complement strand
TAAGTGCCTGATACTTGCACTCCATGACTTCTGCAGCCCCTTCGCCAATGTATTGTGGAATTGTTTGTGGTACGTCAGCGATGAAGCCAATATGATCACCATGGTAGTGGGTGTAGAAAATCGCATCTGCTC
>DCGE01000149.1:1827-21352 GCA_002314525.1 Prevotellaceae bacterium UBA1786 | reverse complement strand
TTGGTTAATGTCTTAATCTGCTCAGATGTAAAATCAGTAGTTTTTGACCCTGGTAGATTGCGGCCAAGGTCGATAATGATTTTTGCAGAGTCAGTACTAATCTCGGTAATGCAACCGCCTATTTGGGCAGTGCCTCGGTGGACGGTTATGATCATCAATCAACAGTTTTATGCATAAATGATATATTCTTATATTTCCAACGGGGAGAATCGTTGATAAAGTCAATTAATTCTTTGCAAAAGAGTGAGTGAAGATTATCTGCTAAAAAAACAGATTCAATCTTTTTTATAGATCCGTTTTCATAAGCGTTATAGAAACTTTTGAAGCCCCGAATATCATGTTCTATTGCGTATAACGTGTCCTTCTTATTTGGTTCAAACATGATGCGATGGGTCATAATATCATCCAAAATGTTTGTATAAAACATGAGTTCCGAAATTATTCCCAATGGTTTGTTATCGGACTTTTTTAATTCAAAAACTGTCAGACATTCATTCTTAATTGCCCATATATCAATTGCACTTTTGCCACCTGTTGTGTAATGTGTGTGCTTGCTGACTTTATCAACAAAGATGCCTACTGGAAACTGATGACTCATTGCATCATATTCCTTAGAATGATCCCAAACATACTTGCACTCCAACCATCCTTCAGAACCTAGCTCATGCATCGTAATTTCAGCAGCCTCAGTCTTACCTATATTGCAATATAATAATGTGGGTATTGTTGGCATTGATTTAGCAGAACGTGCCCAAGAGTATGTTTGGACAAACTTGGCAAGTCTATAAATGAATCTGTTAAAATGGTAATGACCATCCTCATCTTTAGGAATATCGCGTTCCCAATCAATTGTAATTGTATTTATATCCTCTTTTAGATAATACTTAAGAGCAATTGCCCAACTCTCAAAGGCCGCTTCATCGGCTTGCATATTTGCTTTAAGGCCTTCTACTTTTACTGAAAGTGTAAGATTTTTCAATCTTTTATTATAAGTGTATCCATAGGTTGATGGAATATCTGCTCCTGGCTTGACTATTCGTAGGAGCTTTAAAATAATGTCTTTATTCATATTTTTGAATTATTAGGTTTATAATATTTTCTTTGCTTACTTCACCACCGAAGACTTGCTCAACATCTTCCTTAATAACTAACATAACCTCATCAAAGTGACCTTCAACAGATTTATATTCGAATGACGCTGGATTTTTAGATATTGATAGATATAAGCATCCACTATCCATTGCTTTTGCTGATATGGACAACTAATAGTATGCAAATATACAACAAAATCCCTTATCATCCAAAAGTTTTTGACCTATAGACCAAATAGTCATCCGACAATGCACTCTCAGTCAACCGCAATAGCAAATCCAGTCAGACGACACCTTACCTTGAGTCTGTAAGATAAATATCTTACAGACTGAGTGTCTGCACTCGTTTGACTCTAGGTGCTTTCTCGTTTAACTCATAAACTGCTCTCGCATGACTGACTATGCGATTGTACCCTTTCAATCAGTGTAAATGTTCGTGGTTAGATTGTAGATCGTCCTTGATTTTGCCGTAAGGTATAGAGTGCGTACGAGTAGATGGGAGAGTAATGCTGCATAGATGGCGTGTATTCCGATAATGCCGACGAGACTGAAATAGGTGATGAAAAAGCCGATGGCAGACCAAATCATGCAATACATTAACTCGCGGCCACGGGTGGCTCCAGCGAAGATGCCATCCCACATGAAGGCATAGCAGCCTATGAGTGGTAGGGAGATGAGCCAGGGGAGATAGGGTAGGGAACCGTCGATGACTCCAATGTCATTGGTCATGAGTTGTACCAGAAACTTGCCTCCGAAGAGGAACAGAATGGTGAAACCGATGCCGATGAGGAGTGTCCATAGACTGATGCTTCGGATGCTGAGTGTGAGGCTGTGATGGTTATGTTCGCCGATGAAGCGGCCTGTGAGGGCCTCGCCTGCAAAAGCAAAGCCGTCGGTGAAGTAGGATACGAGCATGAATATCTTCATGATGATGGAACCAACTGCTAGCTGAGTGTCTCCGTAGGCAGAGGTTATGGTGGTGAATCCAATGTAGATTCCCATGAAACACAGAGAACGGATGAAGAGGCTGGCATTGAGGCCGAAGTAGGCTCGGTTGCCGATGGAATAGCGTATCGAGAAGAGGCGCAGACCCTTGATGCCGGGAAGGTGGCGGCGGAATTTGTGGAGGTAGATGATTACGGCTATGAGAAGACCTGAGTATTGGGCGATGAGAGTGCCATGGGCTACACCGAGTGCGCCAAGTGGCGTATAGACCGCAAGTATGAAACTGGCTGCCATGTTGACGAGGTTTACGGTGATGTCACATACCATTGCACTCTTGGTGCTCTGCATACCTATGAACCACCCTTTGAATACCATCAGTGAGAGTGTGGCCGGTGCGGCCCAAATACGTATGTAGAAATAATGACGGGCAAACTGACTGACTGCTTCCGAACATGGCATGACGGATAGTACTGCCGACACGAATACCCACTGCAGAATAAGTATTGTGGAAGCGGCAATCAGTGATGTTTCAATTCCCTTCGTCAGAATGCCTACCGAACCTTTCATGTCTTTGCGCCCGAAGGCCTGCGCAGTAAGTCCTCCGGTGCCTACTCGAAGAAATCCGAAATTCCAGTAGAGTAGGTCGAAAAGCATTGTGCCAATCGCAATGCCTCCGATTGCTGAAGCATCGGATATATGTCCTGCGATGGCTATGTCAACAAGTCCAACTAAGGGTACGGTGATATTCGCGAAGATACTCGGAACTGCAAGCCTGAGTACTTCTTTGTTAATTTCTCGGGAAATCAGTATTGTTCGTTTTCGTTAGGGAAATCGCTGCTTTTCACATCTGTGATGTATCGGCCGATGGCATCTGTCATGATGGAGTTCAGGTCGGCGTACCGACGTAGGAACTTTGGCGTGAAACCTTGTGTCATTCCAAGCATGTCGTCGATGACAAGTACCTGACCGTCACAGGCTCCGCCTGCTCCGATTCCGATGACGGGAATGTTGAGTTCGGATGTTACACGTGCAGCAAGTGCTGCTGGGATTTTCTCAAGTACGATGGCAAAACAACCTACTTCTTCAAGTGCATGAGCATCGGAGATGAGTTTCTGTGCTTCTGCTTCTTCCTTTGCGCGTACAGTATATGTTCCGAATTTGTTGATGCTCTGAGGCGTGAGTCCGAGATGCCCCATAACAGGTATGCCTGCATCCAGAATCTTCTTTATCGTGTCGATGATTTCAACTCCACCTTCGAGTTTGAGGGCATCGCAGTGGCTAGCCTTCATTATTTTTATGGCGTTTGTGACTCCTTCGGTAGGATTGACTTGGTATGTGCCGAACGGCATGTCGCATACTACCAAAGCGCGATGAACTCCACGAACCACACTTTTTGCGTGATATATCATCTGGTCAAGTGTGATAGGCAGTGTTGTCATGTTTCCTGCCATAACATTCGATGCAGAGTCTCCAACAAGGATTATGTCCATACCTGCACCATCTACAATCTGTGCGGTGGTGTAGTCATATGCAGTTAACATGGCGATTTTTTTGCCATCATGTTTCATCTCAATGAGACGATGTGTCGTAACTTTACGTTTATCTTCTACTAAATATCCTGCCATTGTGTGTAATATGGTTATATGGTATATGGACCTGATGGGATTGTACGGCGGAGAATCTCAAGTGAAAAGTCAACACCTGGGATTATTCCGAAAGCCCCCATTTTGAATTCTATTGTTTTTCTTGCTAGTTCTGGATGGTTGTTTTCCTGACTTAGGTGGCAAAGCCATACATGTGATAGTTGAGGATGGATATTCTCTAATAGCAATGATGCTGTCTGAACGTTGCTGAGATGTCCGATTCCGCTTTTTATTCTGTCTTTCAGATATTTCGGATAAGGTCCGTTTTGGAGCATTTCTTCATCGTAATTTGCTTCGATTACAAGATAATTTGCCCTACGGATGTGTTCTTTGATAATCTCTGTCGGCATACCGACGTCGGTCATAATTGTGAATATCTTATTATCATTCAGACGAATCTCATATCCAACATTCTCTGTTGAGTCGTGAGGAATTGGAAAGGCTGTTATGTGAAATGAACCAATAGTGAATTCAACTCCGATCTCTATTGAAATGGCATTAGCTGGTTCAATCGTCTTGATATTATGTGCATTGCCGTTGATGGCTTTGTGAATACGTTCTGTTGAATACGCAAAGATATTCAGCTCGTGTGTCAAGGAACCTGCACATTTAATATGATCAGCATGATCGTGAGTAATAAGAAGCCCCTTGACGCACGACATATCAATCTGATAGTCTTTGACGTATTTCTTCATGCGCCGAATACCTACACCAGCATCAATGAGAATGGCTTCGTTCTCATCTTCATTGCAGAGATAATAGCAATTACCACTGCTTCCGCTTCCAAAACTCAGTAGTTTCAACATACAAAATGCAAAGTTAGCCATTTATTGTGGAATGAGCAAATTTTTTTGATTCAAGGTTGTTTTGTAGGTCTTTGTAGAGTATTTTATGGAAAATGTTGAAAATTATTGGGTGAGATGATTTTTTATTTGTAACTTTGCATGATATTAAATACAAATATGATGAAAACAAAAAACATTTCTTTTGCTTTGCTTATCAGTGCTGCGTCATTGATGGGTTCTTGCGGATTGGGTACTACAGGCACCACATCCACAAATTCAGGTATTACAGATGCTCTTCTTTCAGGTGTACTTACTCAAGCAACGGGTAGTTCAACAACTGGAAGTCTGGTATCAGGACTTCTCGGCAACGTAATCGGTCAGGTTACAAACTCTGCATCTGGTTCAATTGTCGGTACTTGGGTTTACCAGTCACCTGCTGTTGAATTCAAAAGCAGTGACTTGCTCGCTCAGGCTGGCGGGCAGCTTGCTGCTCAGGCTATAGTTAACAAGGTTCAGCCTTACTTCACGAAGTATGGGTTGCAGCCAGGTAAGGTTACAGTAGTTTTCAACTCTGATAATACGTGCACCTATACCTTCAACAACACCCAGTACAGTGGAACATATGTATATAATCAGTCTTCAAACTCTGTTACGGTGACAGGTACAACTACGGGTCTTGCCTTCCCAGCATGTAACGTGACAGTCGGTGCAAGTCAGATGAACATGACTTTCGCTGCTGACAAACTTCTCTCTGTTCTTCAGAACGTAGGTGGAACAGCATCAAGTACAGCACTGTCATCTGTAAGTTCAATTGCCAAGTCATTCAGCGGCATGCAGATTGGTTTCCAGTTCAACAAGAAATGAGAATAGATATCCTGACAGCCGTTCCTGAATTGCTCGATGGATTGTTCGACAAGTCAATAATCGGCAGGGCTCAGAAGAAGGGCATTGCCGAAATTGTTGTTCATAACCTAAGAGATTATACAGAGGACAAACACAAGAGAATCGATGATTACAGTTTCGGCGGCTTTGCAGGTATGGTGATGCAATGTCAGCCTATCGATAGTTGTATCTCTGCTTTGAAAGCCGAACGTGAATATGATGAAGTGATTTTTGTGACTCCAGACGGAGAACAATTCACTCAACCAATGGCTAACGAATTATCCATGAAACAGAATCTCATCATTCTGTGCGGTCATTACAAGGGTATTGACTATCGGATACGTGAACATCTGGTGACAAAGGAAGTCAGTCTCGGTGATTTCGTGTTGACAGGAGGTGAACTCGTGGCAGCATGCATGGCTGATGCCATCGTCAGGGTTATACCCGGTGCAATAGGCGACGAGCAGAGTGCATTATCTGATTCATTCCAGGATAATCTCCTCGCAGCTCCTGTATATACCCGTCCTGCTGATTACAAAGGATGGAAAGTGCCGGAGATCCTTTTATCTGGAAATCTTGCAAAGGTCAAGGAGTGGGAAATGGAACAATCCTTGGAACGAACCAAGAGACTGAGACCTGATTTGCTCAAATAGAGCCCCGAATTGTTAAAAAAAACAAAGGATGGAATTATTTCTGTCCTTTTTTGTTGCAAGTTTATGGAAAAAGCCTTAACTTTGCATCGTGTTTTTCATAGTATTAGATTTAAGGTTAACAAAAGGTTGGGGTAAGGCGTTACCCCTTTTTTTTATTTCCTATTGACAGCTATTGATAGTTGGCAATTTCTAATAACGTAAGCCTGAATGCTCGATTGGAGTATTCAGGCTTTTTCTATTAGTGCTACAGCCATTGCTGAAATGCCTTCTTCGCGGCCGGTGAATCCGAGTCGTTCTGTTGTGGTAGCCTTGATGGAGATGTTGTCGGGGGTTGTATTCATGCACTCAGCGAGAACTGTCTGCATGTCGGGTATGTGTGGATTGAGCTTTGGCTGTTCGGCACATACGGTGGCATCAATGTTGCCGACTTTGTATCCTTTTTCTTCAATAAGTCTTGTGGTTTCCTTGAGCAGTATTTTGCTGTCGATATTATGGTATTTGGAATCTTTGTCAGGAAAGTGGAAACCGATGTCGCGCATGTTGGCTGCTCCTAACAAGGCATCGCAAATGGCATGAATCAGCACATCGGCATCACTGTGGCCAAGAAGCCCTTTGCCTTCGGGATGCTCCAGCTGAATACCACCTAAAAAAAGTGAACGACCTTCAATCAGCTGATGCACATCATAACCTAATCCTATTCTTATCATCTGCTCTTGCCAAGGATGTCATTGATGCCGTCAAGATCGAATCCCAGAGAGAACCTGAGTGTCTGATCCAACGGGTTGCTTTGGGCTGCTGAGATAACATATCCGGCGTCAAGCGAGAATACGTTCATCTTGAAACCTGCTCCGACTGTCCAATATTTTCTGTTTCCTTTATTCGGATGCTCATAATGGTATCCTGCTCGTACAAAGAACTGGTTGTTATAGGAATATTCAGCTCCTAGACTCCATTGAATCTCCTGAAGTTCTTCCTTAAAACCGCCTGGCGCATCGCTGAACGATTTGAAGATACCTGTAATAGGTGAGATGTTGTAATAACCCTTATCCATGAGCCAAGAAGTGTAGCCTGAATAGTCCTGTGGGTCAGCACCGGTCTCCTTAACATACTGTTCCATGGTTGGACGTGTCGGCACCAGGAGCTTGTTTACGTCGCCGGAGAAAGTGATGTTGTTGTATTCATCAATAGGAACCATCAGTGACATACCGAATCGGAGGTTCGTCGGAAGAAACTCACTTGTGTTTCCATCGTCGTATGAAAGCTTTGAACCAATATTATTAATGTTGATACCCCAACCCATCTGACTCTCGTGGTTTCCAATGTTGAGGTAGCCATTATGATACATTGCAATGTCGGCTGCAAAAGCAGAGGCTGGTGTGGTGGAGTCGTCTTCTTTATATGCAAGATCGGAATATACAAATCGCATTCCAACAGCAGCTGAGAATGTCTCTGATAGCATGCGGGAATAAGCTACGTCAAGAGCCATTTCATAGGGCTTTATTATTGTGTTTTCGTCAACTATGACTTCACCGAGTGAGAAATACCTGAGTGATCCTGAGACTGCATCCCATTCGCCGAGACGATAGTAGCCTGTAAGATTGGCTAGGTCAATGTCGTTCACCAACTGGCGAAGCCAAGGTGTGTAGTTGAGTGCAACCCCACCACGACTGATACAGAAAGGGTACTTAGCAGGGTTCCAATATTGCGAATTGACGTCAGGGTCGGTAGCAGCTCCGATGTCGCCCATACCACCGGCACGAGCATCAGGAGCGATGGCAAGTGATGTTGCACCGTAATATACTGGGTTAAGCTGGGATTTAGTATCCTGAGCCATTGCTGTTTCTGAAAAGAGAAATGCCAAGGACAATCCTAATATGTTCAAACAATTTTTCATATATTTCTTTTCCATACTATTTATTATAACGTATGAAATTGTCGTTTATTATTTAATTAAGATTTTTTTTGTTTCCAGACCAGAGCGTAGAATATATACACCTTTTGGTAGAGACGTGGCATAGCCCGTTCCCTTGCCACTCCATAGTTCGCGTCCCATTGTGTCGAAAATAGTTACTGAGTCATAGCCTTCTATAACTGTAAAATCAACAGAGATATGTGCTGGATTGTTAAGTACGTCCCATGCCCTCAAAAGAATGGTATGTTTCCCTACTGATAGCTCAGGAAGTGAGTATGTGAAACTGCCTTGTGAGTTTGAACCGATAAAATAGTTGAAATCATTGTTTACAACGTATGACAGATTGGGATTGTTGTCGATGATAACGGATATGTCATGACCTATTCCTGAACCTGTTGTATTGATTCCGTTCTTGTCGGATATCTCTGCATAAATAGTTATTTCCGCAGGTTTTGCTTTTGTGGCCGATGCGCTCACAAGATGTGTTGAATCAGTCTCGTTGGAAAATAACTCATTGTGTAGTTTAAGACGGATTATCGGTCCGATGGTATCTGTCGCTATAGAAGGATCGGAACCCATAAGCATGAATTTCGTGAATTTCCCGTTTGCTTCGCTCTGAGAGTCGGAAGAACGTGCATACATGCTTATCAGTGCGTTGGCATATTGGTATGAAATATCAATAGGTACAGTGAATGAGAATGAAAACTCTCCATTGCGTATTGAATCAGAACCCGCAAACAGAATCTTGTCTTGACTGTAGAAAGTGTATGGGGTGATGTCGTCTCCTGCGTTGTTCTTGCATGTGATATATTCTTCACTGTCGAATACTGTAGGTGAAATTACTCCGTTGAACTTGTCGGCTTTTTTGCCGTTGAGCGAGATATGTCCCTTTACCTTGACGACAGTTCCGGCACCTATGACATCATTGTCTTCGGTTATTTTGTGTCCATTGAATTCATCAACTTCAGCCTTATATGTAGGATGTGCCAGACGTATTGCGGGATCTCCTAATAATACGAAGTGTGCTCTGTTGATGGAATCGCGATATGATGATATGCTGTAATGTGATTTTGCCTGTTGAAGTGCTTCTCCCAAAGTATATCCGTTTCCGTCATCTGTTGAAGACAGTGCGTACTTCATGAACTGAAGATTGATTTTTCGGTTCTGAGACGAATAGACTGTTCGTGTGGTGGATAGAACCCCCATCGCACCTCCTTTGGCATTCAGCAATGCAGTTTCACCTATATTCTCTTCGTCCATGTCAAACGGAGTCACATCACATGCTGCATGAATCCAAAGTGGAAGACGTGGAGAAGACCAATTCTCAAAGTCAGTACGCTTAAGCACCTGTTCATGTGATAGGCAATATGCTGCCCCGTGTCCGGTGTAGTTCATGACGAGTGCTCCCTCCTGCATTTGCTTGTTGATGTCATCGTATGCACCGGGGTATGAGTTTCCTGTAGCTGACTGCTGACGTGAATACGAATCCCAGTATATCTTCCGAATCCGGTAATCTGGATTGAGTTTCTCGGTCTGTGATTAAATCGCCTCTGCGTCCTGCATGTGGATATTTGAGTTTCCGTCGTCAGCAAGAATGCAAATAGTGTTTCTCCATGCACCAGCCTCTTTATTATATATATAAGGTATCAGCTTATCAACTACATTCTTGGCTTGGTTTTCTGTCAGTACCGGAATTCTACCTACACCACAATCCGGATCATCACCCGCTGGCTTTTTCCCATCTTCGTCATCGAGCAGTGCAAAATAGTCTTCAAGAACGTATGAATCAGTATGGCTGACTGAGTTCTCCGACTCATAGCATAGCAGATAATCGTCCTGTGATTTGCTTGTCATCGTTGATGTGACCATCCTGTTGTCCCATACTCCATCCCCGAAGAGACAAAGGTTACGGTTCTTTTTACCGTTATCCCTGTCATAGAACATCTTCATGAAACGGCGGTAGGCTGTCGCATCTGGTGTTCCTGATGAAAATTCGTTATATACCATATCAGCAGAGACTACAACGCACTTCATGCTGTCATGTTGGGTGTGGGCATCAGCCAGACGCTGAGCCTGAGCAGTGAGTCTGCCGTTTGCTGGTACTATGATGACAAGATCGATGTCTTTTAGTCCTCGCAGGTTCTGATTGTCGATTTTTCCGATGAAGGTCGGTTCCGGGAACGTCGAATTGACGTTGACGGCAACAAACTCTTCGTTCTGCCAGTCCGAGGATGAAGCAACTGCATTGTATGTTCCGTTGGATAACGAACCGGATACTTCTGATGTATTCTTGGCAGAGGTTATTCTCCAAATACGAGTGTCATTTCCAGCACCTGAAATAGAGTAGTTGAGGATTCCTGATTTTGAAGGCCGGAAAAGCAGGTAGTCGGAATTCAGTTCCAGCTTCCTGGTGTATGAAACACGAATATAGTCGAGATGTCCCGCTGTTCCGCTTTCACCTGAGTGTATCAGCTTTACAGTGTCTTTTAGTTCATGAGCATTTGATATGGTATTTGTACTGTTCTTGACCACACCGTATATATATTCTCCGAGGGCACCGAATGAAAGATGTCCGATTGATTTGCCGTTTGCATTGACTGTGAGAGTAGATGCGTTGTTTCCAGCTGCAGAGAATCTTACGTCAACCAGAGCCTTTGAATCGGCTATTCCAGGGAGGTCGAATGTATATACGACACTGTTTTTCCCACCGAAATCAAATGCATCGAAGAATGTTCTGCCGGAGTGGATATAACTGAATTTGTCATTTTCTATCAACTGATGATCGGGGAATGTCGTGACTTGCTCTCCTCCGGTCTGAACAGCTTCTTTCGTAAATTCTGCTGGTTTGTTTCCTGATTCAGTCAGGAAATAACAGATATATGTTGAATACGGATTATTCTGGTGCGTGAAAGCATGGGGCATTGTCGATTTCTCTTTGAGTCTCCATTTCGTAGTGCCTCTTCCGTAGAACAGCAACGTTCCATTGTCTTTCCTCCATAATGGAATTTCTGTCAGGTCATCATCAAGATTCTGAATATCGGTTTCCGGCAGTATTTCTTTGCCATATCCATATAAACATACTTTCGACGGATCATTGAATCCCATTGCTGAAAGGCGTTCTTTTGTGATTTGATAGACACCTGGCTTGTTGACTGATATCTTGACCCATTTCCCCTTTGACAGAACTGACGAATCGGGTGATGTTGAAAGGCTCTTTGTCTGGGCCTTTACTTCATTTTTGCGTTCTCTGTTGATTACGGGCTTAAAACTTATCAGTTTGACAATCTTGTTGTCTCGGACTGCCAATGGATAGAGTGATGCATCAAGTATGCCTTTTGTCCTGCTTTTGCGAACTGTTGCAGAAGGGTTGAATGTCTCTGATAGATTTTCTTTTATGATGTTATATCGGGCAACTTCTTCATCTGTCAGCGGCTCAACCTCCGGATATTCAATGGAAAATGAATATTTGTATGACTTGTAGTCATCTGGTAAATCAGATGTCTGGTAGAAAATCGGAACGATGGTGTCAGTGTTGTTCCACTCAATATCCACGAAAGACTGTGCTTTTACAAGGATTGAGAATGACAGCATGAGTGTACAACATGCACACATGCACCATATTGAATTCTGATTCCTACTACTCATGATGTTATTATTTTACATTGAATTCCAAAACTTTCCTGTCTTCCATATATGCCGTCAGATGTTGGTCCTCTGAAACGGGACCTATGCCTGACGGTGTTCCGGTGAATATGATATCACCTTGTTTGAGGGTGAAGTAGTTGCTTACGAATGACACAATCCTGTCAACGGAATGAGTCATGTCTTTTGTACAACCTGATTGTACGGTCTTACCATCAATATCCAAGTGGAAATTGATGTTGTTGATGTTTGCTTTTAGGTCTGAGAGTTCTACCCAGTTTCCCACGACTGCAGAGCCGTCAAATCCTTTGCAAAGATCCCACGGATGGCCTTTGGCGCGAAGTTTGTCCTGCAGGTCACGTGCTGTGAAGTCAATTCCGACTGTTACAGCATCGTAGTAACGGTATGCAAAACGTTCTGAGATGCTTTTCCCCTGACGGCATATCCTAACAACCAGTTCTGTCTCATAGTCAAACCTCTCTGCGAAATCGGGTATGAAAAATGGTTTCCCGTCCCTGATCATAGATGATTCGGGTTTTGAGAATATCACAGGCTCTTCGGTTACCAAAGGGTTGTCCTGTTCCTTGTTGTGCTGTGGGTAGTTCATTCCCACGCATAGAATTTTCATAATCAGAAATTGATATGTAACAGACGCATGATATCATTCCAAGTCGCAAATACCATGAGGGCTATTATGAGCCAGAGTCCTACATACTGTATTTTCTCTAAGAATTTGTCGCTTGGCTTTTTCTTTGTGATAATTTCCCAGACAGCGAGCACTGCATGTCCTCCGTCAAGGGCTGGGATAGGAAGTAGATTCATTACACCTAACGCAATTGAAAGGAATGCAGTCAGCAACCAGAATTTCATCCAGTCCCAGGCCTTTGGGAAAATCTGTACGATTCCGATAGGTCCACCTACACTTTTCGCTCCCTTTGCTGTAAAGATATATTTCAAGTCATTGACGTACCCGCAAATCTGTGTCCAGCCAAGTTCAAGTCCTGCCGGAATACTGCTTATGATGTTGTAGTCAATACTTGTGATTTCGTAATTCGGGATTTTGTTTACTATGCCAAGCTTGAAATCAGGTGTCAGTACTACAGGTGTGTCTTCACCGTTGACAGTCAATATGATGTTCCTTGCTTTGAGTGTGTCAGCCGCAATTGCATCAGCACTGAGTGATTTGGAGATAGATGACAGAACTGATGTGAGATCGTTGAAATCTTCAATCGGAGTGCCATTGATGGCTGAAATCCTATCACTGGACTTCAATCCGATCGATGCTGCAGGACTTTCCGGTGTGATGCTGTCGATATTGAGCGGTATCCGTTCCTGGACATACAGTTCCGGATCGATCATCTCAAGCATGTTCATGTTTTCTGGCATGTTGATATCCATACTTTCGCCATTGCGTAATATTGTCACTGTTTTGGCATTCGACATGTTACGGATACATGCAGTATTCCATTTCTTTACTTTTTCCCCACCGATATGTGTGATGATATCGCCATCGAGGAAACCGTCATGTTTTGCGGCGGCACTGAATTTCATACCGTATGTCATGTCTTCTGGCTGAACATAGCTCTCTCCCCAAACGCATAATACCATAGCGTAGAGAACGAATGCAGTGACGAAGTTCATAAGTACACCGCCAAGCATGATGATCAGTCTCTGCCAAGCTGGTTTTGAACGGAACTCCCATGGTTGAGGCTCTTTTTTCAGTTGTTCAAGATCCATGCTTTCATCAACCATACCGGCAATTTTCACATAGCCACCGAGAGGAAGCCAGCCAATGCCATATTCTGTTCCTTCGTATTCATATCCGTCCTGAATATCCTTGTCTTTCTTGTTTTTGACGTATCTTTTCACTGCAGGCTTCTTGCCGCATAGCTTGCGGAACCAGTCTGCGTATGTGGAGAAGAAACGGAGATTCCATGCATCGAAGAAAAGATAGAATTTTTCTACTCTGACTTTGAAAATCTTGGCTGCTAAAAAATGGCCTCCTTCATGAAGTAGGATGAGGAGTGCGAAGGCTGCAATAAGTTGAAGGACTTGTATCATATTTTTATATTGTTATCTGTTTATTAAAGTAAATGCGTATTCTCTTGCTATGCGGTCGGTCTCAAGGTAGTCATCGAGTTCTGATGCTTTCGAGAAAGCAATATGCTCCATTGAGTCTTCGATGACTTCACTGATTCTCGTGAAAGATATGCTGCCCTCGATGAATGCACGGTTTGCAACTTCGTTTGCTGCATTCACGATGCACGGCATGTTACCGCCTTGACGTAATGCCTCGTAGGCAAGCTGCAGACAACGGAATCGTTCTGTATCGGGCTTCTCAAAGGTCAGGTCCTTTATCTGGAAGAAATCTACACGGTCAAACGGTGCTGACAGTCGTTTCGGATAACTGAATGCATACTGGATAGGCAGTTTCATGTCTGGCATTCCGAGTTGGGCTTTTACTGCTCCGTCTTCAAACTGTACCATGGAATGAATTACGGACTGTGGGTGAACGATGACTTGTATCTGTTCCGGACTGACACCGAAGAGCCATTTCGCCTCGATAACCTCAAAGCCTTTGTTCATCAGGGTGGCGGAATCGATGGTTATCTTTGCTCCCATGTTCCAGGTAGGGTGGGCAAGGGCATCATTCTTCGTGACTTTGGCCAGTTGTTCCATACTGAATAACCGGAACGGACCGCCGCTGCATGTGAGCAGAATCTTCTCTATCCTGTTGCCAGGCTCGATGCACTGGAAGATAGCTGAGTGTTCTGAATCGACTGGCAGAATCGGCACACGGTTCTCAATCGCCAGTCTTGTTATAAGTTCTCCTGCCACTACCAGTGTCTCCTTGTTGGCAAGGGCTATTGCCTTCCCTGCCTTGATGGCACTGATGGTAGGCCTGAGACCTGCAAAACCGACCATGGAAGCAAGTACGATATCTACATTGCTGTCCTGTACGACCTGGCAAAGTGCTTCTTCACCGGCGTATACTTTGATGGGAAGATCGGAAAGTGCATCCTTGACATCGTCATAATGAGTCTCGTTAGCTATGACTACAGCTTCGGGGCGAAACCTTCTTGCCTGAGCCACCAACCTTTCAACATTGTTGTTTGCTGTGAGGATATATGCTTCATACATATCGGAATGAAGGTCAATGACATCAAGTGCCTGACATCCTATTGAACCGGTTGACCCCAATATGCATATCTTTTTCTTTTCCAATTTTTCTTTATTTGTTTAAATCCAACAGACCATCTGGAAGATCCATCGTAATTGTACGTTTTTCCTGATTGATATCTGTGATGAAGTCGCCATTGGCTGGTATGAATGTCCCATTGTCAAGAACAAACAGCCAATTCTGTGTACTGTCATCCACAGACTCAATTTTCCCTATCGTCTTCGTGTCGGCAATGATATCAAACCCGACAAAATAGTAAAGCGAGAATTCTTCACCGTCATCTTCCTCAATGCTGAGTTCATCGTTGTTCTCGGCGTATTTCCTTTCGAAATATACGTCGCATCCCAGAATTTGTGAAGTCTGTTCTACTGAATCAATGTCATCAAACTTCACAAGCGCAGATGAATCAGAACGAAACCTGTATTCTTCTATGAAGAACGGAACCAGAATGCCGTCAACATCACAGATCAAGTACTCGCAGTCGACCCTGTCAAAGATGTCATCATCAAAGACAAATACCACTTCGCCTTTCAGCCCGTGCGCTTTTTTGATCTTGCCTATTCTGTAAACGTCGTTTCTCTCAATCATATCAATCAATTGTCAACGCGTTCAATTTTGGCACCTAATGCCTTCAGACGTTGTTCGATATGTTCATACCCACGGTCTATCTGCTCAATGTTGCTGATTGTACTTACACCTTCGGCACTCATGGCTGCGATGAGCAATGCAATACCGGCACGGATATCGGGTGATGTAAGTCTTGAAGCATGCAGAGGAGCCGCCTTGTCATGTCCCACAACAACAGCTCTGTGAGGATCGCACAGGATAATCTGTGCTCCCATGTCTATGAGCTTGTCTACAAAGAACAGTCGGCTTTCAAACATCTTCTGGTGAATCAGCACTGAACCCTTTGCCTGCGTGGCAACCACGAGCAGGATACTCAGCAGGTCTGGGGTAAGTCCTGGCCATGGCGCGTCAGAAATTGCCATGGTACTTCCGTCGATAAATGACTGTATCGTGTAGTGATCGTGCTCGGGAATGAACAGATCGTCTCCGCGTCTTTCAATTGTTATTCCCATTCTCTGGAAAGTGGAAGGAATGCATCCGAGGTTGTCGTATGACACATCTTTGATAGTCAACTCGCTTCCGGTCATTGCCGCCATACCGATGAAACTGCCTACTTCAATCATGTCTGGCAGTATGGTGTGGTCTGCACCATGCAGTTCCTTGACTCCCTTTATCGTCAGCAGGTTCGATGCGATTCCTGTGATTTGTGCACCCATCTGGTTGAGCAACTTGCACAACTGCTGTATATAAGGCTCACATGCCGCGTTGTATATCTGGGTGGTTCCTTCTGCAAGTACTGCAGCCATGATGATATTTGCCGTTCCTGTTACTGATGCTTCATCAAGCAGCATGAACCTGCCCTGGAGTTTTTCGGCAGTAATGTTGAATACTCCGCGCTTTGAATCGTGTGTGAACACTGCTCCAAGTTCTTGAATACCCATGAAATGTGTATCAAGACGGCGTCGCCCTATCTGGTCTCCTCCTGGCTTGGCGATACAAGCCTGATGGAATCTTCCCAACAGTGGTCCAAGAAGCAATATCGACCCTCTGAGAGCCGCACATCGTGCAATGAATTCATCGCTTTGCAGATAGTCGATATTTATGTCGTTGGCTTCAAACCGATAGTCGTTTGTGCTGAATAGCTGTGAACGAAGTGGAGCGGCTTTTGAGACCTTCACACCTATTGAAGACAATAGCTTCAGCAGGTTGTTGACATCCTGAATATCGGGGATGTTCCTGATGATGACAGGTTCTTCTGTGAGCAAGACGGCAGAGATGACTTCCAATGCCTCGTTCTTTGCCCCCTGAGGAGTGATGTCCCCGTGGAGTTTATGCCCTCCTTCTATATAGAATGATTTCATTATCTGATTTTAGAATTGGTAGATGAAAGTACCATTGATACGTGTTGCGTGACCCGAGACTTCTCCCTTGTATTCCACACGGTCATCCATACCTTGTTCACTGATCTTATTGAAGTTGTACTTTGTGATATTACCATAGTTGGCCTCAATACCAACTGTACAATAGTCATTGATGTTGTAGAAGATGTTCGCAGCAGTGTAAAATGCCTTTTTGAGAGTGACTCCTCGTTTTGTCGGATCTGTTTCTGATTTCATCTGCTCGTATGTAAACTTACTCTCGTCCTTTGAAATGTCCAATTTCGAAAATCCTCCTACAAGGAATGAAGACAGCCTGTCTGTCCAGTGGTAACCTATGGAGAGATATCCTCCGGTAACGGGAACGGCTTTCATCTCCTTGACAAGTCCTGTCAGACCTAATCCGTGGTCGTTTGTCTCTGCCAATGGAATGAGGTCGCATTTCAGGTCTCCTAAGTCATTGACATATTTCGAGATTCCCGTTCCGTAGTATCCTTGTGCGGATAGTTCCAACTTCTTGACCGGACGGTAACTTCCGCTGAGGGCAACTCCATATCCGTTTGCATGGTCTGTCTCACCTTGGAATGATTCTGGCACTCCGTGCTTGTCAGTACGCCACCATGCACAGTTCCTGAAGAGTCCGGCAATCTGAACATGCCCGTTGTTCCACTTGTATTTACCCTTGAGTACGATGTCTGGACAATTCTGATAGTCCTCAAGCATGCCGATGTTCGGATAGTTGAATGTTTTCACAACCGGGTTCTCAACAGATGCCGCAACAGTCCATTTCTTGTCGATAGGCAATGTGAAACCAATCAATGGCTGTGTGGCGCTGATCTGTGAACAAGGACCTGCCATGTCAACGGTTCTCGGACCTGCCTCCAAATCCATGAAGAAGGAATAGACGCGTCCTATCGTGAAACCATCGAATGAAACGTATGCGTTGCTGAGCTTTATGAATTCATCGTCGTTGGCTGATACTTTCAGAAATGCGATGATGGTATGTTTTCCGATCTTTGTCTTTGCCTTGGCATGCAGTTCCGAATTTACGGCGTCAAGTCCGAAGTGCTTGGCAAAATCCGATGGGGCAGTGATCTTGTAGACATTGAACTTTGATGATTTCGAAGACAGTGTACCGTCGAAATCGTAATATGTTGATGCACGAATCGTACCACCGATACCCAAAGTGAAGGTCCCGTCTTTGTCGGTTATCATGAACCGTGGGTCTCCTATGTCGCTGTAGGCTTTCTGGAAATAACCAAGCTCTGGATTATACCTTTCGTTTGTTGGAACCGAATCGGCAACCTCTACGGATAATTGGGCATTCATGATACCCGTAACTGCCATTGCGGCAACAGACATGATAATTCGTTTTGTAGTCTTCATATTTTTGTCGTTTATTTTGATTTTCAGATTCTACAGTTGATATCGTTATTACTTCTTTTTCTTCTTTTTCTGTCCTGCCACACCGCCCAGAGCTTCTGCATCAGAAATGAAGTCTATGTCTGATTCATGAAGAATCACGTTGCCTTGTGTGTATGCAGCAATATCATCCATAACCTTCTCGTTGTCCATCGCATTGGTGTTCCAGCTGGCGAGGTTTCTCTTCATCTGGTTTGCCAAGAGCTCTACGAGTTCTTTCTTCTCTTCGCCTTCCTTCATACTCTTGAGGATACCGGTGAACTCTTCTACCAAAGCACCGTAATGACGTTCTTGAATCTTCTTCTGAGGATATTTCAGGTACTCTCGTCTCTCGTCTCTCGCCTCTCGCTTCTCAATCTCAACTGGATAGTCAATGTCGATGTCGTATTCTGCCATTGTCGCAAATTGGTTCCATAGCTTCAACTGAACATCCTCTGTCGTGTCATTCTTGTCGTACATGTTCTTCATCAATGATACGATGGCTTCCGCACAAACCTGTCTTTCTTCGCGATTTTCAATTGTTCTGGCAAAATCAACCATGTTTTGAATATGCCTGCCGTATTCTGGCAGAGTCAGTTTCTTTCGTTGTGTGTTGTAGTCCATATCTTTTGTTGTAATTATCGTTTACTTCAAGTAGTTCGTCATATATGCAATGCTGACTTACTGCAGTGATTGCTCCGGACAGAGTCCGGCATAATCCATAATCAATGCAAATTTAATATAAATCAAGCGAACTGCAAAATAATTTAGTTTTTTTATGTGTTTCTCATACATTTATATTAACTTTGTGGCACTAATCTGTGATCATTATGAAAAGGATATTGTTTTTCGTGTTTGTTTCTGTATTGAATATTGCAGCTGCTTATTCTCAGCTTGGTTTCGGTGAATCCGTGAAGTTCAACGACGGTTGGCTGTTCACTCTCAGCCCGTCAACTGATGATGTGTCCAAATTGTCATCTGTGTCTTTTGATGATTCATCATGGAGGAAACTCTCTCTTCCTCACGACTGGTCCATCGAGGCAACTCCTTCTCCCGATCTTGCCAGCTGTACAGGATATCTTCCCGGTGGGGTGGGGTGGTATCGCAGACATTTCAGCATCAAGGATTCCTTCCCATGCCATCATATCTGTTTCGAAGGTGTGTATAATCGCAGTGAGGTATATCTCAACGGACATTTGTTGGGCAAACGCCCTAACGGATATGTGTCTTTTGCATACGATATGACGCCATATCTCAAGAAAGGTGACAACATACTTCTTGTCAAGGTCGATCACAGCCGTAATGCTGATTCCCGATGGTACACCGGAAGCGGAATCTATCGTGACGTGTATCTTGTGGGTTCCGAAAAGACGCACTTCGCTCAGTGGGGCATAGGGACCATTCCTAAGGAACGTGGGTTCGAAGTGAAAGTACAGGTCGATGGTCC
>DCGE01000149.1:0-1815 GCA_002314525.1 Prevotellaceae bacterium UBA1786 | reverse complement strand
ATCTGAAAATCAAGGCTGAACTTCTTAATGCCGATGGTAAGGTCGTTGCCGTTTCCGAGAGTCCTACGACTGACTTTGACCTGACGATAGAGAAAACTGATAACATCCGGCTGTGGAGCATCGACAACCCTTATCTCTACACTCTCAGGATGGCTCTTTATGATGACGGAAAAGTCCTCGACAGAACTGATTTGAAGCTCGGCCTTCGTTTCCTTTCCTTTGATGCTGATAAGGGATTCTGCCTCAATGGCAGGAATATGAAAGTCAAGGGTGTATGCCTTCATCATGATGCCGGCGTACTTGGTTCGGCGGTGCCTAAGGATGTATGGCGGCGCCGTCTTCTCTCTCTTAAGGAAATGGGTGCGAATGCCATAAGGATGAGCCACAACATGCAGGCTCCTGACCTCTATGACCTCTGTGACGAACTGGGTTTTCTCGTCATGGACGAGGGTTCTGATGAATGGGAGTTCCCAAAGCGTAAATGGCTGAAGGGATGGAACAAAGGTGAACCGGGCTATGATGGAACTTATGACTTTTTTGAGGAATGGATAGAGCGTGATATCACCGATATGGTCTTGAGAGACAGAAATCATCCGTCTGTTTTCCTGTGGAGCGTCGGCAATGAGGTTGACTATCCTAACGATCCTTATTCCCACCCGGTTCTTGATGGTGGAAACAGCAAGATCAACCAACCTATGTATGGCGGCTATAAGTCTGATGCTCCTAATGCTGAGAGAATCGGGAAAATCGCAAAACGTCTGGCTGCTTGTATCAGGAAAATCGATACGTCACGTCCTGTTACCGGTGCTCTTGCCGGGGTTGTCATGAGCAACGAGACTGAATATCCTGAAGCTGTCGATGTGGTGGGCTATAACTATACTGAAAACCGCTATGCTGAAGACCACCATACCTATCCGAAACGTATTCTCTATGGTAGTGAGACCAGTACGAACCTCGCTGCCTGGAAGGCGGTGCGTGATAATGAATTCATCTTCGGTCAGTTCGTGTGGACCGGTATGGATTATCTTGGTGAGTCGGGTGCTTGGCCTTCAAGGGGACTTGGTACAGGACTTCTCGACTTTGCCGGTTTCATGAAACCTCGTGGACGGTTCTTCCGCTCGCTCTGGGATGAGAAACCGAACATATATGTAGGTACTTACCTGATGCGTTCATGGGGAGGGCATCGTGGAAATAATCTCTCGACTGATGCTTCTGATTCATGGAACTATCGTGAAGGACAGACCATCCGTGTGGTTTGCTATACCAATACTCCGCAGGCTCGCCTGCTTCTCAACGGCAGTGTGGTGGGAGAGATGAGACCTTATGATGACTCTGTCGGTATGATATACTGGGATGTGCCGTTCAATGAGGGGACTCTCATTGCCGAAGGCTGTGATAAGGATGGCAGGGTGGTTTGCCGGTATGATATCCAGACAACGGGTGAAGTGGTGTCACTGAGAACTACCGACATTTCCACCGACACGAAGTCCGCAGTCCGTCAGATACTCGTTGAGGCTGTCGACAAAGAGGGTAGGAGGGTGAAGAACGCAAGGAACAACGTGACATGCAAGGTCACAGGCAATACGACACTCCTCGGATTGGAGAACGGCAACAACAGTGATATGTCAGCCCCTAAAGCCTCCACACGCAGCCTCCACAACGGGCGGCTCGTTGCCTATATCAACGGAAAACCAGAAGATGTGAGTTTTTCACTGGATCAATAGCACCCCCACTCTTCACTCTCCACTCTTCACTCTTCACTCTTACATCACATTCAGCACCTGTTCCTTGATCTGCTCAAGTTCGTCCTTCATC
>DCGE01000136.1:4572-4713 GCA_002314525.1 Prevotellaceae bacterium UBA1786 | reverse complement strand
CAAGTCTGATATAGACCATCGGAACCATGTACTCCGAAAGCGTCATCGAGAGTTCTTTCTTTATGCTTTCTTCCTCAGCTTCTCCAGTGTAGTACAAACACAGCGTGTCACGCTTCACCATTGTAACAGCCTGACTGATGC
>DCGE01000136.1:0-4512 GCA_002314525.1 Prevotellaceae bacterium UBA1786 | reverse complement strand
ATCCCCTGAGCTTAATTTGATTGTCGATTCTACTTATGTATTCCAGCTGCCCATTTTCGTTCCAGCGCACTAGGTCACCCGTTCTGTACATCTTGTCGCCGGGTTTGTACGGGCAGTCAACAAACTTCTCAGCTGTCAATTCAGGATGGTGCCAGTAGCCCTTGGCAATCTGCGGTCCCGCTAGACACAACTCACCGGCAACTCCGTTTGAAACTAATCGAAAATTCTCGTCAAGAACAAACGCGTAAAGATTTGGTATTGGTCTTCCTATCGGCTGCTCACTTCCACAATCTAAAGCAGTCAGCTCAATCCAAGTGGCATCTATCGTAAACTCCGTCGGACCATAAGTATTGAAGAATCGTCCAGAAAGTTGCGGCCGAAAATTCAGCTTTTCCCCCCCGACACTGACATAATCGAATTTGAAATCAAAGCTATTCAACAACATGACGCCAAATGGAGTTACAAAATTACCGCCTGTAATTCTATGTCCATCCATAAATTGTTTCAGGGCACATAAATTGAACCTAATATCCTCAGAAATAATATGCAGTGATGCTCCTACAACCAATGGTAGATAAAGGTCTTTGTTCGATGCATCAAATGAGAAACTCGTATGAGAAGCGATTCTGCTGCGTGACGATACTGGCCAAGTGTGAACTTGGAATTGAACAAAATTAACAAGAGCTCTGTGCTGAATCATTGTCCCCTTCGGCTGCCCAGTAGAACCTGATGTGTAAATCATATATGCAAGTCCTTCTGGCGTAGCTCGGTTTATCAACTCTTTTCGAACACTCGTGGGCCACCCATGACTGTTTGAAAAGATAGCGGAGTCAATAACAACCTTCGCTTCGCAATCATCTATCATGAATTGCTTTCTCTCTTCCGGATATTCAGGATCAATCGGAACATACGCTGCGCCGGACTTCATGATACCTATTACCGATGTGACGAACTCCTTCCTTCGAGGAAGCATCACGGCAACAAAATCGTTCGGCTCTATCTTGTATTCTTCTATCAGCCAGTGTGCTATCTTGTTGGACTCTTCATCAAGTTCTTTGTAGGTTATCTGGCTCTCCTTGTCAACCACTGCAATGTTGTTTGGCGTTTTCTTTGCCTGCTCTGCGAACAGGTCAACGAAGGTCTTTGTTCTGTCGTATTCGAGTTTTTCGCCTGTGCCGAGCGCTATCAGTTGCTTCTCTTCTTCCTTAGTTATCAATCTGCCTTCTGTTGCCATTGTCTTGACACAGGTGAGAAGGGTTTGCATATCCTTCTCAGTGTAGAGGCTGTCGTCATATTCAGCGGTTATGATGTACCTATCCTCGTTGTCCGGATTGACTGTGATGCTGATAGGCAGTTTAGGGGTATCCAAAGTCAATGGGATTGGCTCTATCTCTCTATCCCTTACTGCTTCTCCATACAACTCTCCTTCGTAGGCATAGAGTATCTGCGGATGTATGCCAATTGATTCTACTATCTTCGTCAGCGAGTATTCCTCGTGGCTGATACTTTGGATAAACTGCCTCTGGATATCTTGTGCTGATGCTTCGCTCAATACCGGCAGCGTCTTGACAAAGAAGCCCTGACACTGTTGCATGCAGCTGTGGCTTCTGCCGTTGCTCACTGCTGCAATGAGTATTCTTTCTTCTCTTGTGATGCTTTTGAGCACTTGCATAAGAGAGTGAAGTATATAGTTACTCTCAGTCACTCCCTGCTTTGCTCTCTCTTTCTCAATTCTGCTCTTTTCAATCTCAATGCTTACTGTCCTGCTCCTGCCTTTACCGTTTGCATCCTTTGACTTCGGATAGACTGTCGCTTCAGTATCGCCGATTAACTCCTTGAAGTAAGCTTCGTCTTGTTCGTAAGACGTTGACTCTAGGGCATAATCGTAGTATGTGTATTGCTCCTTCTCTATTTCATTACCTTCGTACGCGTTGAATATCTCTTCTACCAATCTTCCTTCCGACAAGCCATCAGTAACGACGTGGTGAATGTCCTTGAACAGATATACTTCATCGCCAACCTCTGACTTATATATCTCAAACCGGTACAACGAGTCATTAAACAGGTCAAAAGCTCGTACTCTACTCTGAAGGAATGATTGTATCGACGCTGCGTCTTTGCATATATCCTGCGGAAGGGTTGTTATTGTAACCTCCGCTGCTTTTGTATCGTCCCTTCGCTGCATCACATCGCCATTGACATTCGCAAGACGCATCTTCAGAATAGGATGAACATCAATGACCTTCTTGATTGCAGCTGCAAGTTTGTTTGCATCTATGTTGTTTATTTTCAATGCATAAGAAACATTGTACTGAAGACCTTCTTTATGCCCTTCCCAGTCTATGTAAACGCCTTTCTGATTCTCAGTAAGAGGGTAATACTCCTGCTTAGGATGTGTCTTGCCGTATTGGCTGACATCTTCTGCTGACGTTTCCATAAGTTTCGTAAGATCCCTCACCGTTGGATGCGACATCAGCTCCGTCATTCGGATTGTTGTCCCGAATCTCTGCTGCAGCTTCATAGCCATACGCATCGCCGCTATGGAAGTCATGCCGAGCGAAACAAGATTGCTTGTCACACCGAAGTGCTTTATTTGCAAAGCTTCAGATACGGCTTCGTACACCTCTTGCTCCTTCGCTGTTTCAGGCAATACAATCTCTGTATCGGCTATTTCAGGCTCGGGTAATGCTTTGCGGTCGATCTTTCCATTAGGGGTCAGCGGAAAGGCCTCCATCATTGTATACACATCCGGAACCATATACTCCGTAAGGGTCTGCGAAAGTTCTTTCTTTATGCTATCTTTTTCCGCTTTTCCTGTGTAGTACAGGCACAGCATGTCCCTTTTATTTATTGCAATGGCCTGACTGATGCCATCTATCTTCATCGCAGCCGACTCTATTTCCCCAAGCTCAATACGGAATCCCCTGAGCTTAATTTGGTTGTCGATTCTGCCTATGTATTCCAGTTGCCCCTCCTCGTTCCAGCGCACTAAGTCACCAGTCTTGTACATCTTTTTGCCTTTCAACCATGGACACTCAACGAACTTCTCCGCTGAAAGTTCATTGTCATTAATATAAGATCTTGCAACACCAGGACCTACGACAATCAACTCGCCCACATCTCCTTTTGGTACAAGTTGGTTATCAGCATCTACAATGAATACATATGAATTGAACAGTGGTCTGCCAATTATTCCTTTACGATATCCGTTAAAGACTTCTTGTGTTGAAGAGAAAATCGTACACTCCGTTGGGCCATATCCATTGACAAATCTGTACCGAGGTTTTCTGATTTTTTCAAGATTTTCTCCTCCTACCGACAGAAGTCTCAATGACTTGTTGTTCACCGTACTGACAAACAAATGACCCAATTGGGTTGTGAGAAAAGCTATAGTTATACCGTTTCTCTCCATATATTCGTTCAAGAGATTGACATCAAGCCTGAGTTCTGTTGGAAGAATATACACACTTGCTCCACAACTCAATGCAGGATATATGTCCATCATGTGGGCATCGAAACTGAAACTTGCGAATGCCAATGACCGGTCTGCTTCTGTCATGCCGAACTCTTTGATATACCAGTGGCAGAAGTTCACAATGCCTCTGTACTCCAGTTCCACTCCTTTCGGTTTATCAGTTGAACCCGATGTATACAGAATTACGAACCTGTCTTCAGGGTTAGTCTTCGAAAATTCAGTATCATTGTTGTCTTCGATAAGGTTTTCTGGCTCCTTTATTAGTTTGCCTGAATATTCTGGAAGTTTCTCTTCTACATGATTGCTTTCTGAAAGAACGATCTTTACATCCGCATCCTCACACATTGCCTGTAGCCTTTGTGTCGGATAGGTGACGTCAAGAGGCATATAGGTTCCTCCTGCCTTCATCACTGCAAGAGGATACAGTACCATCCTCTCACTGCGGTCTATCATCACACCTACTATAGTCTCTTTCTTAACTCCTTCTGCGATGAGCCTTCTTGCAATCCTGTCCGTAATAGCATCTAGTTCAGCGTAAGTATATTTATTGTCCTCAAATACTAACGCTAGATTGTCCGGAGTTTTCTTTGCTTGCTCGGAGAAGAGGTCAACAAAGGTCTTGGTCTTGTCGTAATCAAGTCGCTCGCCTGTGCCGAGTTCTATCAGCTGTTTCTCCTCCTGATCGTTGATTAGGCATATGTCTGATATCCTTATTGCCTGGCTTCCAGTCATCTGTTCAAGTACATGCCTGTACGCATAGGTAAGTCTTTCTATGTACTTTCTGCTGTACTTGCCCCTGTCATACGTCAAGCAAAGACATAGTCTTCCGTTCATCGTGTATGATACTATGGTCAGTTCGTTGAACGACTCCTCCTTTGCCTTGACTATTGTCGCCTTCAGTTCTGTGTTTTCCAGCTCTGATTTCCTTCGTGTCGGATAGTTTTCGTAGACCAAGATGCTTTGGAACAGATTGCTACCGAGATCTGTTTGTGCTTGAATGTCCGATAGCCCGCACCAATCCCACTTCGTGCTCTCAG
>DCGE01000238.1:3897-8885 GCA_002314525.1 Prevotellaceae bacterium UBA1786 | reverse complement strand
GGTTCAATGACTCTGTCTGTCTTGCCGCCAATGGCCAAAAGCTTAACGGCGAAAGTTGCAATAACGAAACATACCCTTCTATATAATACAATGGTTGAAAATTGAAAAATATGAAATCAAAAAGGCAACTTTTTTCAAATTATTTTTCAAAGCACTGAAACACAACGAGTTCAAAACACAAAAAATCAGTGCGCGAAAAGGTGTCATGGTGTCATGGTGTCATGGTGTCAAGACCCGATTTGAGTTTCAGTAAGTCATTTTTTTGTATTATATATATTATAATATAATATATATAATACAAACCTTTTCACTCTTAGAAAACAGTAAACCAAAATGGTTAATGACACCATGACACCATGACACCATGACACCAGCCAAAAAGCGGCAGCAGAAATGGTAAAAATAAGAAAGGCGGCCTTTTCGGGTCGCCTTTCATCGTTTAATTAAATTGTTGGTAAGTGCCGTCATCAAAGAAGATTCGGATCTCTACGATTTTTCTTTGTTGAGGTTTTGAAGCCGTTGTCATAGCAGCGACAGTGGTTCGGACAACCTCCTCCATACTCGGTCCTGAACTGACAGGCCGAGCTGCGAAATCACGCCTGCTACGTGACGGTATCTGACTATCAAAAGCCGAGAATAGGTCGGCCTCCTCACCTGGAGAAAACGATGAGTCAGACTCAGTATTTTCAATCGAAGTCTTAGTGGTATCTTTATACATCGGACCGGAACCCATGAGAACCCACTCAGGATTCAACTCAGGAAAACCTGCGATAATTCCTCTGAGGATGGTCAACGTCGGCTTACTTCTTCCGCTCGTAATATGAGAGAGAGTTGCGGGTGCAATACCGGCTTTTGCAGCAAAATCAACATTGGTCATACCAAGTTGTCTGATGATGTACTCAATTCGTTCTTTATCGTCCATAATTTTTTTTCTTTAATTCTTACATTTTTTCTCACTTATAAACCGATTTTACAGATATCTGGTAAAAATATAAAAATATATCTGTTTTTCTTTCGGTTTACAAATGTACGGATATTTTTCCAAACAGCAAAATATTTAACAATTTATTTTTCTATTTTCTCAATATTTTTTGAAAAACCCCAGTTTTACATCACTATTCCATAATGCAGGCCAATGTATATACATGTATGACACTTGCCTATATGTGGATTAAATTATACATCTATATAAAACAGCTATATACCTATTTATCAGCAGTGTATTGATGCGAAAACGACAGATTTTTACGTTATTGGAACGTTTCATGTAGAGGTTTTACAGACGCACTTATATTACAACATTAATAATATGTATATAATACATTGTTTTTTAACTATTTACATTATTATTTTTGATGCTGCATATTATCCTATTTACACATCCAGTACTCTCTTTTTGTGTATACATTTATATATGTATCATTGCAATTGCACACTTATCGACATTCTTTGCAATTTCGTTTTTTACATCATTCGTTTCCATTCCTATATGTAAAAATCAAAATCTGCAATACCTCTCATGATTACATTTGTGAAGCAACCTCAGACAGATTCATGAATTCATGCAGTTTTCATGTCGTTTCCAGTATATATTTATAAAAAAGTAACCAAGCAGGCTCTCAAAGGCTACATTTCCTCATAACTAACTGATTATAAGACAATAATGCGCAGTATTTTTTGTACAGAATTTTCAGACTGAAAAATTTCCAGAAGCATAGAAAACATCAACAAAAACCGATTTTCATCTCCAAAAACCTTCAAAAATGCCAAGAATCACGGAGAAAGAAATGACGATCAAAGCATATTTACATTTTTGAGCGCAAAAAACTGAACAAAAAAAAACACCTACTGCCCCCACCCTGCCAGCAGAAAAAACAGACAATCCGAAGATCATCTGTTATCCGGAAAAATGCCGTTGTCCAGGAAGGCGGACGAGAACAGCAGCCGACAGCAAACCGCATCAATGAAGAATGAAGAACAATAGTTCCTTCATGATATCGGCATCGGAAGCGTTGCCTTTCTTTATACCCTTCAGCGCCGCATCCGACTCACGGAGTTTGGAAATGATATCCATCGTCTTCCTGGCAGAGAAGACACGTGCAGCACTGTCGAAGTCCTGCGACTGCCATATTCCGCGGAACTCCATATAAGCCGCCCTACCCTGCGGAGTCTTGTCGGGTGAATAGTGATATTGCATCAACTGAGCAAAGAAAGAGAACAGGATGGCGATGGTAGATATGGGAGGATTGACTTTTGGGTTGTCGTTCAGGAAAGCCATTATCTTGTTGGCACGGAGAGCATCTTTTGAAATTATTGCCTTTCGGAGTTCCCATACATTGTACTCCTTGCTGATGCCGATGTTCAGTTCGACAAGATCAGCATCGATGACCGACCTGCCTTCAGGAAGAGTGAAGATAAGTTTGTCGAGTTCTCCCGCCATACGGCTCAAGTCGGCCCCCACGAACTGAGCCATCATCATGGTTGCCTGTTGGTCGATGGAGATCTTGCGTCCGATTTTCTGCCCCGACTCCTTCACATAGTCATCTATGAAAGCCGGAAGAGCATTTTCCTTGACCTTCGGACTCTCGAACACCATACCGACCTTTTCGATTTCTCCTACCACCTTCTTCCGCTTGTCAACGTTACCGTTCTTGTAGCAGATGACGAGTATCGTTGTTTTCAGCGGATTCTGGACATAGAACAGCAAGTCATCGATCTTACGGAGGTTCTGGGCCTCCTTCACTATCACGACCTGATACTCCGACATCATCGGGAACCGTTTGGCAGAATTGATGATTGTAGCCTCATCGTCAGCATCCTTCGTACAGTAGATGGTGACCTGGTTGAATCCCTTCTCGTCCTCAGTAAGAACAGTCCGGTCGATAGCGTCGGCAATCCTGTTGATATAATAGGACTCCTCGCCCATCAACAGATAGACAGGTACGAACTTACGCTGCTCGACAGACTTGATAATATCAGTATATGTGAGAACTTTCTTTGCCATTGGTAAGATTTTTATTAACTTTGCGCAAAGTTAGTAAAAATAAGCGAGAAGAGAGCATGAATAATGATTTTTCACTCAATTTGCCGGAATATCAGGTTCAGACAAGGAACGAAAACGGCAAAGTCCAGATTTTCGACACGCTGAGGAAGCGATTCGTGAACCTGACACCTGAGGAATGGGTCAGACAGCATTTCGTGAACTACCTGATAAACTTCAGGGACTATTCCCCTGCACTGATGGGAAACGAAGTGACGATTGAGTTGAACGGGATGAAGCGGAGATGCGACACAGTAGTTTTCGACCAGCAGCTGCGGCCCAGAATTATCATAGAATACAAAAGGCCCGATGTGACGATTTCGAGAAAAGTATTCGGACAGATCAGCAGATACAACTTAGCCATGAGAGTTGAATACCTCATCGTAAGCAACGGGAAAGAGCATTTCTGCTGTAGGATGAACTACGAGAACGGAACCTACGAGTTTCTGGATGAAATACCGGTTTTGTGATTATTTCCACGAAAAATTATATGAAATCTGAAAAAAACGCTAACTTTGCAGAAAGAGAGGGCAACAGCCCAAAGATTAAGACAGGTTTTTATCTATATAATATAATAAGGTATGAAAAAAATACTATCATTCATTTTGTGCGCCATGGCTCTCACAGCCAACGCACAGGAAGACTTCAACAGAGCAAGACTGGATTTCAATCCCTCAACACTGTCCTATCACGGCAGCAACAGTGATCTGGGCAAATTATCACTCACAGGTATCACTGCAGGATATGAACATGGATTCTCCCTGTCAGAGACCTATGACTGCTATGTCGTAGCAGGAGCCAGACTCCAGTACTTCTACAAGTCAAAGGTAAGGCCATACTACAATCAGCAGGAAAGGTTACGCACTGATACAAGAGTGACCAACAGGATGATGGATATCAAGATACCAGTGAGTTTCATGTACAGGTTCAGACTCAGCGACTCGTTTTCCATTGAGCCGTACGCAGGACTGAACGCCACATGCTATCTGTTCGGCAATGAAAAAATCGAACTCGCCGGATACTATGAGGAAACACTCAACATATTCGACGAGTCCGAGATGAAAGACTGGGAATGGGAAGAAGCCATGAACCGTTTCCATGTGGGATGGCATGTCGGGGCTGATCTTCTCGTCAACGATTCTTACACAGTCGGGTTGTCATACGGAACCGATTTCACTGATTTCGGCAACGAATCACATTGGACCCACTGGTCTTTAGGCGTTGGCTTCAGTTTCTGATTCCTTTGTCCTAGAAGAACGACGGCGGCGAACAGGTTTTTCCTCCTTTGCTGCCGTTTCTGTTTTAACACCGGCAAGTTCAGGGTCGATAAGGATTCGGCCGCAATACTCGCAGACGATGATTTTCTTACGCATACGCACATCGAGCTGTTTCTGAGGCGGAATCTTTGCAAAGCAACCACCGCAGGCATCACGCTGAACATACACAATACCCAGACCGTTACGGCTGCTCTTTCTGATACGCTTGAAGGATGTAAGCAGACGTGGTTCGATGAGAAGTTCGAGGTCCTTGGACTTCTCGCGCAGACGCTCTTCGTCAGCCTTGGTCTCCTCAACGATTTCCTCAAGTTCCTCCTGCTTCAGAGCAAGATTACGACGACGTTCCTCAAGATTTTCCTCACTTAAAGCAATGAGTTCCTCCTTTATCTTCTCGGCCTGTGAATTCTCACGGATTCGCTTATTGCACAGCTCTATTTCCAAGCTCTGGAACTCTATTTCCTTGTTTAGACTGTCAAACTCACGATTGTTACGGACGTTGTCAAGCTGTTCCTTGTATTTTGTAACAAGTCCAGTGGCGATATTGGCCTTACTCTTGTATTCGTTGATATTTGCACGGATGGCAACGATATCCTCGTTTGCCTTTTCGATACGAGTCTTCAGACCTTCGATTTCATCTTCCAGATCCTCAACTTCAAGAGGAAGTTCACCGC
>DCGE01000238.1:1465-3859 GCA_002314525.1 Prevotellaceae bacterium UBA1786 | reverse complement strand
AATACGGTCGATTTCAGTAAGGATAGTCTGTAACTGATAGAGATGCTTGAGTTTATCCTCAACCTGCATGTCTTCCGGAGCTATTTTCTTGCTTGCCATAAATGATTGTTATTTTAAATTATTAATATATATTTTTAAAACTTTTTCCTACTCTTCACTCTTCACACCCCCATAATACCTGACCGGGTTCGTCACCGTCTCGGCTTCTTCTATCCGAAGTTCAGGAAATGCAGAGGAAAATATGCCGTGAAGCAGTTTAACCGTATATTGTTCGGTTTCGTAATGTCCCAGTTCCACCAGCAGGATATCGTCCTCAAGACCAAAGAAATCATGATAACCGATCTCTCCGGTTATGAACGCATCGGCATTCCGGCGAATGGCATCATAGACAAGGAACGAACCAGCACCGCCACAAAGAGCCACCACACTGACTGTCTCTTTCCTTGAATCGTTGAACCTGGCAACGCCGGCACGGAATTCACGGCTTACCATCTCAATGAACTCGTCCTTCTTCATCGGAGCCGGCAGTCTTCCGATAATTCCCGAACCACCCGTACCTTCACGGTTGGACACCAGAAACTCAACATCACGAAGCCCAATCTGTGCTGCCATCTGGTAGTTCACGCCACCGCGCGCATTATCAAGATTGGTGTGAGCGGCATACAGACAAATACCATTTCTGATGGCTTTTATCACACATCTGCCGATATAGTCATCCGTAGTGATTTTCTTCTTCCCGCGGAAGAGCAAAGGATGGTGCGACACAATCATGTTGCAGCCCTTTCGGATTGCTTCATCGATTGCATCTTCCGTCACATCCAAACACAACAAGACACCAGAGACTTCTTCGTCCGGAACAGACTGGATTTGTACGCCGGCATTATCGTATTCTTCCTGGAGAGTCAGCGGTGCAAATCCTTCAAGAGTATTTATTATCTCTCTTATTTGCATTTCTGTTGCAAAGTTAGTAAAAATCCTCATAACAGCCAAATATCCAATGTAGAATATTCGTTATACATGGAATATCCGCCAAGCGTATCCGATTTGGCATAGAATTTGTAGCAGACAAAAGCAGAAATCATTTCGTTCAATCTATAAAAAAAGACAATATGAGCAAAGGAAACATTGGAGTAACCACCGAGAACATATTCCCGGTAATCAAGAAATTCTTGTACAGTGATCACGACATCTTTCTTCGTGAGATAGTAAGCAACGCCGTAGATGCCACCCAGAAGCTGAAGACCTACATCCAGAAGGGCGACATGAAGGAAGAAGCCGGCGACATAACCATCCAGATCAAGGTCGACAAAGACGCCGGAACACTCACCGTCACTGACCGAGGCATCGGTATGACAGAGGAAGAGGTAGAGAAGTACATCAACCAGATTGCATTCTCAAGTGCGAACGACTTTCTTGACAAGTACAAGGAAGACGCCAACGCCATCATCGGCCACTTCGGACTTGGTTTCTACAGCGCATTCATGGTCAGCAAGAAGGTTGAGGTCATCACCAAGAGTTGGCAGCCCGACAGCAAGGCTGTGAAATGGTCATGCGACGGAAGTCCGGAATACACTCTGGAAGAGTGCGACAAACAGGACCGCGGTACTGACATCGTGATGTATCTCGACGATGACTGTAAGGAATTCCTCGATGAATACAAGGTCAAGGAACTGCTGGGCAAATACTGCCACTTCCTCCCTATCCCTATTGCCTTCGGCAAGAAGAAGGAATGGAAGACCGATGAGGAGGGCAAGAACGGCAAGTATGTCGAGACCGGCGAGGACGACGTAATCAACAACACCACCCCACTCTGGACAAAGAAGCCATCCGACCTGAAGGACGAAGACTACACCAAGTTCTACAACGAACTCTACCCTATGACCAACGAACCTCTGTTCTGGATTCACCTCAACGTGGATTTCCCGTTCCACCTCACCGGAGTGCTCTATTTCCCTAAGGTCAAGAACCAGTTTGAACTCCAGAAGAACAAGATACAGCTTTACAGCAATCAGGTATTCGTAACCGATAGCGTCGAAGGTATCGTTCCTGAATTCCTCACACTGCTTCACGGCGTCATCGACAGTCCTGATATCCCTCTCAATGTAAGCCGCAGTTACCTGCAGAGCGACAGCAACGTAAAGAAGATTTCCACATACATCACAAAGAAGGTCAGCGACAAGCTGCAGAGCATCTTCAAGCAGGACCGCAAACAGTTCGAGGAGAAATGGGACGACATCAAGATCTTCATTCACTACGGAATGCTCTCTGAGTCTGATTTCTATGACAAGGCAAAGAACTACCTGCTCTTCAAGGATATTGACGGAAAGCACTTCACCATTGAAGAGTACCAGACTCTCATCAAGGACCTCCAGACCGACAAGGACGGAAACCTCA
>DCGE01000238.1:181-1445 GCA_002314525.1 Prevotellaceae bacterium UBA1786 | reverse complement strand
CATATATCTCTATGCACAGAACAAGGACGATCAGTATCCGTTCATCGAGGCTGCACAGGCCAAAGGATACAGCGTCCTGCTTCTCGACGGCGAACTCGACAGTCCTATGCTCCGACTGTATGAGGAGAAATTGGAGAAATGCCGTTTTGCTCGTGTTGACAGCGAGAGCATCGACAAGCTCATCGACAAGAGCGAGGAGGAAGACAAGAAAGACGATAAGGACGACAAGGACAAGAAGCCGGAACCTATCTGTCAGGTATTCAAGGCAATGATACCTAAGATAGACAAGACTGAATTCAATGTCGAAAACCGTCAGATGGGTGAGAGTTCCGCTCCTGTCATGATCGTACAGAGCGAATGGTCAAGACGTATGAAGGACATGGCTAAGATACAGCCTGGAATGTCGTTCTACGGCGAGATGCCCGACATGTACAATATCATGGTCAACACCGACCACCCACTCATCAAGGGTATCATCAGCAGCATTCCTGAAAAGGCCGACGAGGAGGCTCTGAAGTCATTCGAGAGTCCGTTGGCAAGTCAGCTCATTGACCTTGCACTCCTCCAGAACGGAATGCTCAAAGGCAAGAGTCTCAACGACTTCATCAAGCGTAGTCTCGAGCTTATGCACAACTGATAATATATGATTTATCTCATCATCGCAATAGTCTGCGGTTCANNNNATGGTTCATTGTTTTCCGTGCTGTTCAAGATTTACCAACGGCACGGAATCAATGTTCCACAGACTATTTTTTTCAATTACGTCACCGGAGCTGTAGTTGCCTGGACGTCAATAGCTCTCGATATTCATAACGGAGGACAGGCAGTCTCCGATTTCCGTCTGCCTATATCCTCACTGCTGCTATCCGCACTTATGGGATTCCTTTTTTCTACAGGATTCATGGTAATGGATCGTTCCACCTTCCGATGTGGTGTGGCACTTACTACGGCAGCAGCAAGGGCATCGCTGATTCTTTCCGTTGTCTTCTCATGGCTGATTCTGTCACAGCCTGCACCGCCATGGACACCCGTGGTCCTTGTGCTGGCTGCAATGCTGATGATCATACTGCCCAACGAACAGCAGAAACATGATTGGGTTGCCAACCGATCTGCCTCGGATGAAATACGAAACAGGAAAGCAGCACTAGCATTGTTCGGCGTGTTCCTTTTCTACGGCATTTCCGACTTCATGCTCAAGTTCGTTCAGCACAATACTACACTCGGCATTAACTACGACACTTCGCTCGTCAACAACCGACTGTCG
>DCGE01000238.1:0-169 GCA_002314525.1 Prevotellaceae bacterium UBA1786 | reverse complement strand
CCCTGACAGGAATGATATTCGTGACAGCCTCACTGATTTCGTTCGTCACATGCATAGTCCGAGGTAGTTTCAGGAAGCATCGCATCGGCTGGAAGGCCATCGGCGGAGGTGTGCTTCTGGGATTTGCCAACCTAAGCTGCACGAGTTGCATACTCAAAGCGCTCGATTC
>DCGE01000025.1:8793-10854 GCA_002314525.1 Prevotellaceae bacterium UBA1786 | reverse complement strand
AAGACCTCCAAGAACGTGGCAGGCTTGATCGTCGGTAATGTATCGGGCAACACAACGCTCAGCTACATTGTCAACAAGGCCACACTCGACTGCTCCTTCAGCGGTGATGCCGCCCTTGGAGGATTTATCGGCGAAATCAATCCGAACGGAAAGGTCAACATATCATACTGTGCCTTCAAAGGCTCATTGGTAGGCAACAAGGCAGCCTACAGCGGAGGCTTCATAGGATGGCTTTTTAACAATACGGAAGTAAAGGTCGGCAACTCACTGTTCGCCCCTCAGCAGGTCACTGTCGGCACAAATGACTCATACACCTTCATTCGCAAGCCTGACGGAAATAACAAGAAGGTCTCCTTCACCTGCTGCTACTATACTGTCGCTTTCGGTGCAGCACAAGGCGAACAGGTTACTGACGCACAGATGCGAAGCGGTGAGGTATGCTATAAGCTCAACGGCTCCAACAACAACAATGCCGTCTGGCTCCAGACTATCGGTGTCGACAGCCAGCCTACTCTCTGGGAGTCGCAGCGCGTCTATTGCTTCAACGGCCTCTACATGAACTCAATGCCTCAGCTGAAGGGTGCAGGAACCCTCGTGGATCCTTTCCTCATCGGCAGTCCAACAGAACTGGAGTCTTTCCGCGACCTTGTGAACATGGGACTTTCCACACTCTGTGCGAGACTCACTGCCGACATCGACATGAGCGACCGAAACTGGATTCCTATCGGTCGCCACACCGTGAATGAATCTGTGTGCCGAGTGAATTATCGGGGTTCTTTCAACGGTGACGGCTTCACCATCTCCAACCTCTCGAGCCACAGTGAGGAAGATCACGACATGGGCCTTATAGGACGGTCGAGCGATGGCTGTACAGTCAAGAATCTCCTGATGCATAATGTACAGCTAGAGGGTCATTACCGTTGTGCACCTATCATAGGTCTGGTAAACGGTAAGACCACGGTGGATTACTGTGGGGTGACGGGAGTGGTCAAACTACTATGCTCTGAGAAGAACTCCACCGGAACCGGCGGCATAGCCTGTGCTGAGGGCAACCTTACGGTATCTCATTCATATACATCATACAGCAACATTATTGGCTACGGCAAACTGGGTGCAAGTTCGATGCCGTATTCTTACTGCAACATAGACTCCGTCAAGGCAGTATCAGGCGAACTCTGCTACAACCTCAACGGCAGCTCAACCAAGAACATGGTATGGCGCCAGACACTCGACAAGCAGACCTACCCGAAGATACGCGTCGGCAAGAAGGTCGATAAGTCAGGTGGCAAGTACGTCAATCTGGAGTATGTCGATGGCGACAACAGCACATACAACAACCCTCTGGCATCGGAAGACCTGAAGATCATACACCACGGCGGCAGACTCTATGAGTTCATCGTGACGTTGGGTACTTCGGACGGAGAGATATGGCATGCCTTCCCTAACATGACACTTTCGTACAAGGACGACGATACATGGGTGGACTTCGGCCAGTTCCTCAACATCAACCGTGAGCGATTATCCTTCGACAAGGAATGGTCGGGCGAGATGAAGAGCCTCAAGGGCACCTTCGTAAACAGCCATACCTTCCAGCTTCAGACTCCTGTATTCTGGATTAACCACAGCACCCAGAAGAACAAGAAGCAGGCCAGCCTTCTGTGGGTGGTTCCTGACGACGTGAAGACTCTGCCTAAGGAATTCAGATTCAGTTCATCGGTGGCAGGCAACAACCTCGTCATAACTGGTTTATCAAGTGATGTCATGGTTCCTACCGACGGAAGCATCGTGATGATGGAACCGCAGATCAATCCTCAGACCACCGAGCCGGGCTCACAGATGGGTACTATTACACTCATGGGCAATGCCTACAGTCTCGGATTCTGGGATAGCACTGACAACAAGTTCATCTCAGCACAGGAATTCCCTGACGGAGTCATGAGCCTGCAGTATGTCCTTCCACCTGTAGAGCGAATACATGATATCGTTGCGCTGATGTACGGGGAGAAAATCTTCGTCAACGGTATGGCTATGGATACATGCTTCGTCACCTACAGCTATCCT
>DCGE01000025.1:2174-8704 GCA_002314525.1 Prevotellaceae bacterium UBA1786 | reverse complement strand
CTCACTGAAGTGGGCCATCGCCTATCCGGAAGACAAGGACATCATAGCCGAGGACCAGTTCGAGGTCTTCCGCGCCTACCAGTCTGACTACTCCGATGCCACAAGCATCAGTTCGTTTGCCCTCTCAGGCTACACGAGCCAGACGACCGAGAAGGACACCCTTTGGGGATGGTACTCATTTCGCGACGAGTCACCTGAGGGCAAGACCACGAGCGTGAAGTTCGATGATACGAAGAGTGCCTTCGACGACTGGGACCTCAAAGGTCAGGCAAAGACGATACTCACGGCATACAAATACCCTGCACGGTATATATATTATAAGGTGGCACGAACGACACCTAACAGCCTCTGGGGCGACACCAAGCCGTTCACTAAGACCTGGAAGGCACTGCTGACCAACGTACTGCCTCAGGTCGATACCATCCGTGTCAGCAAGGCTTCTGACTGGGACGACACTCACAGGGTCATCCTGCGTCTGAAACTCCTCAATCCTTATCCTTATCAGTTGGTTCCTGCCAGTGAACAGAAGGCCGTGAGGGAGGAGGCCGAGAGACAGGGATTCACAGACCGCATGTTCCTCTGGGACGAGAATGCCAAAATCATCATCAAGCGTTCTTCTCCGATCGACGAATGGTATCAGGACAAGGACGAGGTAGCCAAGACGATAGAGGTGAACGGAAGCAATGTGGAATACAACGCCGCCGAGGGATACTATTATGTCGATGTGGAGGACCTGCAGACGGCTCCTAATACCCATTACTACTACGAAGCCTACGTTGATGCCAGCCTGAGCAGCTATCCTATCTGCTCGAATATGAACCAGAAGACAAGGAGCTCGGATGCCGATGCCATCAACTGCTTCTCAACCGTAATGCCGAAAATCCACGACTTCACTGCTACGAAGGGCGACGAATACGGCATCAAACTTTCGTGGGGCATCGACACATCCCTGAAGGCAGACTACAAGCTCGTTCGCAAACTATTCAAGAGTGGATACGACAGCAAGTTAATACTGCCTGACACCACCCTCATAGACGGTGAGTTCAATACGTCCGAGATATTCGACGAGGATGTACTTGCTGCCAATGCCTATGAGTTTGACCTGAAGACCACCGTCACCTTCCGTGGCAAGAAATATGATGATGAAGTAACTACTCACGGCTACAAAAACTACAAGACCGGTTCCATCTCCGGCCGTGTTCAGATGGCTAACGGGATGTCGATACCTGGTGATGCAAAAGTCAGGATATCGCTCTACAGTCCTAAGCACCTTCAGGTCAATGAAGTGCTCGTCAAGGACAAGTCGCTCATCATGCCGGGCTTCTCTGCCGATGCTACAGTACTTGAGACTACAGTGAACTCCGACGGTTCCTACAGTGTCGAGGGACTCTGTTCCTACGGCAACGGCATACAGTACGAAGTACAGGCCATCATGGGCGGAGTGGAGTTCGCAGGACCTTCAGGTTCACCTACAATCATACTGACACTCGATGATCATCGGCGCAACTATACCGACATCGACTTCATATGCAGCAAGACCCGTCAGTTCTCTGGTAGGATACTCTACGCCAACTCCACCGTACCTGTCAGCGACATGCAGTTCACCGTCAACGACAAACCGCTCCTGAAGGACGGCAAGCCTGTCGTCACCGACTCGAAGGGCAACTTCAACTTCACTCTCCCTCAGATGCAGATGAAGATAAAGGCATCGAAGGCCGGGCACCGTCTGTCAGACAACGGTTGCATACTCGGCGGTCCGAACAAGAACGACTCCATCTTCACTCCGACCGAGGACTATGCAGGACTTGTACTCACCGACTCCACTACCATCCGACTGGTCGGACGTGTGGCTGGAGGTGATGTAGAAGGAGCCAAGCCGATAGGTTTCGGCGTGACTGAAAACATCATCGGTGACAGCATCACCCTCGTGCTCCAGCTCGAAGGCGACAATACGTCATACCTATACTTCAACCGCAAGGACCCTGACAAGACGAGTGAGAGGGTAAGCTTCAGACAGACCGTACGCGAGGGCAAGAAGACGGAAGAGGCCATCCCGACCGATGTCGTCTTCGAGAGCAAGCGCATCGTCGTCAAGGCCCATAAGACGGGAGAGTTCTGTCTGGACCTCGTACCTGCCAAATACAAGATATCACAGATCTTCGCAGAGGGCTATTCCACCCTGTATGGTGAAGGCGAAGGAATCCAGACGCTGGACCTCACCAACCAGGCTATACAGGCCACATACAAGAGCGGCAGTAAAGAGACCGACTACTGTGCTGCCTACAACCGCATCTATCACGCACCGGTCACAGTCACTCTCTCACAGCGTGGCTCCGCCGTATTCGGAACCGGGAACATTGAAGTCAACACGATTACCGGTAATCATAAGATAGACGTCGCATGGACTGACGAGAAGACAAAGAAACCGGTATATGCATTCAACTATCCTGTCTTCGTAAGTGGACAGACCTACGGATTCACCGTCAAGGTTCAGGAAGAGTTCAAATACAACAACAATCCGGCAAAGCCTGTCAATAAGGTGAAGGTTCCTTTCAAGAAGGTTGTCCTCGTCAACGGACTTATTGACGGATCACCTGTCATCGAGAAGGAACTCGACATCAACGGCTCTGCCGACTTCATCAACATCAATCCGAACAACACCACCTTCAGTTTCACCGGCAAGGACGCACTTGTTCATGTCAGGGCTATGGTGGAGATCGACGGACGGAAGTATGAGTCCGACACACTGAAGGCCTTCGTCACAGGTACGCGCGACAACGGCGTATTCGTAGCCGGAGCGCTGACTTCCGATCCTAAGCTGATCGACATCATCCGTGACCCATACGGATCAGGAAGCTATGCATTCAGGGAGAAGGGAACGACCTATAAGTGGGCATGGAACTACGAGAGTATCTACCAGCGGTATTTCCAGATGTCCTTGTCTGCCGGTTTTGCGTATGCATATAGCTTAGGTTTCTTACTCCAAGCTTCAGGTACTTTTAACTTACCTCTCTTGAATTTCGACCTCAAGACTATCACTAAACACACAATCGAACAGAAGAACGGAGAATACACTTTCACTGCCAACGAAAGAATCGCCACGAGCAGTGATCCGCATGATGTAGGTGCAATGGCCGATGTCTATATCGGACGCACTGACAAGGTGGACATAAGGAAATACCAGTCCTTCAATGTGATTGATTCTGAGTCATATGCGTCACTGGGAGAGAGTGTCAGGAATGGTTCAACCAAACTCGTCAGCAAGGGCAAGGACAAGGACGGCAAGGACGTCTTCATGATCATAGGTGAAGGTGCAGGATTCTCCGATGGAGGCTCGGCTATGTTCATCTATTCTCAGAAGCACATCCTCGGTACCCTGATACCTGAACTCGAGAAACAGCGCGACATGGTCTTCCGCAAGGTAGCAGATTTCGCTACAGCTGAGAAACTGTCCAAGGCGACTCACCTTACTTATTATTACAAGGATGGCGACAATTATAAAGCCGTATTGCCTGATACCAAAGTCAAGACAGACTCTGTGTCATTGTACAACGACCGCATCAGAGGCTGGCAGAACCTGATAAGAGAGAATGACTCCATCAAGTACAATGCCAGCATCAGCAAAGATACTGACGACTCAGCACCGAAGAAAAAGTCATACTCCGTAGCAGGAGCTGATATCGACTATAGCGAACAGTCTACGTCATACTACCGTGTATTGTCATTGAACGGACCGAAATACACCATCACATCCGGAGGCTCAGGTGCCAACCAACAGCCATCAGGCCAGACTACGACAACTACAACAGACAAAAATGGCAAAGAGAAGACGGAGACTCACGGATGGGGCATCCTGTTCTCTCTTTCACTGGTGGGTGGCAATGACAAATCAGCAACCAACCAGTTCTCTGACAACATTACTGAAATAGCCGGTTCAGGCTATCACCTGAGCACCACGGACAATTCCACCATCGACATGGATGTCTATCAGGTGGTTGATGATTCCCTGAAGAACGTGACTGAAAGTTTTTATAATACGATAACAGCTTTTGAGAAAGGCGAAGCAGTTGAAGGGCTGAAAAAGACATTTGGCGGAACACTCTTGATGACATCAGAAAACTCCAGCGTCCACAACTACGTCTTCGTCCAGCGGGGCGGTGCTACGCGCAATCCGTGGATCGATGCCGACTCCACTTTCTTCTACAACGATTCAAAGGGCAACCACTATCCTCTCGGAGTGCGCACCCAGCGCATCGACAATCCGAAGATATATGTTGAGAATCCAGTCATCAACAACCAGCCGCAGGACGAGGCTGCCGTATTCAAGATTCGCCTTGCCAACGAGACAGAGATCAACGACAAGACGAAATACCTGAATCCTTCAACTCTCTATCTCAACATCGACGAGCGCTCGAACACTGACGGAGCGAAGATAAGCATCGACGGAGTGCCGGTACGCAATTCGGTGAAGGTATTCCTGAATCCGGGCGAGAGCACTGAGAAGACCATCGAGGTGGCACGCGGAGGCAAGGCCGACAAGTACGAGGACCTGAAGCTGCAGTTCACCGACGACCCTGACTACTGGAAACTGTGTGACGAGGCCAAGATCAGCGTCTATTATGTTCCGACTTCATCACCTGTCAATATCTCAATGCCTGCCGACAACTGGCTGATGAACACGTATTCACAGACCGACAAGGACGGCAGATACTATATTCCGGTCCAGATTGACGGATTCTCAACCACACAGTACGACAACTTCGACCATATCGAACTGCAGTACAAGAAGAAGACCGAAAGTGAGGATCAGTGGGTGAACCTCTGCTCCTACTATGCCGACACTGTCTACTACAACAAGGGCACCGGCACAAAGGAGATGATAACCACAAACGGAAAGATCACGAACATACGCTTCTACGGCGAGAACGACCCTGTGGAGATGAAGTACGACCTGAGAGCCGTATCCTTCTGCCGTCTGGGCAACGGATATGTCACACGCAACTCGAATGTGGTAAGCGGCACTAAGGACACACGCCGTCCTGACGTGTTCGGCATTCCTAAGCCAGCCGACGGAATCCTCAACTTCGACGACGTCATCTCACTGCCGTTCAGCGAGGGCATAGCCTACAACTACCTCGACGAGACAGTCAACTTCTCCGTTCAGGGCTATACCAACAACAGCGATGCCGACCACAGCTCCTACCTCTACTTCCCTGGCAACGACACCCAGTTGGCCATATCGAAGGTGGAACGTACACTGAGTAACCACGACTTCACCATGGAGGCTATGGTCAAGGTAGAGGGTACAGGTACGCAATACGATAACATGGCGATCATCATGAGCATACTCGATTCCGAGGGATATTCATCCAACAAGGAGCAGGCTCTTGCACTGGCTTACGACACCGGCAGAGACGCCCTCGTCGGAGTGCTGGACGAGAACACGTTCTACAGCGAACCGCTCAATACCCACAAACTCACACTCAGGTCCGCAATGACTCATGTAGCCATGACCTACACGGCTGAGGACAACTTAGTGCGTTTCTATGTAGACGATGTACAGGTACCGCTCAGCAAGGAGTCAAAGGCTGATGACAAGAAACTCAGCCATGCCTATGGTCCTGTCATGCTCGGCAACAACCTCAAGGGATCAATCGGCGATGTACGCCTATGGAACAAAGCACTCACCACGAGCGAGGTCGCTACAAAATACAAGAAGATACTCTCCGACCACGAGAAGAATCTCATCGGCTACTGGCCTATGATCGAGACCGACGGAGATGTCGTTGCCGACATTGTCAGCGGTGCTGACATCTATCTCTCAGGTGTCTCATGGCAGACTCCTGACGGCTATTCGCTCCGTGCCGACAAGTCACCTATCAGACTTACCAGCAAGGCTGAACTCAAGTTTACCCGCAACAACACTCAGGACTATTCACTCTCCTTCTGGTTCCGTGCCGACGACAGGAACACCGTACGCAACACCACCCTCTTCAGTGCCGGAGACGACAAACTCGACGAGAAGGGTAAGGACAAGATGCGCATAGCATTCAAGGACAGCCTACTCGTACTCGTGAGTGAAGGCAATACCATCAGTTTCGGAGCTACTGCCGACAATTTCAATGCTTCCACATGGCACAATGTCTGCATCGCCGTCAACCGCTCGCTCAATGTCGCATCACTGTTCATCGACGGAGATATGGTAAACGAGATCAGCGCCGAACTCATCGGTGGTCTGGCAAGTTCATACATCGCATTCGGAGGAAATGGCTTCGTAGGAAACTTCGACAACATCTCACTCTGGAACATCGCACTTCCTGCCTATGTCCACTCTACCTTCTACAACACCGGACTCACGGGCAGCGAACCGGAACTTGCCGTCAACATGAACTTCGAGCAGGACCTCACCAACCCACAGGGCTCCATGTATGTAGCCTTCTCTCCTTACAACAACGTGATCGTCCCTGCAACGGGCAAGATAGCAGAGGATATCATGGTCGATGAGACGAAAGTCACACCTGACCAGAATA
>DCGE01000025.1:793-2142 GCA_002314525.1 Prevotellaceae bacterium UBA1786 | reverse complement strand
CCTATCCGTTCAGGAGCAGGCCTGCAGAACCTGCCGTTCTCGTGGTCGAGCAACGGAAGCGAACTTCTCATCAACATCAACAAGGCCGACGCCGACATCAACCACCAGCACCTGAACCTCGTGGTACGCAATGTCGAAGACCTCAACGGCAATGTCATGAAGAACCCTAAAATGTGGTCGGTATATGTCAACCGCAACGCCCTTGAATGGGAGGAGAGGAACTGTCTGTTCAACCTGCCAGTAGGAAAGGATACCACCTTCATCGCAAAATGGAAGAACAAGAGCGGACGCGTGATATCATACAGACTCGAGACCACAGCCTCATGGCTCAAGCTCTCCAACACCATGGGCAACATACAGCCGCTCGATGAAGGCGCCGCCATACTGACGATAACCGACGGACTGACACCGGGCTTCTACTCAGCCACCGTCTATCTGACCGATGAGAACAACCTCGTCAGCTCCTTCACCGTCAACGTCCTCGTCAGTGCCGACTTCACCGTTCCGGAAGTGACCACCGACCCTGAATACTCAAGTTCAATGAACTTCATCGCAAAAGTCATGAAGCGCAACAGCTCAGGCAACTGGAGCATCGACATACATCCTAAGGATGTAGTCTGTGCCTTCATCGACAAAGTCTGCGTCGGCAGGTCACACCTCACCATCGATGCTGCCAACAGCACCAGCATGCTCTACATGACAGTCCTCGGCAACTACAAGCTGAACAAGAAGCCTATCGAGTTCCGACTCTACAGCGCTTCCGACGGGCAGATCTACGATCTTGAGACAGGCAATATGGTCAAAGGGGAATGGGTGGAGAGCAAGCAGGTATTCACCAACAACAAGATAGTCGGAAGTGACATGCCACTTGAGATGCGCACCACTCTGCGGAAGATTCAGAGCATCACACTCACCAATGGCTGGAACTGGGTATCGTTCAATGTGAAACCTATAGCATCCAACGGACTCAACGACCTCTTCCTCGACAAGGACGTATTCACCATAGGAGACGTATTCACCAGTCTGGGCCATAAGCCATCACTCTTCCAGAGCGACGGAAAGTGGGACAGCAACTTCGACGACGTACTCTTCGCCAAAGACAATGTATATCAGATTTACGTCCAGGACGAAGGCAGCGTCACCGTCAAGGGAAATGCCATCGACGAATCAGACCGCACCGTGACACTCCGGTTCAAGGGCTCCGACTGGGCCGACCTTGCGTACCTGCTCGATGTGAGCCAGCCAATCAATATCGCGCTCTCCGACTTCCAGGCAGGCAGTACAAAGGCACCGGCAGGAACCGTCATAAAGAGCCACGACCAGTTTGCCGTAGCACAGAAGGACGGCTT
>DCGE01000025.1:560-771 GCA_002314525.1 Prevotellaceae bacterium UBA1786 | reverse complement strand
TACCTGCGTCCGGGCGAAGGCTACTATGTGAAGCGTAACGGCCTCCGCGAGTCGGTTACGGTGAAGTACACCAACTCAACCATCAACAGCGCCCCTGAACGCCAGGAATTCGCCACTGTCGAAGGCCTCGACGCATCAAAGTACCCTACCTCGATGCCAGTCATCGCCACCATCCGTGAAGGTCAGTACCGCGAAGGCGACGTCCTGCTCG
>DCGE01000025.1:0-506 GCA_002314525.1 Prevotellaceae bacterium UBA1786 | reverse complement strand
AGGCTATGCCGAGATCAGTGAAGACGGCAGCCTCTTCTTCCTCAACGTCAATGCCCAGGAAGGTTCCGCCATCCGGTTCGCCAACCTCAGAGGCGGCACCGTCGTAGGAATCACCACGAAGTCCGTCAGCTACGACGCCACAGGCGTACTCGGCTCACTCCAGTCACCGTACGTCATCGACTTCACCGAGACCGGTGCCGAGAGCGTCTACGACCTCACCGGCATCAAGTACAGCGACATCGAATCCCTCAACGCCCGCCGCGGAGTATTCATCATCAACGGAAAGAAAAAACTCAGATAACATGAAAAAGACATTATTATCATTACTTACTCTCGTACTCGTCCTGGCTTCATGCTCATCGGACGAGGACGGGAACATAAGGACGGAGAATCCCTACAACAAGACCATCAGCGGAATCTTAACCAAGTGTGACCGTCCAGACTGGACAGTGGTTGACAACATAACCTTTTCCAGCATGACCATCCTGGTTGACGAATATGCCCTT
>DCGE01000176.1:157-11779 GCA_002314525.1 Prevotellaceae bacterium UBA1786 | reverse complement strand
GGACGGTAGAGGGCATTCATGGCAATGAGGTCCTCAAAGGTTGACGGATGCAGTTCACGGAGGTATTTCTGCATCCCGGCCGACTCAAACTGGAATGTGCCTATCGTACGGCCTTCGCTGTAAAGTCGGTATGTATCGGGATCGTTAATGTCGAGTGTGTCAACATCGACATCGATTCCGAGGCTGTCCTTTATGTTGTCAACGGTCTCCTTCATGATGCTGAGGTTCTTCAGTCCGAGAAAGTCCATCTTGATGAGACCAGTCTCTTCAATGACGTGACCGTCATACTGAGTACAGCGCACCTTGCCTCCGCTCTCTTTGTCATCGGCGGTACTTACTGGCACCCAGTCGGTTATGTCGTCGCGGCAGATGATGGTTCCACAAGCATGGACTCCAGTGTTGCGGACATTGTTCTCAAGCATCTGGGCATAGGCCATGGTTTCTCTTATCAATGGGTCAGTGCTTGTCGTGGCCTCCTTGAGCTTGTCAACTTCGTCAATGGCATTCTTGAGATTCATCTTCTTGCCGCTCGGAAGTTTGTCTGGAATGGCTTTGCAGAGTTCGTCGGAAATGTTCAGCGGTACCTTCTGCACTCGTGCTACGTCCTTAATCGCAAGTTTCGTAGCCATAGTACCATATGTGATGATATGTGCAACCTTTTCTGCTCCGTATTTTTCAGTGACGTACTGGAGTACTTTTCCTCGTCCGTCGTCATCGAAATCGACATCAATATCTGGAAGACTGATTCGGTCTGGATTGAGGAATCGTTCGAACAGCAGGTCATACTTGATAGGATCGACTCTGGTGATGTCAAGGCAGTATGCTACTACAGACCCAGCAGCACTTCCACGTCCTGGTCCTACCCATACTCCGAGTTGTTTTCTTGCTGCATTGATATAATCCTGTACAATCAGGAAGTAGCCTGGGAATCCCATGGTCTTCATGATGTGGAGCTCGAATTTCACCTGCTGCTTTACGTTGTCCGGAATCGGGTCGCCATAGCAGCGCTTTGCTCCTTCGTAGGCAAGATGAGCCAGATAGTCGGCCTCGAACTTTATTCGATAGAGTGCGTCATACCCGCCGAGCCGGGCAATCTTCTTCCTTCCTTCCTCCTCACTCATCACGACGTTGCCGTTCTCATCCTGTGTGAATTCGTCATACAGATCTTTCTCAGTGAGCCGTTGGCGGTATTCTTCCTCTGTACCGAATTCTTCCGGAATAGGAAAGAACGGCATGATGGGAGCGTGGTTGATGTTGTAGAACTCAACCTTGTCAAGAATCTCGGTTGTATTTGATAGGGCTTCCGGAACATCGCTGAAGATCTCATTCATCTCTTCGCGTGTCTTGAACCATTCCTGCTTTGAGTAGAGCATTCGTGTCGGGTCATTCAGATCCTTTCCGGTACTCAGGCATATCAGTCGGTCGTGAGCTTCTGCGTTCTCTTCGTCTACGAAATGCGAGTCATTGGTACAGATCAGCTTCACGTCAATTTTATGGGCCAGTTCTATGAGCACTTTGTTGACTTGCTGCTGAAGCGGGAATGTCTCGCGGTTGGCTCTGGCATTAGGGTTCTTTACCTCATGCCGCATGAGTTCAAGGTAGAAGTCATCTCCAAAAAGGTTCTTGAACCATTGTACGGATTCTTCTGCCTCCTTCATCATGCCTTTCCTGATATACCATGGGATTTCACCGGCCAGACATGCACTGCTGGCAATAATGCCTTCATGATATTTCTCCAGTTCTTCGTGGTCGGTACGTGGACGGTAGTAGTATCCATCCACCCATGCATGGCTGACGAGTTTTATGAGGTTGTGATATCCCGTTTCGTTCTTCGCCAGAAGAATAAGATGCCATCCGCTCTGGTCCAACTTGTTGTTCTTATCCATGGAGAGATGGCTTCTTCGGGCACAGTACATCTCACATCCGAAGATCGGTTTGAAAGGCTCCAGACCTTCGTCTTTCCTGCCTTTGTTGACCTTCTCGACTATGTTGTAGAACTCCTTGATGCCGAACATGTTGCCATGGTCTGTGATTGCCATGCCTCGCATGCCGTTGCCTATTGCTTTGTCAACCAGTTTCTTGATATTGGCCTGACCGTCGAGGATTGAATATTGTGTATGTACGTGTAAGTGTACGAAATCTTGCATAGGGTGGGGCGCCTTTGGCGCAGTTAAGAGTTAGGATTCATGAATGATTGAGAGTTCTCTTTCTCCGTTTTCGGTCTCATGGATAGTGACTCTTATGGTTTCCGGAGGGAGCAGTTCTTCTATGAGTTCCGGCCATTCCATCAGACACGGATATCCGCTGTAAATATAGTCGTCGAAACTCAAGTCTCTGACTTCATCAACCTTCTTTATTCGGTAGAAGTCGAAATGATATACTGGATTATTATCACGGTCCGCATACTCGTTGACAATTGCAAAAGTCGGCGACGTAATCACGTCTGACACTCCCAACTGCCTGCATATCGCCTTGATGAAAGTCGTCTTCCCGGCTCCCATTCCACCATAGAATGCCACAATCTTGTTATTTCCCAGAGCCTCAAGGAATGTCCTCGCAGCCTCATCGATTTGATCTATGTTGAATTTCATTGATAGTTGTTTTTTACTCTTGAATCAGTTTTCAGTTTCATCTCTCATCTCTTCACTTTTTCCCCTTCTTACTCTTCATCTCCACCACAGGAATCAACATCTCCTCCATGCTTATACCACCATGCTGGAATGTGTTGTGATAATAGTTCACGTAGTAGTTGTAGTTGTTTGGGTAGGCAAAGAAGTCATTCCCACATGCAAATACATATGACGTGCTGATATTCGGTGACGGTAGGTAGGATTTTCTTGGGTCCTTAATCTCAAATACCTCTTTTGGATTATAGCTCAGATTCTTACCAAGTTTATACCTGAGATTTGTATTCGTGTTCTTGTCACCGATGACCTTTATCGGCTTGTCAACCCTGATGCTTCCGTGATCTGTCGTTATGATGATGCGGGCATCAGTCTGTGCCAGACGCGTGAACAGTTCCCTGATAGGCGAATGGCGGAACCATGACGAAGTGATGCTTCTGTATGCATTTTCGTCAGATGCCAGTTCACGGACCATCATTGATTCCGTCCTGACATGTGAGAGCATATCAATGAAATTGATTACGATGACGTTGATATCTGTATTGCCCAAAGTATGGAACTGACCTAACAGCTTGTCTATATCATCAGAGTTGTTCAGCTTGTTATACGAGAATGTGTCATATCTCCTGTATCTTTCCAGTTGGGTCTGTATCAATGGTGACTCATTGAGGTTCTTACCTTCTTCCTCGTCTTCATCAACCCATAGGTCGGGAAACATTTTTGCGATCTGGTCAGGCATCAGTCCTGCGAAAATGGCATTTCTTGCATATTGGGTGGCAGTAGGCAGGATACTCGTATATAGCTCTTCGTCAATGATGAAGTCATCATTCAGTTCCTGGCTGATAATCCTCCATTGGTCATATCTCAGGTTGTCAAACACAAGCAGATAGACCTGCTCGCCCGCGTTGACAGCCGGAAACACCTTCTTCTTGAAGATATCTGGACTCATCATAGGTCTGTCGTCGTCCTGAATCCAGTCAATGTAGTTCCTTTTTATGAACTTCGCAAATTCAATGTTTGCTTCGGTCTTCTGCTGTCGGAGCATGTCCGACATCTCACTGCCGGTAGTGCTGAGTTCCAGTTCCCAGAACACCAGTTTCCTATACACATCCATCCACTCCTCAAGACTGTAGGAGTCGTTTATCTGCATACCTATCTTTCCGAAATTCTGCTGATACGACGAGTCAGTGACCTGAGTCTCGATCTGTTTCCTCTGCAGATGCTTCTTGATTGTAAGATATATCTGATTTGGATTCACTGGCTTTATGAGATAGTCCGCAATTTTCTTCCCAATGGCCTGATCCATGATGTTTTCCTCTTCACTCTTGGTAACCATCACCACCGGAATGTTGTTGTTTACTTCCTTTATCCTGGAAAGAGTCTCCAACCCACTTAGACCTGGCATATTCTCATCGAGGAATATCAAGTCGAACGAGCGCTCCTGACACATCTCCACCGCATCACGACCATTGGTTGCAGTGATGACCTCATACCCCTTTTTCTCAAGAAAGATGATGTACGCCTTCAGAAGCTCAATCTCATCATCAACCCAAAGTAATGTTCCGTTGTTGCTCATAATCAGTTAAGTCCAGAAAATGATTTGATTGCTCTGCAAATTTACATCATTCCGATGAAAAATCCAAATATTAAGTGATATTATGATGACAGATTTTCATTTTTAGTCTTATATGAAAAGACGTCAATCGTGCTTGTTTTCCGAATATCATGTTAAATGATATTAAAATAATGTGTTAATAACATGTTTTAATTGTTATATCACATAATATTCCTTAACTTTGCGGATTATAAGTGTAATTCTGTAAATATACGTACTAAATATTAAATCATCAATTATGAAAAGAATCAAATTGTTTTTGTTAGCCGCAATGGCTATCATGGCATCCTCTGCAGCAAGTGCACAGGAGTCTTGTTCTGGTGAATGCCAGCAACTCGGTTACAAGCCTTATCCTTACAACTTCATCCAATTGCAAGGTGGTGTAGGTACTACATTCACAGATGTCAAGTTCACTGATCTCATCAGTCCTACAGCAAGTTTCGGCATCGGCCGTATGTTCTTCCCAGCAGTAGGTGCTCGACTTCATGTCAATGCATGGGAGTCAAAAGGTGGTTTCAAGACCGCAGGCGATCCTCTGACATACAAGTATAACTATGTTACAACAGACCTCGATCTCATGCTCAACCTCAGCAACATCTTCTCAAAGAAGCACCGTCATCTGGTTGACTTGTATCTCATCGGAGGTGTAGGTCTGAACTATGCATGGAATAACGACGAATACAACGAACTTCTTGCTACATACCCAACAGTGGTTTACGACACAGAACTCGCATGGGGTGAGGGCACAACAAGAAAGTCTCTTCTCAACCACAACCTCAGAGCTGGACTCCTTGCCGACATCAACATCGCAAAGCATTGGAGTGTAGGTCTTGAAGTTGATGCAAACAGCCTCGATGACCGCTTCAACTCAAAGCATAACAACAGCGACGACTGGATGGTAACAGCCCAGCTCGGCATCACTTACAAGTTTGGTTTCAAGAAGGTAGAGAAGAAGGTGGCACCAGCTCCTGTTGTAGTTCCTGCTCCAGCACCAACTCCAGCACCAGTAGTCAGACCGACTCCTCCACCAGCACCGGTTCCTGCTCCAGCACCAAAGGTTGTTGATGAACCGCTTGATGAGACTATCTTCTACGACATCCGTCAGAGCACTCCAAACCCTGATGAACTCATCAAGAAGGCTGTTGAATGGGCTAAGAAACACCCTGACCAGACTATCACAATCGTCGGTTATGCTGATAAGGGTACAGGTAATGCAAAGATCAACCAGAAGTATTCACAGCAGCGTGCTGAATCAGTAGCCGAGGCTCTCAAGGCTCAGGGCATTCCAGCAAGTCAGCTCAAGGTAGAATACAAGGGTGACACAGTTCAGCCATTCTCAGAGAACGACAAGAACCGTTGTACAATCGTTGCAGGAAAGATAAAGTAAACTATTCAACTTATTAATAACAAAAATCTGCCATCGGAACTTCCGGTGGCAGATTTTTTAGTACATAGTTTCGTCTTATCCTTCGTGGGTGAAGTGGAACCAGTCGGCATCGATGTAGCCTCCGACTTGTTTGGTTGCATAGTTGAATATGGCGAACTTGGTGCCCATGAAGAAGGTGCCAATATCGAATCGCATCTTGACCTCAGTGCCGAACGGAACGAACTTCTTTCCGTCGAGGCTGTAGGAGAATGTTGCAATGTCGCGCCCGTCGGTGAAGTCACCGTCAACACGGAGGTATATGGCTTTCTTCGGGCTGAGACTTACGGCCTTCTCGCTTCCGATCTTCACATCGACGTTATCGACTGCATGTTGACGGTTGAGCTTGAGGTTGTGTTCTTCCATCTGGAGAGATACCTTCTTTCCTTCCTTGCTGATCATCAGAATGCCGCTGAGTCCGCAGAATGCAGATAATCCGCAGCGGTCGCCGTCTTGCATGTGGCTGATGTCGAGTTTCACGGTACCAGTGCACTTTGGACCCTCCATGCGCTGGGTGATGGTATTAGGAGCCACGAAGATATTGTCAACCACGCGGCTAGTCTTCAGACGGAGGTATCCGGGACGTTCGGTGAGTGACCATGCTCCGTCAACCGGATTGTGGTTGAATTCCCAGTAAAGCGACAGTTTATCAGAATTGAATTCGTCGGAACCGAGGATGCCAGTCTGATTGATGTATTTGGCAGAGAGGTCATCTGGAACCTTTCCGTCGGCATCGCCGAGCATAGGCCAGCCATCGACCCAACGGCAAGGAACATAGCAAGGAACACGACCTACACCGCCGCGGTCCTGGAAGAAGATGCCGTGCCACTGGCCTGTAGGTGAGTCAACGATGGCACCCTGTGCTACACCGCCGCCCTTGAAAGGAGGGAGAGGGTAGTCGAGGATGACTTTCTTTTCCCATGGTCCGTCAACACTCTCGGAGCGGTAGCATACCTCACGGCGGACGCCGCCACGAGGCCATGAGATCATGAGGAGGTAGTACTTGCCGTTGATCTTGTTCATGTTGTTGCCTTCAAGCAGTCCGTTCTCGATGCCGTCGCGAACAGGTACTGTGAACTTGCGGAGGATAGCTTCCTGTCCCCATACTTTGCCGTTCTCGTCAAGGACGGCACGAGTGAGTTCGACAGCTTCGCCAGTTCCGTAGAACATATATACACGACCATCGTCATCGACGAAGAAACTGCTGTCGTGGAAATGAGGAGGACGGCAGACGAGAGTCCAAGGTCCTGCAGGGTCTTTTGCGGAATAGAGGAAACCGTTAGGAGAGCCGTTGGTAGTGAACCATACATAGAACTTGCCGAAATAATGGCGGATGCATGAAGCCCACTGTCCCTGACCATAGACGGTTTTGCCGTCGATGAGGTTGTAGCGGTCGCCGTCGTCGATACGGTCATAGACATAGCTGATGGTTTCCCACGTCTTGAGGTCCTTACTGCGCATCACAGGTGCACCAGGCATGAGGTGCATCGTGGTTGAAACCATGTAATAGTAGTCTCCGACTCTGCAAAGCGAGTTGTCTGGTACATCGGCGTTGATGACTGGATTTCTGAATCCCTGAGCTGAAGCACTGAGTGCCATGAATAGCGCTGCTATGAGCGCAAATACAAATCTCTTCATAATATTCTGTTATCTGATTAAGTATTTCTTTCCGTTCTTAATTACAATTTCCTTGAAATCTGGACCGACTTCCTGTCCGGAAAGGTTATAACTCCTCACTTCTGACTCCTCACTCCTCATTTCATACATGGTCTGAATCCCTACAGGGTTCACACCGTCGTTGCTGAGGAACACCTCCTTTATATATATAGGCTGTGAACCGTCGGACCAGAAGCCTGCAATGTAGATATGTGAAGGATTAACCTTGTCGCCACCTTCGGTCTTCATGTTCTGAAGGTCGATGACGGCCTCTTTCTTGGTGCCGATATTGAACATATAAGGTGATGACCAGTAGTTGTTGGAGTCGAAGAGGCGGAAGGAAGGCTGGCAGGTGGTACCACGACGCAGACGTACTACGAGGTAGTTGTACCCGGAGAGGTCGACGCTGTTGCTGTACTGCCAACCACCGAATCCATATTGGCTGGTCTTGAGAATCTTAGTGGATTCAGAGAATGTTCCGGTACCGTAGATAGAAGGATTGAAGGCATCGTTGGTGAGAGGGAAGGTGCTGACTTCGACAGTGAAGTCGACTGATGCCGAATTGCCGAATGCATCTTTGTATGTAGCGGTAATCTCGGTGTTGCCGTCCATGTATGTGACTATCCTGCCGCCGATGATTCCGGCAACGGCTGGATTGCTTATCGAGTATTTGCAGTTGGATGCTACATTCGACTCCATTCCGGATTTGGCCTTGCAGATAATCTCCAATGCCTTGGCGGAACCTACGGTTAGGGCGTAGTCTGTCTTTGTCATGGAAAGGCTCTCCATCGTCAGGTCGTCTTCGGTGTACGTATGAAGTACGTCAGGTCCGAAGTAGAGTTCCTCAGAGTATTTCGGCTCGGTTGAGAACCAGTCGATGTCAACATAGCCGCCCAGTCCTTTTGTTGAGTAGTTGAAGAGGTAGAAACGCTGACCGACAAAGATGGAAAGAATGTAGCGCATGTCCATCACCTCGCCGAACTGAGTCCATGTCTGGTTGTCAAGACTGTAATAGAATTTTGCCTTGTTGGTTCCGAAGTTGACGACTGCCCTAAGGTAGATGATATCAGACGTGATTTCCGTATATGTCTTTTCGTTGATGAGTTTTGTCCAGTCATCGGAGTTGGACTGGTAGCTGTACAGATATTTCTTGTCGCCTATCATTTTCACGGCACCGACAGAGTAAGGGTCTTGGAATACAGCAATACCAGCCACGTCGCCGTCTCGCATATTGCTGATGTCCATCTTGATGGTTCCATAGCTGTCGATGACGCGTGTCTGAGTAGTACCTTCTCCGGAGTAACCCATGATACGCTGGGTGAGGGAGTTGCGCGCTGTGTAGAGATTGTCGGTAACGCTTACGCTGTGCAGGCGCAGCCATCCAGGATTTTCAAACAGGCTCCAACCGGAATTGTCAGGGTTGTGGTTCCACTGCCACTGAAGACCCAGCTTAGGATCAGTGAAGGTGTCATTGGTAGGCAGGTAAGTACGTCCGAAGTCGGTATTGGTGAATTGGACGGGATCTGTGACAACGGTAGGTTTCTTGTATGCGATGCCGTTCTTTGATACATCAACTCCGGCCTTTCCGATTATCGGCCATCCGTCAACCCATGTAACAGGTTCAAGGTAAGGTATGCGGCCAATGGCCCCTGCATCCTTGAACAGAATGGTCCACCACTCTCCGGTAGGAGTATCAACGAGAGCACCTTGGTGGATGTGCTGGTTAGCGAATACACGGCCTTCATGTTCCTCGTATGGGCCCATAGGATTCTTGGAACGGAAGATGGTCTGGCTACCCTCGGTTCCACCGTAAGTGGCATAGATATAGTAGTAATCACCTATATGGTACATGTGAGAGCCCTCCAGACCGTTGCCCAAGGACAGAACCATCGTGCTTGACAATTCGCGGAGGTCGCTGCGTCGGAGTTTGGCAACGTAGATATCACCGATTCCACATGCAACATAGACGTTTCCGTCACCGTTTTCACCTTCGTCGAACAGCCATCCGCTGTCGTAGTAGTGCTTGTCCCAGTATTGCATATCCCATTTGCCTTCAGGGTCGGAAGTGGTGAGCATGATATTTTTCGTGTTGTCAACACCGTCGCGTCCGTAGCATATGAAATACAAGTAGAATGTGCCGTTGGAGTAGTTGAGGCTCGATGCCCACTGTCCCTGTGAATAATGGTTGGCACCTGAAAGAAGGTTGTAGGCGTTGTTGTCATCTATCTGTTCAAGAGGATTGCAGCAGTACTGCCAGTTGACAAGGTCCTTTGACTTCAGGATGGTAGCCCCAGGGAAATGGAACATGGTGGTAGTCACCATGTAGAATGTATCGCCTACACGTATGACGTCAGGGTCAGGGAAGTCGGCATTGAGGATAGGGTTCTTGTATTTTCCGTTGCCGAGGTCGGCACTCCACTTACGAGAGTAGTCAGCATGAGGATAATCCTTCTGTGCATATTCCTTATACCAGTCGAAGCAAGCCTGCGCACAGCATTCAGGATTACCGTCAAAAGCAACGACGGCGTGTGCTGGATTGGTGGCAATCGACTTGTCGATATCAATATAATCACCGGTGCCGGTAAGAGTCATGCCGATATTGCCATAATAGTCCATCACCTTCTTCCATGCCACTCCCCATTTCGAGGTACTTGCCGTTGCCCATGTTCCGTAGTTCTTGTAGACAGGCTGCCCTTGTTCGTTGTAGTGGTCGATCTCATTCTTGTTCTGAGGACTCCAGTCGATTTCGGTCACCATGATAGGACTTGTCTCGACTACCGGGACCTGCTTTCTGAAGTTGACCACGAAGGTTCCGCCGTTGGCATTGCTGTCTTCCTGACCGTACCATCCGCTGTAGTTATGCACTGCATAGCCAATGTTGTAGCCGGTAATAGGGTTTGTGGCGTAGTCCTGATAACTTGACTGATAGCCGGTTCCCGGCACCCAGATGATTCCTGTGTAACCATTCTGACGCATCTTGTTGACAATCGGCTGGAAGAAGTCATGTTTGGCTGTGACACTGCTTTTGCCGTTTGCATCGTAGAGGTTGATAGGTTCGTTGGCGAGTTCTATGCTCACCTGACCTGAATATTTGAGTATGGAGTCGTTCTGGGTTACGATGTCCCATACCTCCATGAGGTATTTGTTATATACACCATTCACGTTGATGTTGCCCGGACATACTCCAGGAGGACGTACGATGACGTAGAGTCCGTGTTTCAAGGCCTTCTGGATGATCTTCCAGTAGAGCTGTTTCATATATGTCTTCAGACGTGTAGGGTTGAAGTGCTGGATGTCAGCCTCCCCATCGCCTGTCTTCTCACAGTACTGATAGCTGTTGTCGTTGGTCCATGCCGGATCAAGGTGCAGACGGAACACATTGCAGTAAGCACCGTGGACAGTATCGGTGATGGCTGTGAAGAGTTTGTCGAAGTAATCGATACATTTCGTAACACCGTTGGAGTCGTAGTTCCATCCCCAGCGTCCACCGTTGAACCATGCGCTCGGAGTATCCATCACTCCGTGCAACACAACCTTGTTGCCGTTGTGGTCTTTGACCCACTTCCCTTCTACATGAAGCGGCGGTGTGTTTCCAAACGGAATCTGTGCTTTTGAGAATGCAGAAAAGCACATCAACATAATAATTACAATCAGTGTATTTCCTTTCATTTTTAAATATGGTTTGTTGCAACTGCAAAGTAACGAATAAAAAATGACATAAACTATAAGAAAAAGTATTTTTTGCTTTAATTTTCGTAACATTCAATATGAAAATAGATGATAATAAAGAATAATTTTGTAATTTTGCGATGTAAAACTTGGATAATAACCATTCTTAATTCTTATATTAATCAGTATGAAGAAAGTATTATTTATAGTCATATTAGCTATTGCGTGGAATTTTACGGCAGATGCACAGTCAGTTCTCTATCCTCAGCATTTCGATTTGGAGAAAGTAGTCCTGCTCGATGGTCCGATGAAGACTTCGCTTGTTACAAATTCCGAACTTCTTCTGAAATACGATGCCGATAGGCTTATGTGTCCCTTTATCCGCGAAGCAGGACTGAGCGACCTTGCCGGTTCAAAATACTTCGGGTGGACCAGCAAACACCCGTCTTTCGGCAATTGGGGACAACCCGACTGGAGTCTTGAGGGTCATGTTGGAGGTCATTATGTATCAGCCCTTGCTATGTCGATGGCTGCATGTAAGGGAGATCCGGAATTGACATCGCTCGTCAGCCGACTCTCGGACAGGCTGTCTTACTGTCTTGCTATCATGAAGGACTGCCAGGATGCCTACGACA
>DCGE01000176.1:0-136 GCA_002314525.1 Prevotellaceae bacterium UBA1786 | reverse complement strand
GACAAAGAAGGAATGTACGGTTTCATCGGAGGTCAGCCGATCACTCAGATTTGGAGAGGACTCTACAAGAACGACCCATCAGGTTTCTACAAATACGGAGGGTGGGTGCCGTTCTACTGCCAGCATAAGGTACTTG